>JAEYRF010000167.1 GCA_023409615.1 Bacillota bacterium | reverse complement strand
CTTGAAATCAAGATCAATGGTACTACAGCTCTCGTTGATGGTGACATCGCAGTAGTAACAAAACTTGGTGATGCTACAGTAGCTGATTCAAGTGCCGCTTATATCGACAGATTTGTAATCACAGTTTCTCCGGGAATGACACTCAACGGACAGGGTTCAGTTGACTTCCTCGGAACAGTTACTGAGGCTCTGACAACGATCACTGGACAGCTCCACGACGGAGATGCTGCAGCAGTAGTATTTGCTCAGAAGTAATTGCAAGAAACAATCGATATGATGAATGACATTAAAGTCTGACATCAAAAGATGGTAAAAGAAATAATGCCCTTGAGAGAGAAATCCCTCAAGGGCATTATTTGCAATATAGTTGTCTATTGGAGTTATTTTTGCCACAATGTCATTTTATTTACACTTGTATTACATGCCATGGAATTTACCAGACTTGTGGTATAATTAAAATATATTATAAGAAAGGTGATGTGAATATGAAACTGAAAAAAGCAATAGCACTTTTAACGATCTTGTGTGTATTGTTGACCATGACATTGACGGTATACTCAGTGCAGGCTAATACTGTAAATGATAAAGTTAAGACATTAAACAGGCTGACTGTCCTTATGGGAGATGGAGTTGATTTTAACCTTGATGGACAGTTGCGAAGAAGTGAGGTAGCGACTTTTATTGTACGCTTAATGGGTAAAGAAACAGAGGTACTTGCGAACAAAGCTAAATGGTCTGTTGCGGACTATATGGATGTAGAAAATAATGCATGGTACGCTCCTTACATAGGATATTGCAGCCAATTGGGTATTATAGGCGGGTTCCCGGATGGAACATATAAACCAAATGATAATATCAGTGAAAAGGCCTTTTTAAAATTGGTACTTGGGGTACTGGGATATAAATATAATACTCACTTTACCTGGAGTAATGTCTTGCAGAAGTCTTATGATGTCGGCCTTATAGATGATCCAAATTATCAGTATATGGACAAAGATAATATTAACTATAAAAGAAGCGCGGTTGTGGATGTACTGTATAATTCGCTTGACAGAGTAAACAGAGAAACTAAAGTTACTGTTCTGGATAATTTAATTAGCCTTAATATCGTTGACAGGACGACGGCTGTGGAAGAAGGCCTTATAGAAGATCCGATAATTACTGCAATTACTAATATTAGTGTTATTGACGCAAATACCATAAAAATAAAATTTAATGAAAGCATAGAAGCATTGACTGATGCAAAAATTGAGATTTATGATTCACAAAGTCAGACATCTAAATTGACTGTTAAAATCAAGTCACAGTCCAGCGATGAAGTAATAGTTACAACATCAGCTCAGATTCCCAAAAAGAATTATACTGTTAAGATCTCTGATATAGTAGATTTGGATGGAAATAGGAATAGTATTATAGGATCCTTTACAGGTTATCAAAATGTTGAGGTAAATTCAACTTTTTTCAGGATCAATAAAGTCGAAGCTGTTAGTAAAAATGTCATAAATGTTTTCTTTACACATCCAATCAGCATGAATGTAGAATTACCAATGTATTATGAAATACTCGATGGAGATAAATCTTTTGTAAAGGGAAGTTTTTCATCAACAACTATTAAAGTATTGGCTCCATATGATAATGCGGTTTCTATTTTTGTAAAGGAAAAGGATTTCCTGGATGGAGCAAATTACACATTGAAGATAAACGGAGATATGACAAGTATATATAACTCTAAGCTTAATAACGGCTCAGGAGATGTAATGAGTTTTACAGCCAGTGCGAAGGCGAATGAAAGCTTTTATATCACCAATGTTACACCAATTAACAAAGAGTTTGTGAAGGTTCAGTTTAGTAAAGATGTCGACATATCTACTGCACAGGTATCTGCAAACTATACCATAAAAGATTCCAATGGAGTGCCTGGATTCATAAGTAAAGCTGTTGTTACTAATGAGGGTGTATATAAAAATAAAGAAGTAACTCTACAGGTTAATAGCTTAATTGATAGTAGTAATGTGTATATTTTAACTATGAACAATATTTATGACAGCTTTAATCAGATGCAATTGCCTAAAGATGAGAAATATCAACTTACCGGAAATTCTAAAGAGGTAGAAGATCTAACTATTGTAAATGTTTTTGCTGAAGACAAAGGAACGCTTCATGTATATTTTAATAGACCTTTGAATGAGTTGACAGCAACAGATCCGAATCGTTATACATTAATGGGGGTTACCAATCCGGGATATAGTGCTAATCCATCTTCTGTGTACTATGATAGTGTATTGAATCCTTATATGGTGAAGTTGTCAATACCTTCAGATGCAGTCTCATCTCCGGATCTATTTAAGCTGAAAGTCGATTGGATTATGCAGGATTACATGGGGAAAACCACAAGTGATACTTATTTTACTTTTAGTGGTGTTACTAATGAAAATGTAAAGCCCTATATGGTAGAAGCTTTGATTATTTCAAATGATACGATTAAAGTAACGTTCAATGAAGAAATATCTTCCGCAGCGCCGAATACTCTGACAACAAATTATTCACTGCAATACAAGGAAGGCAGCAACACTATTATGCAAACTCCGGTCAGTGTTGCATATATAAATGAGAGAACACTTACATTAAGATTTAATGATTTGAGTTTTTCAAAAAATTACATGTTAAGGTTCACTGATCGACTTGTAGATTACTCCGGGGCCAACTTCAGATTAGCTTCAGACAATGCGAACGGCATAAGTGTATATCTCGGTAACTAAATGATATATAAAGGGCGGGATGCCGAAATGGTTTCCCGCCTTTTTTGTATTGATGCAGGAACATTTTAGAAAAACACGCAGTCTAATATCTGTTAATTATCGGCATATACTGCTATAATTATTCTAGGTGCAGCTATTACAAGAGAAAAGAGGTATTATTATGAAATATTTGCGGATTATTTTAGTGGCCATTTTTATACTATCTATTGTCGCAATGCCGGCATATGCAGAGCAGGACATTGATAGCAAAGCAGATGCGCTGAGTATGGTTTCTGTACTGAAGGGCAGCGGCACGGGTTACAATCTGGAAGGGCAGTTAAAAAGGAGCGAAGCTTCTACCTTTATAGTCAGGCTTCTTGGACAGGAAAATCATGTTCTCAATAATAGTGAGAATTATAGTATAACTAATTTCCCCGACGTGAAGAGCACAGACTGGTTTACGCCATATGTGAGCTATTGTGTAGAACAGGGAATTCTTGTAGGCTATTTGGATGGCAATTTTAAACCTAACGATCCTATCAGCGAGAAGTCATTCCTGAAAATGGTCTTGTGTGCGCTTGGCTACATATATGGAGAGGACTTTACATGGAGTAATGTTTATCAGACAGCATATGACGCAGGTATTGTGACGGATTCTGCTTATATCAGCAAAGTGACGGACAATAATCAATACATACGCGAGAATGTTATTGAGGTGTTATATAATGCGCTGACAAAGGAGAATAAATTAACACAACACAAACAAATACTTTCAATTATTGCAGAGGGTGTTATCACAAAGGAAATTGCAGTACAGGCAGGATTTTTAAGTGATAATACAGTCACAGAAATAGTATTGATTACACCGATAGGAAAAAACAAATTGTCAATTAAGTTCAATGAATACATTAATCCGATAACGAGTGACAATATAACTATATATGAGAGTATGGACCAAATGAAAGAGCTGAATACGGTGGTTGGATCACAGGTAGCCGATGAGATTATTCTTGACACTTCTAACCAAGTTCCAGACAAGAACTACACGGTTGAGATCCTTAACATAACTGATTTAGAGGGGAATGTAACGGACAGGCTTTTTGGATCATTTGACGGTTACAGAAGCCTGGAATTAAAATCAGACTTCTTTAGAATTAGTAAAGCTGAGGCAGTTAGTAAAAACATTGTGGATTTATATTTTACTCAGCCCATCAATTTAAACAGTGAAATTGCTTCAAATTATTCAATCTACCAAGACAATAGTATGATCGTCAATGGAAGTGCTCAGACAATGAGCGTGAAGCTGATTAGCTCAGTAAGTAACGCTGTTAGAATAACACTAAAAGATACGGCTTTTGTCAGTGGTGCAGATTATGAATTAAAGGTTGCCGGAAGCCTGAGCAGTGCTTATGGGGTAAAGCTCAATGAAATGTTGGGTGATAGTATAAGGTTTAAAGGCCTTGATACTATAAGTGAAGAGTTTAAGCTTACAAATTTGGCTGCAATTAATAACAGAACACTTCAGGTTGATTTCAATATGGAGATTAATCCGACGATTGCACAGCAGATTTTCAGCTACTATATTACGGATAGTAATGGTGCTCCCATTAGTATTAGTAAAGCGGTGGTAAGCAGTGATGGAGATACGCTGGGGAAAAGCGTTTTTCTGACGCTTTCTACTATTCTTGACAAGACAAAGAATTACAACATTATGATTAACCAAATGTATGATGTTACCCGACAATCATCTATTGTAGAGAAAAGCTACACTTTTGCCGGTTATTATCCGGATAAGACAGCTTTCAAAATCATTAATGTTTCACCTGTTGATGCAGGGACGCTTGCAGTATTTTTTGACAGGCCTCTTGATAAGACTTCCGCTGCAATGGCATCAAATTTTAATGTTACCGGTATTACACACAGCGGTTATGTAGCATATCCTATCAAGACGTACTATGATGCCGCAACCAATCCGTATCTGATAAAGATATTTTTGCCTGCAGATAAGCTTTTAGATGGTTCCAGAACATACAAGCTGCGAGTGATGCCGTCTTTGCTTGATTACATGGGAAATGGCTCTACGCAGATACTTGAAGAGGGCTTTAATGGAAATGGATCCTCTACGGCCAAACCGGTAATGTCAGAGGCAGTGATAATCTCTTCTGATGCTATTAGAGTTACTTTCAATAAGGAAATTGCATTGGATGTGCCTAATTTGCTAAATACAAATTATATTCTTGAAAATGAGGATGGAGGCGCTTTGATTTCTCGAATTCCATCCACAGTGACATTATATAATGCTACGACAATGATTCTTAAGTTTGATTCTCTGGAATTTGATAAAAAGTATACACTTCGGTTTGATTCCCTGAAGGACTATTCCGGTGTGAATATTAGAACGAAGGCAGATGGATCAAATTCAATTGAAGTAAATCTTGGTTCGTGATATCTTAAGCTTTTATTGCAGACTATATCAGGGAGCAAGCGTATATTGATATAGTCTGTATTTTTATTGGAAAGCAGGGGGGTGGAAGTTTATTGAAAAAAATAGCGTTTGTTATATCAATTATGATAACACTGCTTATAGTTCCGATTGATACATATGCTGAAGACACATTAAATACAGCGACTGCAGAAACGGGCGAAACCATCAGTATAAGTGTGGAAGATTGTATGAACATGGCCGTTGCATACAGTCACCAGGTAACAGTTATAGAGCAGCAGATGGAAGCTTTGTGGAAACAGCAGAATGAATTAATGGAGATGAGCAATGGCATACAGCAGCAACTGGATATATTGGACACATACAAAAGGCTTTATGAAAAGAAGCAAAATGGAACCACTCTTACTATAGATGAGCATTATGAATTACTCGGCTATCAGTATGCGTTCGGTCCAAAACCTCCGGTATATTCTCAACAGGAGTTGTTTGAAAAATTTATTAAGAATCGGGATTTTCCGCATTACTCAGCCTGGGGAGCTTTCAAGAATCTGAAAACGAATAGGGAGGTTCTTGCGGCTTCGATTAAGATAGGGGTAAAACAGCTTTTTGATGGTATTATTGACATGCAGGATGCAATTTTACTGCAAGAGGAGTTGCACGTCAACATGTGCAAGCAGAATGAGCAGATGCTTGTCAAATACAATCAAGGCTTGATCTCGGAGATAAACAAGTATCTGTCGGATTGTTCGTTGGAGAAGCAGAGACTTGCTATTCAAAAGCTGAAGAGATCGCTTAATAATATGATGATGTCCTTAAAGCAGCAGATTGGCGTATCTCTGAAGCAGGATGTTGTATTACAGTATGATGATGAAAAGAAAATAAAGACGACAAAATCATATCCTGCTCTTCTAAGGGAAGCTCTTGCCAACCGTTCTGAAGTATTGACTGCAAAGATGGATCTGCAAGTAAAACAGAGGGAAGACGATATCATAAAGCAATATATCTCAAATGAGCTGTTAAGTGAGAGGATGGAATCCTCGATGTCGCTCGAAGAGAAGAGGATCGTCTATGACGAGGCGATCAATGATGTAACTGCCGATATCTATTCCGGATATCATGATGTTAAGCTTAAGCAGCATGACTACAGTATTGCACTGGCAAAGCATAAGAATGCAGAGCGACAATATAAGGAAGCTTCATTGAAGTATGAGAAAGGCCTGATAAATTTGTCAGAGCTTTGGAATGTTGAGATTTCCAAGGTACAGGCAAGACTGGGCTGCAATAAGGCAATCAGGGATAACAACAATGCGGTATATAAGCTGGAAGTGGCTAGTGGGATAGGTCCGGGTTATTCACCGGCGTCAGGAGGATATTGATATGCTTAAAAGTATAAATTGGATAAGTAGGCTGAAAATGCTGGTAAGTATTAGTATGGCAGCGGTTATAATATGTTTGTCATCAGTGACTGTATGGGGTGCTGCGAGCAGGCCAGTAAAATATTCACTTCAGAAGGCAATCGATGTTGCAGTGGAAACCAGCCCATCGTTAAAGCTATTTAATGAGAAAATCAAATTGGCTGAGAGAAGGCTCAATATGGCGGTCGCCACATCTAAAGTGGCACCTGAGAAGTACTGGAGTACAGATGCTCAACATGTTTCAAATAAAAATGAGGAACTGCTTTATCCGCTGCAAAGGCAATCAGAATTGACTGAATTGAAATGGCAGAAGCAGAACTATGAAAAGAAGCTCAGGAACGACGTTGTAATGCTTTATTACCAGATACTGCAGGTTCAGAAGTATATAGATAACCAGAAGAGTGTGATCAACAGAGCAATGTTAGAATATGACACAATGGCAAAGAAAGTCGAGGCTGGACTGGGGACTGAAACAATACTTTTATCTTATGAGATTGCGGTGAATGATGCACAAACAATGCTGAAAACTTATGAGAGAGACCTTGACAACCTGTATATCAACTTTTATGAAAGGCTAGGGCTGGCATTTGATACGACGGTTACCCTGGTCGCCTCCGTATTGCCTGAGGAGGATTTGAGAATCGACTCTATTGATAAGCTTGCTGAGGAGGTTGTCGCCGCTTCACATGATGTAGCAAAGCTGGAAACTGATAAACTGATAACAAAAACGAAATATGACATCCTGTATCAGTATTCTTACTATAGACCGGATGAGTGTGATACGCTGGAGGACAGTCTGCTGAATAGTGATTACTCCATTCGTGACCAGAAAGTGGCCGTTGAACTGAAGGTTAGATCTGATTATAATAATCTTTTGAATCAGAAAGATGATGTTACGATAAAGAAGATGGAACATGAGCAAAAGGTCAGGCTGCTGGAAATCGCGCAAAAGCGTTATGATCTCGGGATGTCAACGTATCTTGACCTCTTAAGAGCGCAGGGCGAGCGGGATACTGCACTGATCAATTACGACAACGCGAGGCTGGATTATTATGTTGCACTCCAAGCCTTCAAACTTTATATCGATCCTGTTGTACTTGACACAAAATAGCCATTATTTAACGCTTGTTGCGTACCTTTGCATTACCTTCTTTTAATGATATAATATCATCATGACTGAGGATATTGTTTTTCTCCGGCGGAATTGGACTGCTTTGATATTGTCACAATGAAGATGAGGGAGAGTGTATAGTGAGTAAAAAAATATTGATCGTTGATGACGAGAAAAATATTGTAGATATTTTGAAATTCAATTTAGTTAAAGAAGGCTTTACTACTGTGGAGGCCTATGACGGGGAGCAAGCCATTGAGCTTGCTCTCAGTGAGAAACCGGACTTGATATTACTGGATGTCATGCTGCCGAAGATGGACGGGTTCACAGTGTGCAGAAAGCTCAGGCAGAGTTTATCTACGCCTATTTTAATGCTTACAGCGAAGGAAGAGGAAGTGGACAAGGTTCTCGGACTTGAGCTTGGTGCGGACGACTATATTACAAAGCCATTCAGCCAGCGTGAACTGATGGCGCGGATCAAGTCGAATATCAGAAGGACATCCCTGGAAGAGATAGCTGTTACAAAGAGTTCCTTTATCCAGTGCGGAGACCTGTATATAGATGTAGACAGATATGAGGTTCAGAGGGGCGACGTAAGCATAGAGCTGACACTCAGGGAGTTCGAACTTGTCAAATTCCTCGCAATGCATGCCGGCCAGATTTTTTCAAGGGAAAACCTGTTGGAAAAGGTTTGGGGCTATGAGTATTACGGTGACGTGAGAACAGTTGATGTTACCATAAGAAGGGTCAGGGAAAAGCTGGAGAGGGATCCTTCCAACTGCGAGTATATTTTGACTAAGCGGGGAGTAGGTTATTATTTCAGCAGGCAGGAAAAATAAGGCGATGATCTTTAGAAGTTTACAGTGGAGGCTGGTAGGGTTTTTTTGCCTGATTACATTTTGCCTTGTTATTCCTATCTGGCTATTTCTAAACAGCAGAATCGAAACAAAATATTATGATAACTTTGTCAAAAGGGTTGAGGATGGATTCAACTATTTGACACTTTCTAATGGTCCCATAGATGAGCTGATTTTGAGCGAAGAACTGAAAACCAATGAAAGTGTTTTTCAGACTAATCTTGAATACAGATATTACACCATTACTGATAAAGATGGTACAATCCTGGATACTAACGATAGAGAGTTTCTGGATAATCCGGCAGCCGCATTGAATGCACTTCTGGCTTCGGATAATTATTTACAGGCCTTGTCCGGTGAAGATGATAATAAAAGGATTCTCGAAAGCTATGGCGACATCAGCTATTTTGACTATGCCAAGCCTGTCGGTGATTTTATTCTGTATTTCAGATACTATAAGGACGACTGGGCAGAAATCACCCGCTATTTCAATGATATTATTTACACCAGTATAGCAATAGGAATTGTGATCGCTTTTATATCCGGATATTTTCTTTCAAGTACTATTACCGTGCCTCTGGCTAAGCTCATGAATAAGGCGAGAAGTATAGCAGGCGGTGATTTTGGACAAGTACTTGAGGTGAAATCGGATGATGAGATTGGAAAGCTGACTCAGACCTTTAACTATATGGCCGGCAGTATGAAAAAGAATATTGTTGAGATATCCAGCGAAAAAAGTAAAATGGAAACCATTCTGAATTATATGACAGATGGAGTAATTGCATTCAATCTGGAGGGAGAGATCATTCATACCAATCCTGCATCCGATCGTCTTCTGGGTGTAGAGGAGAGGTTGAACAATTTCGCTGAGTATTGCTCGCGTTTTGGATTCAATTATTGTGTGGAAGACGTTCTGTATCTTCATACCAGGCAGTCTACCGAGATGAATATTTCCATTAATGAGAAAACTGTCAGAGTGCAATTTGCAATTTTTACTGACAAGGAGAAGAATCCTGAAGGAGTTATAGCAGTACTGCAGGATATTACGGAGCAGCAGAGGCTGGAGAATATGCGTAAGGAGTTTGTGGCAAATGTTTCACATGAACTGAGAACACCGCTGACTTCCATCAAAAGCTATTCGGAGACATTATTGGACGGGGCAATGGAGGATAGAGATACAACGAAGAGCTTTCTTGACGTTATTAACTCTGAGGCTGACAGGATGACAAGGCTTGTAAAGGACCTGCTGCAGCTTTCCAGATTGGACAATCAGCAAATGATGTGGAGTTTTGAGACAATTTCACTGGAGGATCTGGTTCGGAGTTCTGTTGAAAGAATGAAATTGGAAGCTAAGTCCAAGAAGCAGACACTTGAATGCTTTGTGCTGTGCGAGATACCCGATATCCAGGGCGATTATGGCAGACTGGAGCAGGTGGTATTTAATATCATTGGCAATGCTATCAAGTATACACCTGAAGGAGGTACTGTTACAGTTTATATCGGAAAGATCGTAAATGATGTATATTTTAAAGTGGCAGATACCGGTATCGGTATACCCGAAAGTGACTTGAACAGGATTTTTGAAAGATTTTACAGAGTAGACAAGGCGCGTTCCAGGGAATTGGGAGGTACAGGCCTTGGCCTTTCTATTGCGAAGGAGATTGTGGAAGCTCATTCCGGGATCATCACCATCAGCAGCCAGGAGGGTATTGGGACTGAGATTACAGTCAGATTGCCGCTAAGCCAGACAGGCCAGTAAAATTGGGTATTTAAGGGGATTAATATGTAATTATTTCTTAAATGGCATGTAATGATTTTGTAACATCATTTTAGTATAATGAAACTAGTAAATTTATGTTCTATTGGATTTTATGATACGATGAAGCAAATTAAGGTTTGAAAGGTCAAAACGATGTTGAAGAAGTTAGGTGCGATTCTAATAATAATATTTATTATAGCGTTGTCTTCTATGACCGTCTTTGCCGGATACCCGGACGATTATGAGAATTGGGTTCCATATGCCCCGGCAAGGGTTCAAAACGTTGTAAGTAAAGAAGATTTAGCAAGAGAGCAGTTTTGGAGCGAATACCATAACACTTTAAAAGATGGTAAGGCTTTAGATAATGACTTATCCATCATTACTCCAAAAAATCCCGAGAAATCATATTCATCCGTATATGAAAAAAGTTTTGTTCTTACCGGCGAATCTGTCTACAAAGATGTGATCGTTTCTGTAGCAAGACTTAACAGATACAAAGGAGAATATGAACTTATAAAAGATACTGATGGAGACACTTCATGGGAGGTAGCTGCCGGTATTTTATCTCAGAAGATTTTTCTGGTAGATGGAGTGAATAACCTAATGCTCATTTCTTACAGAAAGTCTGAAATGGAAGTAGGAAAGATCCAGTTCAACAGTTTTAAAGTAGAACTCTTGCGTGAGAGAGTTGCTGAAACTGCTGTCAGTAGAAGGACAATAAATCCTGAATCCAGCATTCAGAGCAATATAGAATTTACGATTGATATGTTTGGTGGAAGATCCAAATGATTGAGCGTCTAAAGACGATTTGCATTCTCATACTTCTCATAGCAGGTATAACACAGGTAGGAATTCTCTGGAATTATCAAAGCCAGGGGACTCCTACCGGTCTTTTTTATGGGCTAATTGGCATTAGTAAAGCGCCCCAGGTCAGTGACGATATGCTGCGAGAGAAATTATTTTTACCGGACAGGTTGATTTTATCTGATGGAAGCAGCTCTTACTGGATTGTTGGAGATAATGTAAAGAGTTATTCTGCACTTTGGGACGAGACAAAACAAGGCCTTTCTCAAATATTCTACGGCGATGCGAAAATGAATAAAGTAAGTGAAAACTGGGCTGAGGTGGCAGCAAAACGGGGAATTTTGATTGACTTTGGCTTTACAATGAGCACTGATCTTCTGTCATGGTTTTTGGGTATTGTTAACCCGTCTCATGAGTTGGCTGATGTGCGTAAGCTTCTGATTAATCGTGATATCACGGATGAGACTGTAAGCATATTCTATGTTTTAGGCAATGATGGTACTGTATATAAATCCAGCCTGATCAGATATGATGAGGCAGTTAAGCTTGAGGAAATTATCAGAAGTGTGAGTCAGATAAGTCGAGGGTACACATCTCTGGGGGGCAGCAATCTTAAAAAGGAAAATGATGCGCCGGATGTGCTTTATGCAGTAGCGCCAAAGTACTGGAGATATAGTAGTTTTTCTGTAAAGTCACCTGTTAAAGTCTCAGACGATGACGATTTGGCTTCGATTATTTTGGGGTTTGAAAAGGATCGCTATAATATGAGTAAAATGAGCGGCAATATTATTCAATTCAATTATGGTGATAATGTTTACAGGTATTATGAGGATGACTATATGACATACAGGTATTTGGAGAATGCATATACCTCAGGAAAAGGGCAAGTAGGAAAGGCTCTTCTCAATACATATCAATTTATTTCAGACATATATGATGACATGCAGATGACTGCCGATATTGCGCTGACATCTGTCGAGGAGCTTTCAAGCGGTGTGTATCATTTCGGATTCGATTATAAGGTCGCCGGGATGCCTGTTAAGATTGATATTGAGACGAAGGATGGTAATGGTTCCAGACTGTTACACGCCATTGATGTCCAGGCTGATACGAAACGGGTATTGAAGTGTGACTGGCTTCTTAAAGGTTTTGATAACATAACCATTAATAATTATGATGACCGGTTTAATATTCTATTGGCAAGTCTGGAGATGAGCTTCAGTGAAATAAATATTCAAGATATTTATTCCTGTTACTTTATCGATTCTCCATCTGTTGAACTGCTTAAGCCTTCACTGCTGATTAGAACGAAGGGACGGGGCGATATACCCATTAAAATGATCCCCGAAGAAGGAGGCTAGCATATGGATGTGGCTAAGGCAAAAAGCGTGGTCATTGCACTGCTTATCGCTTTCAATATTTTTCTGCTTGTGAATAATCTGACCTTTGTCAAAGGACAGGGCATTCGGAAGGATACTATTCAAAATGCTGAAGTAATCCTTAATCAGCGGGGGGTAACACTTGAATCCAGCATTCCTGTAACTCCCGGAGGGCTGCACAGGCTTGAATATTCCTATAGTAAGCTGAATAGAAAGGCATTGGCGGAGATTCTATTGGGCGACCGTTATGTTGTCACCGGGCAGGAAGCACTTAACATCCAGGGAGTTCCTTCGGTTCAGGAGTATGAGTTTGAGAATGGCGCGAAGAAGCTTCAGTTTGTTAGTGATACGGAGTTTGTATTTTTAGATGATGAGCCTGCAGCAGGGAATCAGTCAGCGGTGAAGCCAGATCTGAGCAGTGATGAGAAGCTCAAGAAAACGGCTCGGCAATTTTTAGAGGATGCCGGCCTTTTGGAGGGGAAGTACTTTGTGGATGGCATTGAGAAGAACAACGACGGCAGTGCGACGGTTTGTTTTATTCAGGAGTATGAGGGGTTTCCGGTATTTGATAATTACTGCTCTGTCACTTTGAATAAAGAGGGTGTAGCGAGGCTTAAGTTTGGAAAGGTACATGTAATAGGATTTACACAGGAGAGTATTGAACGTTTTGATGCATATCAGGCATTGCTGTCCTATTTCAAAAAGGACAGTAATTTAGTCATTACTGCTATCGACAGCGGTTATAAGCTGGAGGACTCGTCAATGCAAGGAATGGAGTTTGTAGAGATGTTGCCCGTATGGCGTGTCAAGGTTAAAGGCAAGTCCGAGCCGGAATATCTTTATCCATATGATTCTAAAAAGTAAAGTCCGGACTGTAACTGAATATGTAGTGTAGAATAACGATAATGAACTGATTGTAGTACAAAATAAAAAACAGTGCTATAATAGGTAATGGGACACTCCTGCAACTACCATAGCCGAGGAGTGTCGCCATTTTGTCTCCCAACACGAAAGAGAAGAAGGCAGGTGCACGGCTTGGAGAAAATCGTTATTCATGGTAAAAAGGCATTACATGGTGATGTTTACATAAGTGGCGCTAAGAATGCTGCAGTTGCTGTTGTTCCTGCGGCTTTGCTCGTTGAAGGAATCTGCCGGATAGAGAACCTCCCGGATATAAAGGATACGAAAGTATTGGTGGATACACTGACCCAACTCGGAGCAGTGGTCACGTTTGAAGATAAGAATACCATTCTGATAGACTCAAGGAATATTAACTCTTACATAGCACCATACGAAATGATAAAAAGCATGAGAGCATCCTATTACTTGCTTGGTGCGTTGCTTGGACGTTTCGGAAAAGCAGAGGTCGCGCTTCCCGGTGGATGTGATTTTGGGTACAGACCTATGGATCAGCATATCAAAGGATTTGAAGCCATGGGCGCAACTGTAGTTATTGACCATGGTATGATTAAGATGAGTACTGAGAAGCTGGTGGGAAGCCAGATTTATCTGGATGTTGTCAGCGTAGGAGCGACGATTAACTTAATATTAGCGGCTGTAAGAGCTGAGGGAACTACGATTATTGAAAATGCGGCAAAGGAGCCTCATATTGTTGATGTCGTGAACTTTTTGAATGCAGCCGGAGCGAATATTAAGGGAGCCGGAACTGATGTAATCAAGATTAAGGGTGTGCAAAAGATGGATGGCAGTCCGGTACATTCTATCATACCTGATATGGTCGAGGCGGGCACATTTATGATCGCTGCTGCTGCTACAGGCGGGGATGTGACGGTTAAGAATATTATCCCGAAGCATATGGAATCACTGACTGCCAAGCTGATTGAAATGAATGTGAATGTAATAGAGGATGAGGACTGGATCAGAGTAATTGGGGGAGATACGCTCCAGAAGGCAAATATTAAGACCTTACCTTATCCCGGTTTTGCAACAGATATGCATCCGCCGGCGACAGTACTTCTGTGTTTAGCTAATGGCTGCAGTACTATATCGGAGGGTATCTGGCCTCAGAGATTTCAATATGTGGATGAGCTGAAAAGGATGGGTGCAAAAATTCGCGTGGATGGCAACGTAGCCGTTGTAGAAGGGCCAACTGCACTGACAGGAGCACAGGTGAACGCAATTGATTTGAGGGCCGGTGCAGCAGTTGTCATTGCAGGACTAGCAGCTGAGGGAACGACTGAAGTAGATAACATCAAATACATAGACAGGGGCTACGAGGATTTTGTTGATAAACTTCAAAGCCTTGGCGCGGATATACAGAGAATCGGGAGCCGGACATGATAAGATTTTGCAGTTTATATAGCGGGAGCAGCGGGAATTCATTATTTATCTCAACGGGCAGTACAAAGCTGCTTGTTGAAGCAGGTCTCAGTGCGAAGAAAATCATTGCAGCATTGGATTCCATAGGGGAAAACCCTTCTGAAATTAACGCCATTTTAGTATCTCATGAACATAGCGACCACACAAAGGGCGCCGGTATCCTTTCGCGTAAGTTCAATTTACCCATATATGCAAGTGAAGGTACATGGCAGGCTATGGAGCAGTTGATCGGGCCCGTTTTAGAATGTAATAAAGTTATTTTCTCATCATATACACCGTTTCAGATCGGGGATATTGCTGTGGTACCCTTTCCTATACCGCATGACGCTACTGAGCCCGTGGGCTATAGCTTTTGCGCATGTGGAAAAAAGGTGACAATAGCTACCGACATCGGGCATATCAGCATGGAGCTGCTCACCTGCTTTGAGGATAGCGATCTGCTGCTGCTTGAGTCTAACCATGATCTTGAGATGCTGAAGGTGGGTCCGTATCCCTGGTCGCTAAAAAAGCGCATTGCCGGCGAGCAAGGGCACCTTTCCAATGATACCGCCGGAGAGGTCATCGCCTACATGGCAGAGAAGGGCACGAAACAATTTCTTCTCGGTCATTTGAGCAGGGAGAACAATTTCCCTGAACTGGCCTATCAAACTGTTTGCAATGCCCTAGGTGAGAAATGCCTGCATGCCGGGATTGATGTCACGGTAGATGTCGCTCTTCGTGACCGTGTCGGAAGAGTTATTGAGTTATAGGGGGTAATGGTGCCTTTTAGAGCTGCGGGAGACAGGAACAGTTTGACCTGAAGCAGGAGTCAGGAGGGTTAAAACGAATAGGAGGATAGAAAGTTGATTGAATTTTTTAGGGATATGTTATTGCCTTACGGGGTGGCTGAAGACGTATCGTTGTACTTATCCTATGCAATTGCAGTTGTTTTCGTTATTTTCCTCTGTGGTTTAATGGATTTCATTGTAAAAAAGGTTATTCTAAAGATCATACGAATTTATATTGGGAAAAGTAAAAGTAAATGGGACGATGTTTTTCTAGAGAAAAAAGTATTCGAGCGAATTGCACATATCCCGCCAGTATTGATTATTCATGCATTTGCCCCAGTATTTCCGGCTTATCAGGAATGGATTCAACGAATCGCCTTTTCACTTATTGCGTTCATTGTAACATCGGTTCTTTTTAATGTAGTTGACTCTGCAGATGAAATATACAAAAAGTACGAGGTTTCAAAGGAAAGACCTATTAAAGGATATCTGCAGGTTGTTAAAATATTTTTAGCCATTGCAGTTGCAATTGTTATAATCAGTACGCTGATAGATCGATCACCTTGGGTGCTGTTGAGTGGTTTTGGCGCGGCTACTGCAATTATTTTGCTGATATTTCAAAATTCAATTCAAGGCTTCATTGCCGGGATTCAGCTTGCAACAAATAATATGGTGCGAATAGGCGACTGGATTGCAATGCCGTCCCATGGCGCAGATGGTGCCGTGATCGAAATTGCTTTGCATACAGTGAAGGTACAGAACTGGGATAAAACGATCGTTACGATCCCGCCGTATTCATTGATATCCGAATCCTTTGTCAATTGGCGAGGGATGCAGGAGTCCGGTGGGAGGAGGATAAAGCGGTCAGTAAATATTGATATGACCAGCATCAAATTCTGTGATGAAGAAATGATAGAGAGGTTTTCGAAAATTCAGTATATACAGGAGTATGTTGAGAGCAGAACACAAGAAATTGAAAGGCATAACAAAGAGAATAATGTCAGTTCTGAAAGCATTGTCAATGGAAGACATCTAACTAATGTAGGTACTCTGAGGGTTTACATTGAAAATTATTTAAAGAACCATCCCAAGGTGAGTAACAGTATGCTTCAAATCGTAAGACAGCTGCAACCTGCTGAAAATGGCCTGCCCATCGAAGTCTACGCATTTACAAATGTAACAGGGTGGGTAGAGTATGAAGGTATACAGTCTGACATTTTTGATCATATCTTGGCTATTATTCCCGAATTTGATCTGCGGATCTATCAGAATCCAACGGGAAATGACATTTTGAAGCTGAAGAGTTAGGTGAGCTATGAAAATTACCGTTGTCGCTGTTGGTAAATTGAAGGAGCGTTATCTTAAGGAAGGCATCGCTGAGTATGTTAAGCGCCTTTCCCGCTTCTGCGATTTGCAAATGGTGGAGGTAGAAGATGAACAGGCGCCGGATTCTCTAAGCTCAATGCAGGAGGAGCAGTTAAAGAAAAAGGAATCCGCGAGGATTATTGGCAAGCTGAAGGAGGGTACTTTTCTTATTGTGCTGGATGTTAAGGGCGCAAGAAAGACCTCTGAAGCATTTGCTTCAACACTGCAGAACTGCTTTATCACCGGGAGATCCAATATATCATTTGTGATCGGAGGCTCACTTGGCCTTGATGCTGAGTTGCAACGGAAAGCCGATCTGAAGCTATCCTTTTCTGACATGACATTTCCCCATCAACTGACCCGTCTGATATTACTGGAGCAGTTGTTCCGTGCATTTAAAATTATAAATGGTGAGACGTATCATAAATAGAAGTATGTGATTACAATTGTGTGGAAAGCCATCTTTCATATTTCTTATCTTCAATATTAATATGGTTTACCCACCAACTTTTTAGAAAATTAACTGCGGCATCTGAGTCTTTATTTAAAAAAGATCTTGCTTTGATTGCACTTATATTATTTCTTAAGTGAGCATGCAATAAAACATGGTTATCATAATCTGGATAACCATAATTTTTCAGTAATAATTGTTCAGCTTCAAAATGGATAATAGAATATTGTTCCATTATAATGATGGTTGGCAACAGAGCTTGAAATCCTAATCCCTGCTTAATAAAATAATGTAGTGAATTTATTATTGATACGATTCCTCTATGCTGCTCATCAATAATCGGGATATTCAAGTTGTTTTTCTCTGTCCATACTATATATAATGGGTCTCTAAGCATAAAAATTCCTCCGTATAAGTGAATATTTTGCATAAAGCCTTTATATTCGTGGGATCAAAAACTGTCTATTAAAGTAAAATTATATCATAAAAGTGAACATGTGCACAACCACTTAGGTCATAGAGGCGGTGTGACAGCGCAGCATAGATAATGGAACGAACTTCTGTAAATGCCGTCTAATATCCTGTAACTGGTTTTTATAAACTGAAGGATTTATAGATGAGGTGAAGAAAATGATGAAAAAATTATTAATGATTTTTATTTTGGTTTTTGCTGTTACTGCTATGAGCATACCGGTTTTTGCAATGGATGAGCCTGTATCAGTCACAAGTGGTATTGTAGAGACTGGTTTCTCAGACATTGCGGGCCACTGGGGAAGAGATTCAATCCTGGATACTGAGAAGTTTATACGGTTTTTAGCGGAGGATGGGAAATTTATGCCGAACAAAGCGTTGACCAGAAGCGAGTTTGTTCTTATGCTGCAGAAGTCTCTTGGGATTCAGATCATGTATTTTAAGGAGACGGATATTTCTGAGTTTTTTAGCGATGTAACGAATGAGGATGAGTTTGCCTCTGCTCTGTATGATATGGTTATATCTAATATTATTGACGACGTGGATCTCTTCAGACCTGATGACATTCTGAAGAGAGAAGAGATGGTGCACTATATTATGAATGCCTATCGTTATAAAGGCGGAGATACCTACAAATTGATTGAGTTGGCATATAAGCCGTTTGCAGACGATGATAGTATAAATCCGGAATTCAGCGGGGATATTTCACTGGCAGATTATTATGGGATTATTAAAAGGCCGGTGAGCAATAAATTCTTTGCAAAAGATAACGCAACAAGGGCACAGGGCGCAACGGTGATTGACAGGCTTCTGAAGCTGCTGGAGAAGGAAGCTGCAGAGCAGGAAGCGTCACGTGTGTTGGTTAAACCGTCTGCACAGGTGAAGGATGGCCTTATCATCATGAAGCTGGCCATTACTAATAACACTAAGGAAGAAGTCTATATTTCACATAGCTCCGGGCAGAAGGTCGATTTTCAGCTTTTGGATTCAGAAAGGGAAGTACTTTACACCTGGTCAGCGGACAAGTCATTCATAATGGCTCTGACGGGAACTATTGCGAGTCCCGGAGAAACGCTTGAATTCAATGAAGCGGTGGACGTGAATATCTATGGCGAAGTTCTGGAGAGAGCTGTGTTTTTGAAAGCCTATATCACCGGCACCTCTGAAAATTTCACCGTGAATGACGATGGGTATGAGACAGAAATTGTGATATAATGTCCTCATATATGAGGATATTATATCATAAGTAATTTTTGGACAGTATCGCGTTATGTACGGAGGATGTATGCTGCGAAAGCCTTGGGTCAGAAAAGTATTGCCGGTGTTATTTATTACTCTGGTCATAATTTTTACAGCGTATTTGGTAAGTCTGGCAATTCCAGTTCCCGGAAGTGCTGAAAAACCAACGGCGCCAAGGCTTATTGCTCATGCAGGTGGAGAGATTTATGGCATCCGTTTGACGAATTCACTGCAGGCATTTGACAACTCCTACAGCGAAGGGTTTCGCTTTTTTGAGACAGACATTACACTTACCTCTGATAATGAGCTGATTCTGGCACATGACTGGGGCAATGCAAACTGGTTCATGAATGTGAAATATTCTACGGATGCCCCTACCTATAAGGAATTCAAATCCAGGAGCACGATTGTAGGTCTTCAGATGATGGATCTTGATATGCTGGCGCAGTGGCTTTCCGAACACAAGGATGCCTATATTGTAACTGATACCAAGCTGGAAACATTAAACATTTTGAAGACTATAAGTGAACGATACCCGGACGTTTACGACCGGATCATTCCACAGATATACTCCTTTGAGGAATATGATGCGGTAAGGGATATGGGGTATAAATACATTATTCTGACGTTGTATAGGATTAAACCATCGGATGAGGAAATTATAGATTTTTGTACAAATCATCCTCTTTTTGCACTGACCATTCCCCAGGAAAGAGCTATACCCGATGTTCTGAATAAGTTAGTCAAACTGGATATCCCAATTTATGTTCACACAATAAATGATTATAATGTATATGTCAAGCTCCGTGATAACGGGGTCTATGGTGTTTATACCGACTATTTCCAACCATCAAAGTGGGTTGAATGATTTTGAATATTAAACAGGAGGGAAAGACGTTATGTATATTGGATTCTTAACAGTTTGTCTTGGGAATATGCCATTGAAGGAAAAAGCTGAATGGGCTGCAAAGAAGGGGTTTAAGTCGCTTGAGGTAGCTTGCTGGCCATATGAAAATGACCGGGATTATTCCTCCTGCGATATAGATGTTGCAAATCTGGACGAGAGTGAAGCGGAAAGAATAAAGGCCTATATCAGCGAATATGGCCTGAAAATTACGTCACTGGCGTATTACGACAATAATTTGCATCATGATCTGCCAAGGAGAGCGTTCATCAACAATCACGTCAAGAAGTGTATTGATGCCGCAGTTTTGCTTGGCGTACCGTCTGTAGGTACTTTTGTCGGGCGAGATATCTCCAAGAGTATCAAGGATAATTTCGATGAATTCGAGAGGGTTTTTAAGGGCCTGGTCTCCTATGCGGAGAAAAAGGGTATCAAGTTAATCATTGAGAATTGCCCAATGGAGGGCTGGCAGCTCCCTGGGCAGCCGGGAACGATCTCCTTCACGCCGGAGTTATGGCGGGAGATGTTTAGAAGGGTGCCAAATAAGAATTTTGGGTTGAATTACGATCCATCTCATTTGAGATTCCAGTTGATTGACTATATTGCCCCGATCACTGAATTCAGGGACAGGATCTTCCATGTCCATGCAAAGGATTCTGAAGTGTTTGAAAGCAAGCTGGCTGAATTTGGAGTTTTCAATAAGCAGCTGGATGGAGAGGGTACCGGTTACTGGCAGTTCCGCATGCCCGGACTGGGCCAGGTCGATTTTAAGGTATTCATTGATGCATTGAAAGCGAATGGGTATGATGATGTTTTAAGTATCGAGCATGAGGACCCGATGTATGAAGGCAGTGAGAAGAAAGTGAAAGAAGGGCTGCTGCTAGGAAAGCAGTATCTGGAAAAGTTCATCTGAAAAAATAGTGCACAGGATGACATGACTAATTACTTGCTGGTCGGAAAGACAAAAGGAAGTGACTTGTGGAACATTTCAAGCACAGCCTTATCAGCAAGAATGATTTCACCATCACGGTTGAAGGGTACCGGCTTGTCCAGTGTGATCTCAACCTTTTTGGATTTTAACAGACGAACTCCGGGAATACTGCTGTGAAGACCCTTCATGTATTTTGGAAACAGCCGTAGGATCCGAAGCCTTGTCATTGCTTCTACATAACAAATATCAAACAGACCATCGTCGATTACAGCATCCGGCAGTGCGTGGATACCGCCGCCATAATACTTGCCGCTTCCGGCTGCAATCAGAAGGCATTTGCCTTTTAACACTTCATTGTCTGTCTTCAATTCCATTTGCTCATTTTTACATATTATGATAGTTGAAAGTATTCCAAGGATATATGCCATTTTTCCGGATATAAGAGGTAATTTCTTAAAATGGCCTGTCTGATATGCGACTTCTGCATCGAAGCCAAGTGACATAATGTTTACAAAATATTTATCATTGACTCTGGCATAATCAATAAGCTGCTCTGTACCTTCAATGGTCTTTTGTATGATATCGTCCGGTATTTTTTCACCGGCAACGCTGCGGATAAAATCATTGCCGGAACCGCAGGGAATCACGGCCAGACTGCTGCCGCTCCCCGCCATACCATTGAGCACCTCGTTCAGTGTCCCGTCACCTCCGACAGAGTAGAACCTGAGCGTTTGCGCAGAGCTTTGTGCTTTCGCAATTTCCGTGGCATGTCCCGGGTATTCTGTTATAACAATTTCATATGATAGACCGTGATTATCACAATACTCATGTATTTCAGGGATCCGGTTAATGGTTTTCCCTTTGCCTGCTGCAGGATTTACAATAAAAAAATGCTTCATTCTATTCCGCCTTTGCATTTTGTCACGGTATATAATATCCGCGTTCATGAGGATATTATATCAAAATATTATTTACAGCACTAGAGGGAATCATGGACATGTTGGAATATTCGCTTTGCAGGCTTTAGCAGGATTTTTTTAATAAATGGCGAATATAATTATGTGAGGTGGGAAAAATGCTTATAGATACAAGTGTCACCATCGCATATAAGTGTACATCATGCGGGAGTTTTGAATTCTTCAATGTCTCGCTGTTTACTTTAATATATAGGAAAACTTGCAGCTTTTCATGTCGTTGTAAAAAGTCATGGATAACAGTAAAACAGGAGGGTGAAAGTAGCTTTTTGATAAGCATTCCCTGTATAGGATGCGGAAATGAACATATTTATCTGTTTACCAGAAGGAGTATTATATTGGGAGAACCGGTTGTTTTCAATTGTCCGGAAACAGGAATGCAAATATGCTTTATCGGCAAAGATGAAGCGGTTCGAAAAAAGATAGACAGTCTTGAAGAAGAGTTTGACGAGCTTATGGATACGTATGGGTATGAGAGTTATTTCCGGAACACCCAGGTCATGTTTGACACGCTGAACCGGATCCATGACATCGCTTTAAACAAAAATCTGTATTGTGAATGCGGCAGTACGGATATCGGCCTGGTATTGCTTTCGGACTGTATCCTGCTTAGGTGCGCGAAATGCGGCAGCAATAAGAGAATACCGGCTGCAAGGAATAAGGATTTGAAGGACCTATTGACCAAAAGTCAGATCATGGTTCACGAAGATGCCTACCAGTGCGAATTTGAAAATGACAAGTTCGGGGAATGATTTTTTATCTTCCTTAAGTAATATTACAGTATGTCGGTCAATAGTTGATAAGATTGACAACGGTATACATCGGGTGCTATAATGTGTGAGTATTATTAAGATTCATTCTATTGTTTAGATATTCCCATTTAGACTTAGGAAGTTTAATATGCTTATTGAGCAGACAATGCCACTATGTGTTTTACTCATCGGGCGAATTCTGTAGATTATATCTGAGTACTTATAACGTGAAGATATTCAAATGAATTTCAAGTACATGTTCAATATAAACAATTATTAATAGGTGGTGGATTATGGAAGAAGTAAATCTTACTGCCAAATCTCTCGAGGATTTGCAGTACATAGCTAAAATGATGGGCATTAGAGGCGTCAGCAAAAGCAGCAAGGAAGAGCTGATTGAGAAGATCCATACGTTAGGTCGATCAAGTTCTGAGAAGGAGCAAATTATCGTGGAGAATAAAATAGCGGAAGAGAAAACTGAATCTGGAGTAAAACCCAAAAGGGGTAGAAAACCTAAACAAGATAATCCTGAAGAAGAGGTGGCAGATTCTGCCGTGGGTTCTTCAGAAAACATAAAAGAAACTAAAAAAAGAGGCAGGAAGCCTAAAAATGTTGATGAGGCGCTAGAACCCGTTTCGGATTCGACTATAGTTGATGATTTGACAACGGTTGATGAGAAACCGGCAGTATTAAAAAAATCAAAAAGAGGCAGGCCAAGTAAAGCATCCAAGGAAGCCAATAGTTTGGCTCAAACCGAACCAATTCCTAATAGAAATGAAGACATTCCTGAGTTGCCGGTTGATAAAGCTGCAGCACCAGAAGCTGAACTGCCGGTAGAAAAGTCGTCAGATACTAAATCCATAGACACTATACCAATAGACAATAAAACTATAGACACAAAACCAATAGAAGCTGCTAAATCGACCGAAGCTGCACAGCCGGAATCAAAATTAGCAGATACTAAATCCGCAGACATTGTACAGGCTGATGTTAAGCCGGTAGAAGTCAGACATAGAGAGATTGGCAGAAGGCATCCGAACGTGCAGACCAGGAATCCCGGCGGATATAAGACCAGGTACAGCAGGAACAATGAAAACCAATGGCAGAGAAGCGAGCGGCAGGTGCCAAACGAAATCACCATTCAAGTCAGACCGGATTATGAGGAAAAGCCTGAGCTCGAACAGCCCAGATCAGAACAGCCAAGATCAGAACAGCCAAGATTAGAACAGTCCAGACAGGAGCAGGTCAGATCGGAACAACCTAGGTCGGATAATGGAAGAACAGATGCGGGTAGAGCTAATTATGCCCCACAGCAGGATAAATCAAGCCAAACAAACGGTGCGGAAAAAATCGAAAGCGATGATCCTGTAGAGGGTGTTCTTGAGGTGCTGCCTGATGGATATGGCTTCCTCAGAAGCGATAACTTTCTTTCAGGAAATAAGGATGTTTATGTGTCCCCTTCTCAGATCAGAAGGTTCAACCTGAAGACCGGAGACAAGGTCAAAGGTAAGGGAAGGATCCCGAAGGAGGGCGAGAAATTTCAAGCGCTCCTCTATGTGCAGACAGTTAACGGTGATACACCGGACGTTGTTGCAAGGAGGGTTTCCTTTGAGCATCTCACACCTATATTTCCGGAGCAGAGAATCACGCTTGAGACGACGCCAAAGGAGCTGTCAACAAGGCTGATTGATTTGATTGCCCCTATCGGCAGAGGTCAAAGAGGTATGATCGTATCCCCGCCAAAGGCTGGTAAAACAATATTATTAAAGAAAATTGCTAATGCGATAACAACCAACTGCCCTGAAATTGAATTGATTGTTCTGCTGATTGATGAGAGGCCTGAGGAAGTAACAGATATGCAGCGTTCTATCAATGGAGAGATCATTTATTCCACCTTTGACAAAGTGCCTGAGCATCACATCAAGGTTGCAGAAATGGTGCTTGAGAGGGCCCAGAGACTGGTGGAGCACAAAAAGGATGTCGTTATTCTGCTTGATAGTATTACAAGGCTTGCCAGAGCCTACAATCTGACAATTCCTCCAACGGGAAGAACACTTTCAGGAGGATTGGATCCGGGTGCACTCCATGCGCCTAAGAGATTTTTCGGATCTGCCCGTAACATTGAGTTTGGGGGCAGTCTGACAATTATTGCGACGGCTCTGATTGAGACCGGAAGCCGTATGGATGATGTTATCTTTGAAGAATTCAAGGGTACAGGTAATATGGAGATCCACCTCGACAGGAAAATGTCAGAGAAACGTGTATTCCCTGCGATTGACATCAATAAGTCCGGTACCAGGAGAGAGGATCTGCTGCTCAATCAGAGGGAAATGGAGAGCATCTGGGCGATAAGAAAGGCCATGAGCAATCTTGGGACGAGTGATGTTACGGAAATGATCTTAAGCAAATTGACTCAGACCAGGACCAATGAGGATTTTGTAAATAGCATCAATAAGTCGTTTATTGATAAATAGGACTTGATTAAGATTATAAATTATGTTAGAATGTTTTTTGCCTCATTGCGAGAGCAAAATGGCAGAATCTATTTTGCGGCAGGGCGAAGGAAGGTGAATTAACGATGAAGGAAAATATCCATCCAAAGTATGGTGAAGCAGTTGTAAAGTGCGCATGCGGCGAGTCTTTTACTACTGGCTCGACAAAGCAGAATATGAATGTTGAAATATGCTCTAAGTGTCATCCGTTCTATACTGGGAAGCAGAAGCTTGTTGATACAGGCGGACGTGTGGAGAAGTTCAAAAAGAAATTCGGTATCGTGGACGATCGCGGTTAGTATATTCGTATACGTTTACATCAAATGTTGTTTGAAAAAGACAAATTAAAATGTTACACTAAAGGCTGGAGTTATAATTTCAGCCTTTATTTTTTATGATGTATTGGAGTGCTGGGTATTACATTGGACCGTTGGGTATAGAGGAGAAAACGATGAGAAAAACGACTATAGGAGGACAGGCGCTGCTTGAAGGTCTTATGATGATGGGTCCTGAAAGTATTGGCATAGCCGTACGTAAACCGGATGGTGAGATTGTGCTTGATAAAAAGCCGCTGCCTCGCAAACTGCCGATTACGAAGGTTCCGTTTGTAAGAGGCTGTGTTAATCTTTTCAGACAAATGGTGGTTGGCGTAAGGGCGCTGATGTATTCTGCTGATTTTGTTGAACTCGAGGATGATGAGGAACAGAAGCCCTCAAAGGTAGATGCATTTATAGAAAGAATATTCAAGGATAAGGGGAAGGATGCGGTTATTTATTTTTCCGTTATCATAGCACTTGCCTTGAGTGTTGGTTTATTTATTCTTCTGCCGAACCTTCTTGCCAGTTTGATTAATATAAAGAAAGAAGGTTCGGGGGTCATTTTCTACAATTTGTTTGAAGGGCTCATCCGAATATTAATATTTTTCAGTTATATTTATCTTGCCACATTACTCAATGACATTAAAAGAGTCTGGCAGTATCACGGCGCAGAGCATAAAACTATTCACTGCTATGAGAATGAGGATGAGCTGACGGTGGAAAATGTAAGAAAGTATTCTACAAAGCATCCAAGGTGCGGAACCTCTTTTCTTTTCCTTGTCATGATTGTAAGTATAATTATATTTTCTTTTGTGGGGTGGCATAGTGTATTAATTAATGCATTACTGAGGATTCTTATGATCCCCATAGTTGCAGGGATATCGTATGAAATACTGCGATTCGCAGGCAGGCATACAGATTGGCTGCTCATGAAGATTATCAATGCACCCGGCCTGCTGTTCCAGTATTTAACCACCAGAGAACCTGATGATTTGCAGATTGAGGTCGCGATTGTAGCAATGAAGAGTGTATTGGTGAATGACGAGTCGGATAAGTGGTAAAGTGGAGCAACTTATTAAGTGGAGTAATAACGAATGACATTATCAGAGGCTTTCAGAAAAGGCAGCCAGATATTAAAGAATTCTGATATAGATACCCCGGCGACGGATGCCGGGGTACTGCTTTGTACTATTACAAAGTGCAGCAGGGAGCATCTCTACGCCCATGGTGACGATGAGCTGGACGAGGGTTTGTTTCAAGAGTATTATACGGCGCTAGAGAAACGCTCAATGGGGTATCCGCTACAGTATCTGACCGGGATGCAGGAGTTCATGTCTCTTCCTTTTGCTGTCAGACCCGGGGTATTGATTCCCAGGCAGGATACTGAGCTATTGGTGGAAATTGTTTTGAAGTTTTGCAGGGATAAGCGGGACAAGAGCGAGCTAAATATAAGTGGCCTGTGCCGGATTCTTGACATGGGGGCCGGTTCAGGTTGCATTGCTGTAAGTTTGGCGAATTATCTTCCTCTGTGTACTGTAACAGCAGTGGATAAGATGGACGATGCACTGGAGATTGTGCGGATAAATGCACGGGCAAATGGTGTGGAAGATAGAGTTATCATAGTCAAAAGTGATCTGTTTAATAGTGTGAAAATGCCATTATCTAATGAAGAACGGTTTGATGTGATTGTTTCCAATCCGCCCTATATACGCAGCAAAGATATATGCGCTCTTCAGCGTGAAGTAAGGGAACATGAGCCGATTGAGGCACTGGACGGCGGTATGGACGGACTGTTTTTTTACAGGGAAATCATCAATGCAGCACCGGCTTATCTGAAAGATGGCGGAATGCTGGCATTTGAGACCGGATTTGATCAGGCAGAGGATGTGGCGGAATTAATGTCATGCTGCAAAGATGACATTGCCGGCATTGAGAATGTCATATCACCAGGCTTTACAGGGATCAGCATATATAAGGATTTAGCAGGGATCGGTCGTGTTGTGGCAGGTGTGCTGCAGAATACTACTTTATCTCAAGAAGCGCCATTGTAACATCATCTTGTAATTTATCCGCACTTTTTATCCCGGCAAACTCGAATGCGGATTTTTTTATTTTCAGTAGAAGCTGTTTTGCATCTGAATCGTTGTTAAGCAGGATCTCCAGCAGTCGGTCTTCTCCATATTGTTGATTTTCCTTATTTCTCAGTTCAAGTATACCATCGGAGTATAGAAACAACTTATCGCCGGAGTGCAGCTCTATGTCATGGTTCTGATATCCCGGATTTTTCATCCAATTGCTGATGGGGATGCCGGGCAGCCGAAGAAGTTCAAACCTTGTTTCGCTATACACAACAGGGATAACGTTCAACCCGGCATTTGAGTACACCATTTTTTTGTTATCCAGATCAATAATAGTATAGAAAATGGTTATGTACATATCTTCGTCCAGCTTGCTCTGACCGAACTCGTGATAAAGCTCTTCGAGTGCCTTAGCTGGAGACAGTAGCTTTTTGTTCAGTGTTGAGCGCAGAAAAACTGTCAGAAGAGATGCAGGAATACCATGTCCTGACACATCTGCAATGTACACTCCTAAATGGGAATCGTCTATGTAGAAGGTATCAATAAAATCTCCACCCAATGAACCACATGGCATGAAGATGAGAGAAAAGTCCAGACGAGGGTCTGACGGGGGACTGGGGAGCAGGCTTGACTGCAGCTTTCTTGCCATTTCTATTTCCATCTTGAGGTTTTTGTTCTGCTCATTAATTTCTCGATTTAGCTGCTTGATATGGGTTGTTTCACGCAGCACCTCGACCACAGCCACAATTTTTCCTTCTTTATTTCTTAGGGGAGAGGACATGACAGAAAAGTACCTGTTATCGAAGTATTCTTCCTTTTCAAAGGACGATCCGCTGAACACAGCTTTTCTTGAAGTGCAGTTTTCACAAGGTTCAGTGCGTCCAAGGACTTCATAGCACTTTCTAGCCTCAGGGATGTGACATAGAGCCTCAGACATGGATTTATTCATGTAGATGACATTATCATCTATGTCAATCACTCTGATCCAGTCTAACATACCGTTTACGATATCCTCAATGAATGACCTGCTATTTTGGAATGATTCCGTAAAAACACACCCCCTTGGTATCATATCAGATTTCAACCGTTTAGTAAATTGGGTAACATGATACATTGCAAAATGCCTCAAGCACGAAAATGCGTGTATAAAATTTAAGTATAAAAACAAAATGTAATAAAATGGTCAACTCTGGAAATAATATATAAAAAAAGCTTCTGGAGTAGTCATGGTTTCAAAAACATCTGAAAGTCAACACATTTATATTAATGCCAGTAGTACAACAGCTTTTCGGACTTTTACAGGAGAACTGCGAGGGCAAATTGACAGAGCTCTGGAGAAAGGCTGCAGATCTGTAGTGTTTGTATGCATTGGAACAGACCGATCTACAGGAGACAGCCTTGGACCGCTGGTCGGATACAAAATCGCCGGTGCGAATTATAAGGGAATGCATGTGTATGGTAACCTTGAGAATCCGGTCCATGCGAAGAACCTGGAGGAAATTACGAACCTAATCTCATCGGAATGCGACAGACCCTTTATTGTTGCAATCGATGCATGTCTTGGCAGCATGAACCACATTGGCTATGTAGGAATCGGAACAGGGCCTGTCAGACCTGGAGCCGGAGTCAATAAGGAGCTTCCTCCGATTGGAGATATGTTTGTCACCGGGATAGTGAATTTCGGTGGATTTATGGATTTTCTTGTATTACAGAATACTCGCCTTAATACTGTAATGAAAATAGCAGACTTCATTGCCAGAGGGATCCGATATGTGATGTGGGAACTGGAAAATGAAGAGGGTTTAAATAGTATCAGACATTTTCCGAATATATCGTTATAATAGAATATAGATAATAAATTATGGCAAATATCATTTGACATATATTTGGGAGGTTTTATTATGAGTAAGACAAGCAAAGTATTGGGGGGTATATTGATTATTCTTGGTACATTGTTCCTGCTAAGGAATTATGGAATATTCAACCCGTGGGTTCATATCAATATTGGATTTATTAAAGGTAAATACTGGCCGGCTCTGTTTCTGATACTGCCGGGATTACTGTTTCATTCCAGTTACTTTTCCGGCAACAGAAGAAATCCGGGTGTGCTTGTACCAGGCGGCATACTGCTGGTATTGGGTATCGCATTTCAGATTAACATGCTTTTCGGCGGTTGGAGTATCATGTGGCCTGTGTATATCTTTTCCGTAGCTTTTGGGCTATTTGAGCTGTATGTCTTTGGGCAGAGGGATCGCGGGCTGTTGATTCCTATTGGAATATTGACGAGCTTATCACTTGTGTTTTTTATGTCTTTCTCCTTGAATAAGCTGGTAAGTATTAACACGAGGCCTTTTGCAGTACCAGTTGTTCTGATATTGATGGGTATTCTGGTGTTGTTTGGAGGCAAGGGAAAAAGAAGTGTATAATTTTTTGTTTATGTTTGCTCTTCATGGGGAATATACTGAATAATCATATATCTTATTAAATTGAAATGGGGAGGACAAGCATGGATAAATATGTTTGCACAGCATGTGGTTATGTTTATGATCCGGAGGTTGGAGATCCTGATGGTGGAATTGCGCCAGGGACAGCTTTCGAGGATATACCTGAGGATTGGGTCTGCCCTATCTGCGGAGTAGCTAAGGATATGTTTGAGAAGGAATAAGCAAGGATACACGGTTTATTTCGATATTCCGGAACATAGAAAATATTGGCACATTGAATTGTGTAGAAAATGATCTTACCCCAAAAAGAACGAAAGAATCGTGCTTTGAGGGGTTTCATTTTTAAATGGAGATCAAGCTGGAGATCCTCGCTGAACATGAGAAAAACAATAAAAGGTGAACAATTGTGATAAGGAAGGCATAACGATGATAAACAAAAAGCAGATTACGGAGAAGCAGGCACGGCATGCAATTAAAAACGGAGAATTTGATAAAAGTGTCATAGCCTCGAGGAACAAGGTTGTTGTTATTCTAACACAGAGCTGGTGTCCGCAATGGAGGAGTATGGAGAGATGGGTTTATGATATACCAACCGATGAGGATATTGATGTATATGAGCTTGAGTATAATAAGACAGAATATTTTGACGAATTAATGAGCTTTAAAGAAAATGTCTGGAGAAATTCCGATGTTCCCTATCTGAGATTCTATGAAGCAGGAGTTTGTGTGGAGCAGACAAATTATATAAGTCAGATGCAGCTGAAGCAGATGCTTGGAATAGTATGAAGGAGCGTATGAAAGCAGTATGAGGGTAGTATGAAAGCCTTATGCAGGAAACTTGTTGCAAATTGAATTCTATATGCTATAATAAATTATAGACAGGGGGACACACAAGTCCCCTTTTTGCTGTAGAAATTTCGGAGGTGTATTATGCCTAAGTATCAGAAGGAAGATATCATCAGAATAGTGAATGAGCAGGATGTACAGTTTATTCGGCTGCAGTTTACTGACATATTCGGTACATTGAAGAATGTAGCTATTACAGCTAAACAATTGGAAAAAGCCCTCGACAATCAATGTATGTTTGATGGTTCATCTATTGAAGGCTTTGTTAGAATAGAAGAATCCGATATGTATCTTAGACCGGACATCGATTCGTTTGTGGCATTTCCCTGGAGGCCGCAGACCGGTAAAGTGGCAAGGTTGATCTGCGATGTTTATACTGCAGATGGCAAGCCCTTCGAAGGTGATCCGAGATATGTCCTGAAAAAGGTTATCTCAAAGGCTTCTCAGATGGGTTACGAAACATTCAATGTGGGGCCGGAGTGCGAGTTTTTCCTCTTTCTCACAGACAGTGAAGGGAATCCAACCACCCAAACTCATGATAATGCAGGGTATTTTGATCTGGGCCCTGTGGATATGGGTGAAAATGCAAGGCGTGACATGTGCCTGGCACTTGAGCAGATGGGATTTGAGGTGGAGGCCTCTCATCATGAAAATGCACCCGGCCAGCATGAGATCGATTTCAGATATGCGGATGCCCTATCCGCGGCAGATGCGATCCTGACCTTCAAGCTGGTTGTTAAGACAATTGCACAGAGGCACGGCTTACATGCTACTTTTATGCCGAAGCCGGTTTTCAACATTGCAGGATCAGGCATGCATGTAAACACCTCATTATTCAAAGACGGGAAGAACAGCTTTTATGATGAAAACGATCCGTTGCAGCTAAGCCAGGAGGCGTATTGGTTTATTGGCGGGTTAATGAAAAATATTCGCTCTATCGCTGCATTTACAAATCCGTTGGTGAATTCCTACAAGAGGCTGATTAATGGATACGAGGCTCCGGTGCATATCGCGTGGTCAGCCAGGAACAGAAGTCCTCTGATCAGAGTGCCTGCGGCACGAGGTTCGGCGACAAGGCTTGAACTCAGGAATCCGGATCCATCCTGTAATCCTTATCTTGTACTTGCAACAGTGCTTGCAGCAGGTTTGGATGGTATCGAAAACAAGATTCAACCCCCGGCGCCTTGCAACAAAAATATTTTCAACCTTACTGATGAGGAAAGATGTATCGATTCTATTGGTGAACTGCCACGCAGTTTGGATGAAGCTATCATTGAAATGAGCAGGAGCAGCTTTGTCAAAGATGTTGTTGGCGAGCACATATTCAATAAATATATTGAAGCAAAGCAGAAGGAATGCAATGAGTACAGGATGAGGATCAGCAAGTGGGAAATTGATTCTTACCTTAAGAAATATTGATTTTGAGGTATGAAAATGGCGGATAAGTTTTGCCTCGGCGATATTGTTGAATTCAGGAAGGCTCATCCCTGTGGGAGTAAGCAGTGGGAAGTGATGAGGACCGGTGCTGACTTCAGGGTAAAATGCCTTGGCTGCGGACATCAGGTAATGCTGCCGCGGCCTAAGTTTGAGAAAAGCGTAAAAAAAATTATTAAATCCAATTTACCAACAACCAGCGTAGAATAGACGCTGGTTTTTATTTCACCACATTTTCCGTATGTGATCAGATTATTTTGTAATAATAACTACAAAGTCTATTACGGAATGTGGGGATGATATGATGTTTGAAAAAAAGGATCGCAACGGATACGGTTCGGGCAGGATGCTTTTGATTTCGCTTGTAAGTTCGCTGGCAGTTGGCTTACTGGTGTTTTTTGCTGCTCCCCGGTATGTTTCATTGATAAACCCTGAACCCGGGATTGGCCGGGAGAATAAGGCATTTCAGCTGCAGGCTGCCGGAGAAGGAGCGGGCACAGGAGATCTGATGAGGACAGGAGACACTTCACAAGTAGATAATTCCCTGTTGAAGGATGATTCGCTGAGGACTGCAGAAGCGGCATCTTACATACCGGTTACTCAGACCGTTGCGAAAAATGCGACTGACGGGGTAGTCGGTATCACAGTCGAAAGGATAACTCAGGAAAGCCTCTTTGACCGGAATAGGAAGACAGAGGTCGGCTTTGGGTCGGGAGTTGTTGTCAGTGCGGATGGATATATTTTGACCAATAACCATGTGGCAGGAGGTAAAAGCAACAGGATTGTGGTCTCATTCGCGGATGGAAGGAATGTTGACGGTGAAGTTGTGTGGGCAGATCCAGTGCTGGATCTTGCGGCTGTTAAGGTAAATCTTACAGATCTTACGCCGCTTGCTCTGGGAGATGCTACAAGGCTTGAGGTTGGAGAACCGGCAATTGCTATAGGCAATCCGCTGGGCATGGAATTCCAGAGATCCGTCACATCCGGGATAATTAGTGCACTGAATAGGACCATCGCAATAGAAACAGAGACAGGCTCCAACTACATGGAGGACTTGATACAGACAGATGCCAGCATCAATCCCGGCAACAGCGGCGGTCCGCTGCTCAATTCAAAGGGAGAGGTTGTAGGTATAAATACGATTAAGGTTTCCAGTGCCGAGGGAATGGGGTTTGCAATTCCAATCAACATTGCTAAGCCAGTTGTAGAGAAGCTAGTCGGCACAGGCACATTTAAGGAGCCTTATCTTGGACTGTTTGCATATGACAAGACTGTCATACCCCGTATAGATGACACTCCTATTGTTCAAAATGGTATATATGTAGCTCATGTTGACGAGGATGGTCCTGCATACAGAGGAGGAATACGAAAAGGCTGTATCATCAGGCAGGTTGATGGTGAGGAAATCAATACAATGATGCAGCTGCGAACGTATATATATTCAAAATCCCCCGGTGATTCAATCCGTGTAACGCACCTTATGCATGAGACTAACAGCTGGGTCACGACTACGATTGTCCTTGCTGAAAAGTTGCGAGACGGATTGATTACGAGATGATTGCCCGAAGTAGAATATTTTGGCTCAATCTGTATATTATCCGTGATATATGGGCAAAACTTACCGGTATATGGTTTAGGAAGAAAGGCTTGATGCAGCCAATGTGAAGGCTATATACAGGGAGGTACTTTATTAATGGATGGTATTAAAAACAGTGTGTACTTTGAAAAAACGCTTAAGCTTTATCTAAAACAGGCCAGAGATAAGCTTAACAACGATTTAGCCGGAACACGTGAGGCAATCAGGCTCATTGCTTCAGATAGGACGAAGGATTTTATTGAAACGATGGACAGAGGGTTGAGCAAGGAGGAAAGGGGCTTTTTGAATGCATTGATAATAGCAAGTATGTACCAATCCTTTTGTTATGGGTATGGAATCGGAAAAATTGAAGGCCAAACCAATAACAAAGTTTATTTATAGTCTCAGAAAGAATTTCCTTGACACTGCCTCGGTATGCTGATATGATATTATACAATTAATTTTAAACGGCGGTGCGATGAAGGAAAGAAGACAGGTCTGATTGCTCAAGAGAGCCGATGTTTGGTGAAAATCGGTGCATAGGATTTGTGTATAGCTCATTCCGGAGCCTCATTATTGAAATCCAGGAATTTCTCTGGTCTGGGATATAGGTAATGACGTTGGTTACGTTACAACCAAGTACACTAGTACTTGCCAAGGACAGGAAGATAGCCTGTCGAATCAGGGTGGTACCACGTTGGAAGTTTCCCTTCGTCCCTGCAGTGATGCAGTTGACGAGGGGTTTTTTATATATAGAAAGGAGATGGGATCTATGAAAATGACCGGTGCAGAGGCAATTATAAGAGCCCTCGAAATGGAAAAGACCGATACGATATTCGGATATCCCGGTGCGGCTATATCTCCATTCTACGATGCTCTGCTTGGGAGCTCCATCAGGCATATACTGACCAGGCATGAGCAGGGTGCGGTTCACGCAGCAAATGGATATGCACGCGTAACAGGGCGTGCAGGCGTATGTGTTTCTACCTCAGGACCCGGAGCAACTAACCTGATCACCGGGATTGCAAATGCGTATATGGACAGTATTCCAATTATAGCCATAACGGGGCAGGTGTCCAGCGGGATGATCGGTACTGATGCTTTTCAGGAAGCGGACATCACAGGAGCGACAGCTCCGTTCAGTAAGCATAATTACCTTGTAAAAAAGGCAACAGATCTGCCCAGAGTGATTAAAGAAGCCTTTCACATAGCTGCTACCGGACGCCCGGGGCCTGTTGTTATTGATGTTCCTGTAGATGTGCAAAACAGTACCTTTGACTTTCAATATCCGGAAAGTGTTGATATCAGGGGCTATAAACCGACTTACAAGGGCCATCCGATGCAGATTAAAAGAGCTGCTGCTGCGCTTGAGGCGGCGGAAAGGCCTGTGATTTGTGCCGGCGGCGGTGTAATTACATCCAATGCCTGTGCAGAGGTGCTTGAATTGGCAGAACGACGCAGTATTCCCGTTACAACTACATTGATGGGAATCGGGGCAATTTCATCTGTACATCCGATGTATTGTGGAATGGTAGGTACTCATGGAACTCAGACGGCTAATTATGCGCTGCATCATGCCGACCTTGTGCTTATCCTTGGGGCAAGAGCCGGGGACAGGGCGATGGGTGCCGCCAGCGGACTTGCGAAGAAGGCGAAGATCATTCATATTGATATAGATCCCGCTGAAATCGGTAAGAATATAAATTCAGCGATTCCGCTGGTAGGTGATGTGAGGCAGATACTGAAGGAACTTCTGAACATGGTTAGTTCAGGAGGAAACGCGGAATGGGCAGCGACGATTGCAGATCATAAGATGCAGAAACAGGTTAAGCCTGTTGCGAAAAATGATTCGCAGTTTGTTAATCCAAAGTACTTATTATCTGTTTTATCAGAATATCTTCCCGGTGATGCTGTCATTGCCACAGAGGTAGGACAGAATCAGATATGGGCTGCGAATAATTATCAGATAAACAGACCAAAGACATTTATAACCTCAGGCGGACTGGGCACTATGGGCTATGGACTACCCGCAGCGGTCGGTGCAAAGCTTGGTAAACCAGAGGCTCCTGTGGTCGTAATCAGCGGAGACGGAAGCTTTCAAATGTCAATGCAGGAGCTGGGGACGATGAAGCAATACGGGATTGGTGTAAAAATCATACTTTTTAATAATTGCAGGCTCGGAATGGTAAGAGAGCTTCAGCTCAGCAAGCATGGCGGCCGTTATTCACAAGTATGTCTGGACAATAATCCTGATTTTATTTCATTGGTTGGAGCATATGGCTTTAAGGGAGAGAGGATCAGTTCGGACTCCCAGGTGAAGGATGCACTGGAACGACTTACAGCTGATGATATGCCGTATCTGCTGGAATGTGCCGTGGATCCCATGGAGTCTACATTATAGTAAAAATAGAGTTCTGAGAGGAGATGCTGAAATGGGTAAACATACACTATCGGTTCTGGTGGAGAATCACGCCGGTGTACTGTCAAGAGTAGCGGGTCTGTTTAGTAGAAGGGGCTTCAACATCGACAGTTTGGCCGTCGGAGTGACTGAAAATCCGGATATATCGAGGATGACTATTGTCGTAGATGGTGACGAGTATACGGTTGAACAGGTTAGTAAGCAATTGAATAAACTAATTGATGTCATAAAGCTCAAGAAACTGGAGTCGCATGAGTCGATTAATCGTGAACTGGCACTCATTAAAGTATCTGCAAACGCCTCTAACAGAACAGAAATAATTCAGATCGTAGGTATATTCAGGGCCAACATCGTTGATGTATCGAAGACAACATTGACTATCGAGGTATCCGGAAACGAAGATAAGGTGGCGGCTCTGGAAGATATGCTCAGGCAGTTCGGGATCAAAGAGATCGTAAGAACGGGTACAATTGCTATCGAGAGAGGCAATCGAATTATAAAGGTAACCAATAATGAGGAGGAGTGAAATAAATGGCTAAAATGTATTATGACAGTGATTGCAGTCTGGATCTGCTTAGGGGTAAGACAGTAGCTGTTATCGGCTATGGAAGTCAGGGACACGCACATGCGCAGAACCTGAAGGATAGTGGAGTGAATGTGGTGGTAGGACTGATGCCAGGGTCTACCAGAAGGAAAGAGGCATCTGATGCCGGGTTAAAGGTTATGGATACGGCAGAAGCTGCAAAAGCCGGTGATTTGATTATGATACTTACACCGGATCAGACACAGGCTGATATGTACTATAATAGCATTGAACCAAGTTTGAAGGACGGCGACATTCTGGCGTTTGCACATGGTTTCAATATTCATTTCAGCCAGATCAGACCTCCGAAGTTTGTTGATGTTGTCATGATCGCGCCAAAGGGACCGGGACATACAGTTAGAAGCCAGTATACTGAAGGCAGGGGCGTTCCCTCACTGATCGCAATTCACCAGGATGCTTCCGGAAAAGCAAAGGATTATGCATTGGCATATGCTTCGGGCATTGGCGCAGGCAGAGCAGGGATTCTTGAGACAACATTCAGAGAAGAGACCGAAACGGATTTATTTGGTGAGCAGGCAGTTTTGTGTGGTGGTGTGACCGAATTGATGAAGGCCGGCTTCGAGACATTGGTAGCGGCAGGTTATCAGCCTGAAAGTGCTTATTTTGAATGTGTTCATGAGATGAAGCTCATTGTTGACCTGATAAACCAGGGCGGTTTTGCGTATATGAGATACTCCATCAGCGATACGGCTGAGTATGGAGACTATATGATCGGCAAGAGAATCATCACCGATGAGACAAGAAAAGAAATGAAAAAGGTACTCACAGAGATACAGGATGGCACATTTGCATCCAGATGGATTATGGAGAACAAAGCAGGCGGCAGGGCAGAATTCCTTGCAACCAGGCAGCGTCAGTCCGAACACCAGCTGGAGAAGGTGGGCGCGGAGCTCAGAAAGATGATGAGCTGGCTGAAGAAATAATAGACTAATGAGAAGAAACACATACGTTGGCTTGAACTCAGCAGAAAAAGATAAAAACAGAGAAAAGGCGGGATCAGTACCGCCGGATACTTATAATGAAACGGCAAAATGTTCCGCTTCATTGAAACGCCGCAGAGGTAAGTAAATTTTTCTACAGCCAAAAAATTTACTCTGAACTTAGGCGTTATAAATATGAGATTGCTGCCCGGGCTTAGCGGGGCACGGGACAGAAGGTTTGAAGGAGGTTATCACATGGCAGCAAGGATTAAAATTTTTGATACAACATTAAGAGATGGGGAACAAACCCCCGGTGTAAGCCTGAATATACAGGAGAAGCTGGAAATTGCACGACAGCTTGTCCGGCTTGGAGTGGACGTGATCGAGGCAGGATTTGCCATTTCGTCCCCCGGTGATTTTGAAGCCGTTAAGACAGTTGCTGAAAATGTAAAGGGAGCTACAATCGCAAGTCTAAGCAGAGCAATGGAGAAGGACATAGACAGGGCATGGGAAGCGGTGCGCAATGCCGAAAGCCCATGCATACACACCTTTATCGCGACCTCGGACATCCATATGAAATATAAGCTGAGAATGACAGAGGATGAGGTTCTTGCAAGGGCGATTGCAATGGTTAAATATGCGAAGAAGTATTGCTCAAACATAGAATTTTCAGCGGAGGATGCCAGCAGAACCAGGACAGATTTCCTCTACAGGGTTGTTGAGGAGGTCATCAAAGCAGGTGCTACTGTGGTAAATATTCCGGATACAGTGGGATATTCTTCTCCGGATGAATTTGGTCGGCTGATAAAAGGTATTAAGGAAAACGTGCCCGGAATCGATAAAGCAGATATCAGCGTCCATTGCCATAATGATCTTGGCCTTGCTGTGGCTAACTCGCTGGCAGCTGTCAGGAACGGTGCTACACAGGTTGAATGTACTATTAATGGACTGGGAGAGAGGGCAGGAAATGCTTCGGTAGAGGAGATTATCATGGGCCTTCAGACCAGAAAGGATTATTATGGAGATTTGGAGCACAACATAGATACAAAGCAGATATACCGGTCAAGTAGGCTTGTCAGTAGTTTGACGGGTATTAGCGTCCAGCCAAATAAGGCTATTGTCGGAGCTAATGCTTTTGCGCATGAATCAGGCATCCACCAGCATGGTGTGATGGCGGAGAAATCAACATATGAAATTATGACACCCGAGTCCATCGGGCTTTCGCAGAACAAAATGGTACTTGGCAAGCTTTCCGGCAGACATGCCTTTGAAGAACGGCTGAAGGAAATGGGCTACAACCTGACACCTGACGTTATCAGCACGGCATTTGAGAAGTTCAAGGAGCTGGCGGATAAGAAAAAGACAGTGCTTGACCGTGATATCGAGGCTCTGGTTGGAGATAAATTTTCTGAGGTCGAGGAAATTTATAAACTGGACAGCTTCCAGATCAACAGTGGCAATAAGGTTATATCGACAGCTACGCTAAGCCTTATAAAGGATGGTGTACTTGTGACGGAAGCGGCTACCGGAGACGGGCCTATAAATGCGGCCTTTAATGCGGTTGAAAGAACAGTAGGTTTCGAACTGACGCTTCAGGATTACAGTCTCAAAGGTGTTACAGAGGGCAAGGATGCACTTGGTGAGGCGACTGTGAGGGTTATCAAGAACGACAGGATATATGTCGGCAGAGGTGTAAGCACAGACGTGATCGAGGCCAGCATAAAGGCCTATATCAATGCGATTAACAGAGTGGTCAATGACCATGGAAGAGAAGCCTTAGGAAAGAAGGAGACCATATGAAGAATATTGTTGTTCTGGACTCTACACTTAGGGACGGAGCGCAGGCGCAGGGTATTTCCTATACGGTGGAGGATAAGCTCAAAATCGTAAAAAGGCTGGATTCTCTGGGGGTGTCTTATATAGAGGCGGGGAACCCCGGTTCTAACCCTAAGGATTTGGAGTTTTTCGAGAGAGTGAAAAAGATAAAATTTAATCATGCAAAGCTTATCGCTTTTGGCAGTACGAGAAGAGTTGGTATCCGGGTGGAAGAGGATGCCAATGTCAAATCGCTATTGCTGGCCGGGACCGATGCGGTTGTGCTGTTCGGAAAAGCTTGGGATTTCCAGGTGACAGATATATTGAAGACGACTCTGGAAGAAAATCTTCGCATGATCACCGATACAGTCAGGTATTTTAAAGAGTTAGGCAAGGAAGTTGTATACGATGCGGAGCATTTCTTTGACGGATATGAGTCAAACGCCGCTTATGCATTGGAGACTTTGAAAGCCGCTGCTGATGCAGGCGCTGACAGCCTTTGCCTTTGCGACACAAAGGGCGGAACACTGCCCGGTGACATTTTCAACATAACTGAGAAGATGGTTGCAAAGTTTGATATCCCGATAGGGATTCATTGTCACAATGATACCGGTATGGCTGTTGCAGGCTCGATCATGGCAGTACAGGCCGGAGCAACTCAGGTGCAGGGTACGATTAACGGGTTTGGGGAGAGGTGCGGCAACGCAAACCTCTGCACAATAATCCCGACTCTGCAGTTGAAAATGGGTTACAACTGTATCCCTGAGGGGAACATGTGTGAAATGACGCCTGTAGCACGTGCCATCAGCGAGATTGCCAATGTGATCCATGATGAAAGATCACCATATGTCGGCAAAGCAGCATTTGCTCACAAGGCCGGGATGCATGCAGATGCTGTTGCAAAGAATACATCTGCATATGAAATGTTTGACCCTGAATGTGTCGGCAATGAAAGGACTTTTCTCATGTCTGAGGTGGCCGGCAGAAGTGCTGTGTTGAGTATGGCAAAGAAGGTTGAGCCGTCGCTGACAAAGGATTCACCTGAGGCAAGGCTGATCATTGATAAGATGAAGGAAATGGAGCACGAAGGCTATCAGTATGAGGGCGCTGAAAGCTCCTTTGAATTAATTATCAGGAAGGTTCTGGGTAAATATCAGCCGTCCTTTGAACTGAAGGATTTTAAGGTGATCGTCAATGAGCCTGCTAAAGCAAATGAACGTAATTCATCTGCGATGATCAAGGTTATGGTCGGCAATCAGGAGGAAATAACCGCTGCAGAAGGAGAAGGCCCTGTCAATGCACTTGATAATGCAGTCAGAAAGGCACTTTCTGTGTTCTACCCAAGCATACATGAAATGAAACTGACAGACTATAAGGTAAGAGTATTGGATTCAACATCAGCTACTGCCGCTAAGGTAAGAGTTCTCATCGAATCAACAGACGGTGATGAGGTGTGGACTACTATCGGGGTTTCAACCGACATCATCGAGGCCAGTTGGAAAGCACTTGTAGACTCGATCGAATACAAGCTTGGTAAGTAGAGTAGAAGGTAAGCAGGGCAAGGTGCAGATAGGATAAAAGAAAAAGCGACGGGTATAGGGTAAAGAGGAATATCGAGGTATAATTAGGTATAGGACAAAGAGGGCAAGATACAAATGGGCAAGTGCGTAGAAAGGTGAATCGACTTGACACTAAACGGAAAAATATTTGTTGAGGGAAAACTGATCAAAGAGGCGGCTGCTCAGGACGAAGATGAGGGGCATAGCTTCAGGGATAAGCTGGAGACGTGCCTCGTTGACTTGTGTGCGCTGCTGGATATACCTGTTCCTCTGTGGCTTAAAAAAAACACCCGCGAGCTTGCTGTTTTCAGAAGGACATTTTTTTCTTCGGAACAATTTATTGAAAAGATCTGGTTCGACAAATTAGAAATACAACTGGGGCAATAATGCCGGTTTGGTGAATGATATGCAAATAAAGGGGCACTGCTAATTGGAAAGAGCTTTTATTACTGATGTTCATTACCGTATGGGATTAGCGGCTGTAAGATCGCTTGGCAGGAGGTCAATTGATATCACTGCCTTGGAATATGAAACTGTTCCGCAAAAATCCATTTTAGGCTTTTATTCAAGGTATGCTTCTGATAAGAGGCTTGTTCCAAGTGCAATCCAAAATAAGTCTGAATTTATAAATAGTATCGTAAATCTATCAGCAGAGAGTAAAAAAAATTCAAATAGTGATGAATGGAAGAAACCTGTCCTGATTGCCGTTGGCATTGACAGTCTTATGGCTGTATCCGAGTGCAGCAGTCTTCTTGAGCCATATGTTGATTTTATAGTACCGTCATTGGAGAGTATGGAGATTGCAGATGACAAGCGAAGGCTTATAGATATCGCAATGAAAACAGGTATTCCATGTCCGGAAACCGCATCCTTGTCAGTAAATGAAACCGTTGAGCAGTTATCTGAGAGAATAAAATACCCTGTTGTTATAAAGTACAGAAAGGGCGAAGCGCTAAAGCTTAAGCCCGCAAAACGCTATAAAATAGTAGAAGATCGACAGACCTTTATTGAGGCATATTCGCAGATGCATTCAATGCAAGAGTTTCCTCTGGTTCAGGAGTACATTCGCGGTGAAGGCTTCGGTGTATCAGCGGTCTTTGACAAAAGAGGGGAGCCTCTTGAGATTTTCTGCCATAAAAGGATTAGAGAATATCCGGTTACCGGAGGCCCGAGCTGCTTTTGCGAGAGCATCTGGGATGATAAGCTTGTTGATTATGCGATCCGTCTTTTGAAGGAGCTGAATTGGAGAGGGGTTGCCATGGTGGAATTCAAGGGCAATTTGGACTCCGGGGTTTTTCTTATGGAAATAAATCCGAGATTTTGGGGAAGCCTGCCGCTTTCAATACTTTCCGGGTGTGATATCCCCTTTGCTATTTACCGTGCCGCTTCCGGGGAACTATCCGGGGAGCGTACCGGCAATGATGCAGTAGAACTATGTGAGGTGCGTGCTGGCAACGATGCAGTAAATCCATGTGAGGCGCGTAGCTCAGAGGCCGCCACCCCCAAGTGCGGATATAAACAGGGAACCCGCATGCGGTTTTTGTTCCAGGATATTTTGTCTCTGCCCGGTTATATGCGAGTGAAGAAGAATAAATTTAAGTTCCTGATGCAATTTACCGGACAGCTCCTTAACCCGCGGATTAGAGACGGAGTACTTGAATTCAGGGATCTGAGATCATCATTAGCTTACATACGGCAAGCGTTAAGAAAGCTATAAGTATAAGGAATACCATGCATGAAACAGATGCGTGAAATAAGCACATGGAATGAATGCCGAATTCTCCGCAGGAGGTTGATACGTTGAAGTTTGATCTGCATATACATTCTGCACATTCCCCTGATTCCCGAAGCAGTGTGGAAGATATTATACACAAAGCTTTAAAGGCAGGGCTACAGGGCATTTCGATCACTGATCACAATAGCTTTAAGGGCAGTGAAGAGGCTATGAGAGCAGGTCGGTCAGATATTATGATAATTCCGGGAGCAGAGTACTCTACCGATATGGGGCATCTTCTTGTCTATTTTCTAAGGCAGGGGCTTGAAGAACTCAACCTGCCGAAGGATGCTGCCGATTGTTACCGGTGGCGTGATATCGTATCGGGTGCGAGGGAGCAGGACGCACTTGTATTTATCGCCCATCCCTTCAAAAGGGCAATGGAATATGAACCGGCACTATGGGATGAGCTGGATGGTATAGAGGTATACAACAGCCGCACTGCTTTATCTAGAAACATGGAAGCTAATGGTATGGCGCTGGAAGAAGCTATAAAGAGGGATAAAGCTTTTTGTGCGGGGAGCGATGGGCATTGGACAGGGGAGATCGGAAACGCATTCTGGGAATATAATGGCAATGAAGAGATAAAGGATGCGCTCAGAATGGGACTTGGCCGTGTATGGGGATGGCCAACTTCAAGATTTTACGAGCCTGCAAGCCAGATATTGAAAAAAATAAAGAGGAAACAGTTCTTGCAATTACCCAGACCGCTTGCCAAGATGGGGTATGCCTTCGTAATGGAGAGCGCGCGGATGGCCGGGCTTGG
>JAEYRF010000155.1 GCA_023409615.1 Bacillota bacterium | reverse complement strand
AACTTACAGTACATAAATGCGTTGCGCAGTTTCAACCGGTTTCCGTGGCGCCTGCAAAGGACGGTTACTACTGTGCGGATACATCCGGTTTTCTGCATCAGTTTCCGGAGGGTATCAAACTCCCGTCGCTTTCCGACTATTGGCTCTCTTCAATTTCCCTGCATGTGTTTGATGATCTTCTGGTTCTGACAGGAGTATCGGTAAATGCTCAGGCTGTTAACAGCGGTACCCCCTATCTGCTGCTTCTTTATAGAATAAACGAGGACAGATCACTGAAACTGATCTGTGAACGTTACTTCTCTAAAGACAGAGGAATGTTCATTGATTCCTGCTTCAGTGAAAATGATGGCATGTTGTATGTTTTCTTTTCCACACCGTATTCAGGTAGTGACGTTACAATTCCGACTGTAAGCTATGGTACCGCGGATGAGTTTGCCGACTGCGGGGAAAAAAGAATGGACATTCCATTTGAACGACAAAGCAATAGCTTCTGTATTTTTGAAAATACTTTGATAGTCTGCGGAGGCGGAGTAACATCGGCCTATGAGGAAAGAAGCCTGAAATACCTGGCGTCCATCGCTTCCGAGGGTGGGTTCCGTCTGCTTGTCCGGAGCGATAGCGACAGGCTATTGGCGCTCAGCGGCAGCAGCGATATTTATTCGCTGAATATACATTATGACTGTATTAATAACTTGTGAGGAGGGAAAATAAATGGATGTCAATACATTTACTTCAAAATCACAGCAGCAGATTGCTGCCCACAAGGTCAGAGAAGCGCTTGACTACGCATTGAATTCGGCAAGAGAGGCAGATTACCCACAGTTCAAGATACTATGCCTTCATACTGTATTGGAGACGTGCCATTATTATGCCGGAGACGGCGAGACGTGCCGGGCGTGGTGTCTAGCACTGCTTGATTGGGCAGATAAGAATCCAGGCGTCATAACGGATATTCCTTCTTTGCGTGAGGTAATGGAGGATATGTATATAAAACAGTGTGAAATAATGGCGGACGTTGCTTTATCATATGAAGAATATTTTGAATATATGGAAAAGATTAAGTCTATCAAGCCGCACACAACACTGCAAAGCAGTCAGACGGACCTGATCGCAAGCATGCGTGATGAAGGACAGCCATGGAGTGTGAACATGCTCCTTCTTGCAGCACGTTATGCCGGCGTTAATGGAAGCATAGGCCAATCAAGTACAATGTATGGCTCGGCTGCATCGCTCTATGGACTTATGCTGCAAAACCGGCGCAAGTTGCGCTTGTCCCGTACAGACTTAAAAATGTGTGTGACGAATTATTCTGCATCGATCGGCAATCTTATAGCACAGGCTGACAATTACTATAGAAATATTTCAGGACACCTTGATCCAAATGATTATCTCTTTATGTTTGATAAAGCTGTTCGTATCATCAATGAATGCAAAAGTGATATCATGGAACCAGATGCAGGCGAAAAAGAAATCGGTTACCTGACCGAACAAAGAAGAGCTTTATCGGGAATGGACTCAACTGACAATGTGGTCATTCCTGTTCCGGATGCAATGAAAATAATTGAGAATTCTGAGATGATTAATGAAATAATGCAGAGTCTTAATCCGTATGCATCTTTATTAAAATCAGGTCGGGAAGGGCGCAGCGGCGGTTCCCCCTTATTGACTGTCATACTTGCTGCCGCTTCATGGTACTTTGCATTCAAGATGGGACAATGGTGGTGGTATGTTGCTGCCGTTCTATTATCCTTGTCAGCTGTCGGGGGGTTCATTGGCCGAAGTAAAAATAAAAACACAGATGATAAATGATTTAAAAATGTGAGGGCGGAATAATTGGCATGGCGGTATATCACAGTTGACCCGCTGGTTATTGAAATCTGCCGGTTATCGCTATATAATGGAGAAAAACAAGGCAGGTGATGCCATGCGGAATGATTTAGCAGCAATCAAATACCGAAGACTAACTATTATAGTATTTTGCCTGTTTTTTGCATGGCTTCTGGCCTTTCCATTTGAGGGCCGGATTCTTTACGCACTTGCAGATTATTATAACGTTCCTGTCCAGCAATTTGTCTTTGGCACAATGGCCGCTCATTTTATTGGGTTAATTTTATGCGGTTTCTTAGTAAAATCCCTTAAGGCTGCCAAAAGACTTATTCTTGGCTCCATTGCATTGTGCACCGCTGCTTCCGGAGTATTTTTTCTTCCACCCTCATTCCTATGGACAGGGGCATTGCTTATGGCCTCTTTGATGGCCGGCTGCAGTGTGGCGGCGTGGGGATTTTTTCTTAAAAGCGGAACACCGAAAAATGAACGTTTAAAAACCATGGCGGATGGATTGATTTTCTCCAACATTCTAATGATCCTTCTCAACATGACGGCTATAAATGTATCTCCTCATGTGGGACTTGGCCTATCCATGCTGGTGCTTGGGATGGGGTTCATATTCGCTCTAAAGCTTCCTCAGAAGGAAGAAGCTAACAATCATGAGCAGATAACAGTGTCTGTTGATCATAATAGTCCGGCAAGAATTTGGAAGCCGCTCTCTTTTTTGTGTCTGTTCATTGTTGTTATCACTATCAATTCCGGACTAATGTACCAAGTGCAGGGACCTGCCTTCTCTCATCTTGAATGGCTGACAAGCTGGTACTGGGCTTTTCCGTACATTGCCGCCCTTTTTGCTATGAGGAATCTGGCCAACAAAGTAAACCGTGCTTATATTTTATATGTTGCTATCGCAATGATTGGATTTTCCTTCATTGCTTTCCTGGTGCTTGACCGCTCAGCTCTGGGCTATCTTGTTGTAAATACCCTGATGCTTGGAGCTTGCGGTGTTTATGACCTGTTCTGGTGGAGTATCCTGGGAGAAATGTCTGAGCTTCACAAGAATCCCGCCAGGGTTCTTGGAGTCGGCCTCTCTGCCAATGTGTTGGGCATACTGCTTGGCGGTCTGATTGGAAACGCCCTGTTTTCTAGCAACATGCAAAGTCAGAATTCCACTCTCCTGGCTCTGAGTGTCGTATGTGTTACTCTTGTGATGCTTCCTCCGTTAAATAAGCGCCTCACCGGACTATTGATAAATCATACCTATTTGACGGCGCTTCTTGAAATGCCGCATCAGGAACAAACGCGCCTGATCCGGGATTTCTCAATCTCAGAGAAACTAACGGAACGCGAGATTGAAATCGCATCATTACTGCTCACGGGAAAGACTTACAGGATGATTGCGGGCGAGTTGCGTGTGAGTGAAAATACTATAAAAACACATGTGAGAAATATTTATTCCAAAGCGGGAGTCCAGAACAGGACAGAATTGATGAATATCTTCCTAAATAGGCAGTCTGATTCCACGAAAACGTCGGAGTATTCATAAATAGCGTTTTATACAATGTCCTCACCCGAATGGGTGAGGACATTATTATACGGAATCACCCGTTTTGATGATGTGGTATCGGACAGAAATTAAATAAAATAATACCAGGTCGTGTCAGATGAATTAACATCTGTATCCGAATGGGAAAGAGTATTTAGCCAACAGTTAAACAGGAACAAGGGGGAAAAAATATGTATTGTAAACAATGTGGCAGTAATATACCGGAAAACGCCAAATTTTGCCGTTCCTGTGGTACGCAGGTTAGTACGGCCGCCGAACCACAGCGGTCAGTGTATGCCCCTGAGCATCCTGCTAACGTCCAGGAGCACCCGGCTCCTTTTTTAAAGCAATCTTCAAAGAAACCGAAGCGTTCTTCAAGAAAGCTTTTGATATCCGCCATAGCGGTGCTGCTAGTGATTGTACTGGCGGTTGTTATTTTGCCGAAAATCGGCGGAAGCCCTGAAACTGGAGTCAACACAGATAGCAACGCGCTGGATCTTAGTGCTTTTTCCTACACAGAGAAGGATTATAAGGCAAATGTGAAAAAGTTGACAGTCTCTGAGGAAAATCCGGTTGCATCAGCTTATGACGTAACGATTGATTTTGGCGAGTATGGAATCGACAAATCAGAGACGCTGCAAATCAGAGAGCTTCCCGAAAAGACCGATAAGTCGAATGGAGTGAAGGTCATTGCATATGATTTTGATCTTGGAAGTCAAAGCCTCTTTGACGATGTGATTACCATTGCTATTCCATATGATGAAAAATATGTTGAGAAGGGTGCCGAAGGAGAGTGCGTCGGCGCAAAATACTATAACCGGGATACCGGCGAGTGGGAGGGTGTTTTATATGAGGTAGACGCTGAAAAGCAGCAGGTTCTCATATATACAACACATCTTTCCACCTATGGCGTGTTTCAAGTGAAAAATGAGAATACCCGTAAAGCCTATATAACTGATGTGTATGCTATTGCGGGCATGATGAATACCGGGAAATCTTTTGAGGTTCTGCAGGAGCTTGCTGATAGCGGAGAACCCGGAAACGCAGCATTTGAGGCTGGATTTGAAGCCATCAATACTGTAACTGGAAACACCGGAACAGCTATAACGGCAATCACACTGGGCGGACAGTATGATGGTGCTCTTGTTGAGGCGCTCGACAACGGATCACAGCATCTGGGACTTGCACTTGCAGTAGTGCAGACCTGCTATGATTTTACTTATAATTTTTCGGATGATGCCGGAAAGCTAAGTACTCTTTCCAATCTTGTAAAGAACATTGCCAACAATGCTGTGGGATACCTTGGATCGTCTGCTTTAAAGGTAGGTTTTGCAGGCATCGCCGTATTTGATATTATTTTATCCACTGTTCAGAGCGATATGGTGGAGCTGAAGCTTGAAAACATCGGAGATGTGTATCAGTATTATAACGATGTGGAGGCTCCGCGCTCCAATAAGGAATGGCGCACAATAATGATCCGAATACTGAATGAAAACCAGGATGATCCGCAAATGGCTCAGCAGCTAATTAATCGCGAAATCGACGATTATTGCAACCGCTTCTGGGAGCTTGGATACGGAAAAGTTAAGGAGATTGCGGGAGTATCAGGAAAGAAATATTCCTTCGATGAACGGGAATGGACAAAGGATCGAGAGGTGCTTACACAGCAATACAGGGCTCATTTATTAGCAAGGCTCCAAGCGCCAATGATCTCAGCACGCAAATATCTTTTGAATAAGGCTATGGAACAGGCGCAGCGTGAATTTGAGAAGCAGCTTCGAAGCCTGCAGCGGGAGCTTAACAAAACAGTCAGTGTACAGATCATCGAGCAGCCCGATAGTGAGGGAAAGTATAAATACAGTGGTTATACCGTTCGCTTCGCACCACTTTCAAATGTCGCAAATGTGAAAAACTGGACGGGAAAGATGCCTGGAAGCGGTACAATGAATACTTCGTTTACGATACTCGGACATATGCAGAGCGGAAGCCCGAATAACATTGAACTATATGCACCGGGTAAGGATACACCGGAGCTGACTGTTCCATTTAAGGTCTCCTATCCTATAACAACCATTCAGCTTGACGGGAACAATGAAGAAAAGACTGAACAAATAGAAACTGATGACCCGGAGGAGATGGCTGAAGAAACAGCTGCTGTGCCTGAACCCAAAAAGGAATATGCATGGGTGCTTGTAGACATCGTCCACAAAGATATGAAGGATGATGTAGAGCATATAAACAAGGAAGGTATTTATGAGAAAAGTGCGTCGGCCTCTTCGGGCAACTATACCTTTTCGCAGAAGTATCTGGGAGATACCGACAATTATTACGATCCGCCGACACTTCACGGGGAGAGCTTTGCCACGCTGCTGACATTCTCAGTTCCACCCGAGGTGATTCGAGCTGGCGAAACTGTAAGTCTTAGCTTCAGTCTTGTATTTACGGACACAAACCTTTCCGCCTTTCACGGGACCGGAAGCGCGCGCGCCGATTGGGGCAATGTGCGCTTTACCAATACTGACAGGAAAAACGTCTTTGAGATTTTTTACTCTATCAAATATAGTGAGAAAAATGTTCTTTCGATCAGTGACACTGTTTCCGCAGTCATCCCCGCAGGCTACTCCGTAGGGGACAGAGAAGAGCTCTGGACTGGCGGCTATACCGGCACAGACTATGTTTACGAATGGCGGGCACTGAACTGAGTACAATGGATATATAATGCAAATGGTTGCAGATCAGTAGTTTAAACAGGGTTTTTCTTGAAATTTTTATGACAAAAATATATAATATCCCTATACTATATGGAATATTTTAAGAAAATCTGACAGGAGGCATCATCAGATGATTACTAAAGATGCTGCGAAGAATCAGGTTGGTTCTATGAAAGTCCGTAACAGTACAACCACTTTTTTTAGTCGCTTACTAGAGGCGACGGATTTGGAGCAGTTTATAAAGAGTAATGAGGATGAAATGCATATGCCGCCCTTTTGTGAATACATAACGCAATTATGTAAAAAACAGGGCAAAGTACCGGAACACATCATCAAGCGTGCAAATATAGAACGTTCCTTTGGGCATCAGATTTTTAGAGGGTCAAGAAATCCTTCGCGTGATACGGTTCTTCAGCTTGCATTCGGTTTTGAGGCTGATGTTGACGAAGCGCAGGAGCTTTTAAAATATGCAGGGAAGAATGCGCTGTATCCAAGGGTAAAGCGCGATGCGGCATTGATATACTGCCTTCATGACCATTTTACAATAGTTGAAGCACAACGGGTTTTGCATGAAATGGGTTTGCCTTTGCTTGGTACGGGTAAGATGAAATGAAGGATATTAAAACGGCAGTCGCTGATATTCTTAGTACCTTTTATGACGCTTATCCCGCAGGTTTTCTGGAAAAATACGATCAGATGGAATGTCTGGCGAGCAGCCACGGTACAGAAACTTTTTTAGTCCGGCAAAAGAGCAGTGAACAGTTATATGTGGCAAAGTGCTACAACAGGGATCTTTACGCTACCGTTCATGAGAGCAGCATACTGAAGTCGCTGAACCATAGCGGCCTGCCTGCCTTTGAAGATGAATTCCAAAACGATAATGCGCTGTGCATTGTACGCGAATATGTCGCAGGGGAACCGCTCGATCAATATATTTTAGAAAACACGCTATCACAGATAGAAATTACAAACATCTGCATTCAGCTTTGTGATATTCTGATTTATCTGCATGGCCGGGAAAGTCCAATTATCCACAGGGACATCAAGCCACAAAACATTATCGTAAAGCCGGACGGAAAAATCAGTCTGATTGACTTCGACATAGCACGTGTATACAATTACAATACAAAGAGAGACACACAATTCATTGGAACGAGAGAATATGCACCACCTGAGCAATATGGCTTTTCACAGACAGATGCCCGGACAGACATTTTCTCCGTAGGCGTCGTTTTAGGCTGGCTGCTAACAGGTGAGACGGACCCGAAAGAGGTATGCCGCAAAGCAGGCCGTAACAGGCTGACAAAAATATATAAAAAATGTACGGCTTTCTCTCCGGAGCACAGATTTGAATCAGCGAAAAAACTTAAAGCTGCATTGATACATTCTGACGGTAAACGAAAAATAGCTGTGCTTCGATGGACGGCTTTTTCACTGTCGTGTTTTTTGTTCCTTTGCGCGGGATTTATTCTGGGACGTTTTACCGACCTGCTGGGAACATATTTAGAACCGGTTGAAGGCATTTCCTTTGAAGAGCCGCTTATTGAACAGGCTGTCCGGCTTCAGCTCGGAAAAACAGCGGACGAACCTCTTACTCAGGATGATTTATTAACAGTCGAAAGGCTTTGTATTTTCGGAGATTCCATGATTGCAAAAAATGAAGAAGAGCTGAATGCGGGAATGAAACAACTCTTTGAAAACAATCAGGTGAATGAAGGACCGATCCGATCGCTGGCTGACCTTGAAAAAATGCCGAATATGATGCAAATATCCATTTCCATGCAGAAGATAACTGATATATCTCCACTCGCTTCCATGCAGAATCTTGAGACGGTGGAAATAAAGAATAACCCGATTATGGATATATCATTCCTGAGCGGGCTGAAGTTTTTGAGGCGCGTATGTATATTTGATACCCGCGTCACGGATTTGTCGCCGCTTGTTAACTGTCCCATGCTCGTTGAATTAGACGCCGGTAAGCTGCCGATCCGCTCTCTCGAAACGTTTTATGAATTAAAGGGTTTGCAGAACCTGAGCCTGCATGAAACAACCATCGACACGCTCGCCGGGATAAATGAGCTGACACAGCTTAGATATTTTGAAGTATCAGGTGTCATAGATGGCGATCTCATGCCGCTGTTATCACTGCCGTATCTCAAGAGTGTAGTTCTGGGGGAAGATATGCGCAAGGCAGTTCAAGCCATCGAAGATAAAGCGGAATTCACAATATCATATCAATGAACAAGTGACAAACTATTTGAAAAATCATGCTAAATGTGGGCTGGCAGCTCACCTTTTTTTAATTAATGTTTTGTAAAATAAACATGTCAATGACAGATTGACAAATTAAATAAAAGGAGATAGACCATGATGAAAACTGCGAAGGGTATATTTTCCCTCATTCTTACGCTTTCCCTTATTTTTGCAATGGTTTTGCCGGCTTATGCGGCAGACATGGATCAGGCACAGACAAAAGCAACGGCATTGAAAAAGCTTGGATTATTCAAAGGTGTTTCCGAGACGGATTTTGCGCTTGACAGGGCGCCAACCCGCATCGAAGCGATGGTGATGTTGATTCGAACACTGGGTAAGGAAGCAGAGGCATTGGATGTAGGCGGTAAGCATCCATTTACTGATGTGCCGGCCTGGGCGGACAAGTACATAGGCTATGCCTATGAAAAGGGACTGACCAAGGGCGTATCTGCAACAAGCTTTGGTACCGGAAACGCAGGTTCGGATATGTATCTGACCTTCATGCTCAGGGCGCTTGGTTACAATGACACGAAGGGGGATTTTTCGTGGGACGCGCCGGATGTACTTGCAAAGGCAGTTGGTATCCTTCCTGAAGCTGTGGTTACGGAGAATTTTCTGCGATTGGATGCAGTTCTGGTTTCATGGGCTTCTCTGGAGGCTTATCTAAAAGGCGGCGACCAGAAGATGGCGAATAAGTTGATAGAGGAAGGCGTATTTAAAAAGCAGGATTATGGAAAGGCACTTGATTCTGTTATCGAAGGCAAACCGGAATCATTTACTGCATATAATTTTGACGCACTTCTATTTGCTTTATCTGACAACAACATGAAGGAAATAGTAGTTGATCCCGGGGAGCCGATGATTGTCACGGGCGAGATGACCATACCGGCCGGGGTAACATTAATAGTCAACCGCGGCAATGATTTTTATATCGAAGGAACACTTATAAATAACGGTACAATCCAGGTAATGGGATCCGATTCATTCACAGATGATTTCATCAATTACTCTGTGATGGCTGTACAAAAGGGCGGCAAGCTCATCAACAATGGCGATATAAGGTTATGTGCGTCTGTCATCAAGGATAATGTCGATCGCGGTCCGGTCGGCGGACAGCTTCGTATTTTTGACGGCACGTTTGAAAATAAAGGGTCTGTTTACCTTGAAAAAGGAATGGTCAACACACATGGCGGCTTGGCAGTAGTCGTCGGAGGGACATTTGCCAATGATGCGCTCGTTGTTATAGATGGTTTCTTCCTTCGCGTTGATGAAGGTAATTTTTCAAACAACAAAGGTGCTGTTATCATTAACAATTCACATATTTTTGTCGAAGATAAAGGAACCTTTACAAACAACGGAAAGATCTCCGGTTTAGGAGCCAATGAGGAGAGTAATGCTATCAAATTCAGTGACGAGATACTTGAACTCAAAATTCGAAAGGCAATGAACAAACCGGACGGTGAAATCACAAAGGAAGATGCGGCAGCGGTTAATTCTCTGGATCTGAGCAACGAGAGCTTTGACGATAAGAACACCATGAACGGAGGTATCCGGAATATCGGTGCGCTGCAGTATTTTACAAACTTAAAAGATTTGAATCTTTCATTTAATGACATTGAGGATTTTTCACCGTTGGCAGGTCTGACGAAGCTTGAGAATTTGGGTTTCACGGGTGTCCCGGTCAAGGATTTGTCTCCATTGAAGGGACTGACAAATATGACCTGCCTTATATTTGATTGGAACAATGCTCCTGATCAAGAACGCAATGGATATGAAAATCTTGATTGTATATCGGATATGAAAAACCTTGAGATATTTAGTGCAAAGGGTTCAGGAGTAAAGGATATTTCGGTTCTTGGAAATTTGCCAAAGCTATGGAGCGTATACATAGAAAATAATCTGATTACAGATGTCAGCCCGTTGGCAAAACTAGCCAATCTGAAAGAATTATTACTGAGTAACAATCCAATTACAGATTATAGCCCACTTAAGGATATATACGGGCAGCTTGAAGGTAAGGATTTTGAAATGAAATAACTTTGGGGGAATCTACCATGACGAGCCCCGGTAAGAACCTGAAATCAGTCATTGAATATTTTGGGGTAAGCAAGAATGAAATGGCCAGGGAACTTGGCGTTGATCCTTCACTGATCAGTCGCTGGATCAGCGGCCAGCGCAGACTTAGGGCAGCAAGCCCTCAGATGGACGCTCTTGCCGACTATATACTGGCGCACAGCAAGCGCATTCATGATTTGGAATGGCTGAATGCACAGTTTGAAGCTGAGGGTTTGCAGGTAGATATTTCTTCTGTTTACCGTGTCAGACAGAATCTGATTATGTGGCTGGCCTCTGATGGCGAAGCTTTGCGCCGTAACATGAGAAGCCAGCCTCAGGCTGTCGCCGCAAAGACCAACGCGACGAGAAAATCGTGGACAACCTTGCTAAAGGAGGACAGTGCGGTCAGACTTGGATGTCTTGATATTGCGTTAGAGCTTGAGCCGATTCTATCCGGACTTGCTGCAAAAAGCGTTGTGGAAATTTTTATGTCCAGCGATCAGATTGCCACGTTAGTAAACGGGGATATTGCGGCTCTCATGCTTCGCAGCATCGAAAAAAATGATCTCAATGTAAGCCTGATCGTATGTGTGTCAGGCGATACACAGGCTATGTCGGTATTGATCGGCACTTATATGGGAGCGCTTGTATCAGGGCATGTCCGGTTGTCTGTGGTGCATGGACTTACACAGACCGTTACCAATCAGATGCATCTGATTATCCCTGGAGTTGCAGTGATGTTGGTAACCGAAACGCCGGACGTCACTACACCGCCGGTGGCTGTTGTTATCCGCGAGCCGGCCTTTGTAACAGAGGTTCAAAGGAGTTTTGCACAGACTGTCCGATATGCACAGCCTATATTAAACATCTACGGAGACGACTTTTCCCGCAATATACTAGAAATCATCTATCGTGAATTTTGCACCCCGGGCGCGCTTGATGTGGTGAAGGACAGTATCAACCCAATGTATATGCCGGAGCATGCTTATAACCGTGTTCTGTCAACGAATGGGCACAGCGATGCGGAATATGCATGGCGGAGCGCTGAATTCGCACGATTTAAATCAGGCATGGATGAAACTTTGAAGGGCGGGTCTGTGTTCCGCGAAATTCTTTCGCTTTCCCGGCTGAACCAGATTGTGAAGGATGGATTTTGCCGTATGCCCGGTTTGTATTTTATGAAAAAGGGATTTGTTCTGCTGGATGCCGAGGGCTGTATCAGTATTTTAGACGGCTATATCCGTTACCTCGAAACAGTACCAAATTTTCATTTATTAATCCTTGACGATATCACTATGCTTCACATGAACAACTGTTGGCAGCTCAAGCAGAATCAGCATCTTGCCATCAACCACTGGAGCGGACCGGAGCCGGTGATGATCCACTCGGACCAGCTCATGCTGCTCAGAGAGTTCCAAGCTCACTTCGACAGGCTGTGGGCTCTGGGTACGGGCGCGATTGGCTGCCGCACAGGGGTTATCGCCATTTTAAGGGATGTGGTGGTACGGTTGAAAACAGATAAGTACGGGAGGAAATAGATGACTTAACGATATGCCATGATAGTTGGGAAAAAGCAAACAAAAGTCAGGAGGAAGCCGTATGAAAATACTCGGCTACATCATAATCATCACGGGTATCGGGATAATGGCTTTTAACGGCAGCCCCCGCCGCTGGGAAAAGGGAACATATGTAAAACACATCTTGATAGACGTGGGTGGCACGATTGTGGCGTTAGCAGGATTGTGGCTGCTGGATAAATAGCTGAGAAGAGTGTGTGGGGGAATCAGATTATACCGACAGAAGATTCGTTTTGATATAAATGTGAATAAGAGTAAAGGGAGGTTTTCTAATGAAAAAGACACTATTGGTGTTTCTTGTAACCTTACTGGTTCTCGGAATGGCCGCATGCGGCGAACCGGCCGCACAGCAAGCAACAGAACCGACACAGACAGCTGCCAGCGGTGAGGCGCCCGATATGGAGCAGACGCCCGAACCCGTGGTGGAACCGGTACCCGAACCCACAGAGGAGCCGATGCCCGAACCGGTCGTTGTATTTACCGATCCTGTTCTTGAGGAGCTTGTACGCAAAGCCATAAACAAGGCAGAGGGTGACATTACGCTCGCCGAGGCGGAGGCTGTCAGAGAGCTTAATCTGCAGATGGATGGTAACGACTGGTCCTTACCCCGAATTGCGGATGTCAGCGACCTTAAGCAGTTCCCCAACCTGACAGGCCTGACCCTCAACTGGGCACTTTCCGATAGTGACTTTGACTTCGACTTAACTCCGCTGGCCGGTTTGACGAAGATGGAATATCTCTATATCTGCTGCGCCAATATATCGGATATCAGCGCGCTCGCAGGCATGACCAACATGAAGGATCTCTGGATATGGGGCAACAATATTGCCGATATAAGTGTGCTCTCCGGCATGACACAGATAAAAAGCCTTTGGATCAAGAGCAACCAGATCACCGACATCAGCGCGCTCGCCAGCATGAAAAACCTGGTCTACCTTTACATGGAGGATAATCAGGTAGCGGATTTGTCGCCGCTGGCCGGGCTATCCAAACTGACGAACATCCTGCTGTCCGGCAACCCGGCTACCGACTATTCGCCGCTTGCGGACGTGTATCCAACCCTTGAAGAGAAGGACTTTGAGCTGAAGTAAAACTAATAATATCGCTAATGAGGAGGCTTTATAATGAAACGATTTGGAAGGGTAATTTCTTTTCTGATCTCGGTAACATTGATTTTTTCTATTTTAGTACTACCTGGTCATGCTGCCTATGAAGTTCAATACGGTTTTGCTGCCGAAGCTTTATGGGAAGATGGTCTTTTTCTTGGAAGCGGGAGTTCCTTTGACCTCGACAAACCTCTGACCCGTGCAGCAGGAGTCACGATGATTGTCCGGCTGTTGGGGAAGGAAACAGAAGCCAAGACTAAGGCCGGGGGTTATTCTATACCATTTACAGATGTGCCTGAATGGGCAAAACCCTATGTAGGGTATTGCTATACAAACGGAATATCTAATGGTGTTTCTGCCACGAGTTTCGGCAGTAATAACAATATGAGTGCTACTCAATACATTACCCTCGTCCTTCGGACGCTGGGTTACAACGATTTAGCAGGGGATTTCTCATGGGATAAAGCGCCTGCGAAAGCTCTGGAGATAGGGCTTATCGGCCAAAGCTGCTATACGCAGTACACAACTACCGATCTGTTCCTGCGTGACAACGCGGCGGTTATCGCTTATAATGCCCTTTCGCAGAAGCTCAAGGGTACTGATACGGTTCTGAAATCCACCATTGTTGTTCCAGGCAGACCTGCGGGTGAAATGCCGGCCTTTACTGCGGAAAATGCGTCTGAGAATTCGACTGCAAATACGGCAGAGAAAGCAGATGGAAATGCAGCCAAGCCAGGCGCTTCTGTAGATAAAAACATCAGTGAACTTATGAATGTGCTAAGGCACATTGAGGGCGCCATGTATCTCAAAACAACCAAGGCTACAAGCAGATCCTCTGACGACGGTAAATCCGTTACACGAACCACCTATCCCAATAGCTCAATTGATGGGATCTTTTCCTACGGATTCAAGACTGCATGCAAATTCAGCTCCCCAAGAATCACTAGTTCCGATGTCAATACGGCATCTGATGCAATGCTCACAGCTTTAAATTCGGTGAGCTCCGGCGACTATGACTTCAATACCGACTCGATTGGGCTGAGGGTTGTCTATTCCGCCAACAGTCTGTTTTTGGACAGCGATCTGGCTGGCCTGCAAAAAATATTTAACAATTCCAATCTTAATGAACAGAGTATTGGTATGATAAGAGACAACGTCCAGAGCAACGGATTGTCAGCCATCATTTATCTCCCCGATAGCAAGGGCATCCTGCGAGGACAATACCTTTTATGCAATGCCGCCTATATTGGAGACTATTCGGTGTACCGCGATATCAACTGTAACCTTCTGTGCTTTAATTCCGAAGACAAAGTCTGGACTTTCAATGATAAACAGACGATTATCTTTTCAAGTGGCAGTGTGAAGCTTGCCAAAGCAAGGTAATGGACAGGTTGACGAATGAGGGTAGGTGGGAGTGACCTGCTTGAATTAATGGTGGAAGTTGGGTATAATAGCCTCATTGCAAGGTATTCTTGCTGCGAGGTTTTATGAAAACACTGATTATTGCAATTAATTCAAAATATATACATTCCGCACTGGCACCCTGGTACCTGAAAGCATCCTGCGGCAAGGACAGCAGTGCTGGCTGCGGAGAAGTCATTGTAGCAGAGCACACGATCAATGAGCAGGTAGATGACATTATATCCTCTATATACATGCAAAAGCCTGATATTGCAGCTTTCTCATGCTATATCTGGAACATTGCGACTGTTTTGAGAGTGGCCTCCGTATTGAAAAAAGTTTTGCCCGCGACATCAATTATACTGGGAGGACCCGAGGTTTCGTACGATGTTGAGGATATCTTGGTGGAACATGAATTTGTCGACTATATTCTGGCTGGGGAAGGAGAAAAGTCCTTCCCAGAGCTGATCACGTTGCTGGATGGTCGAAAGGCTCATTGTACAATCAATGCAGGCCATGGAGCAGATAATACGGTCGATAAAAGCCAGACGGTTCATAGTGCTGTCAACGCAGGGCATACGGTAGATGGTACCAGCCACAGTGATGATGATTCAGTCCTGAGAGGGATTAAAGGTCTTGCCTGGCGTTCCAACCATGGCATTGTATCCAGTGCACCTGCGTTTATTGAGGATCTGGGAGCGATACCGTCGCCCTATACAGATGAAATGCTTCTGTCTTTGGAAAATAAGATTGCTTATTTTGAGAGCTCCAGAGGATGCCCATTTTCCTGCAGCTATTGCCTTTCCTCCGCCTCAGAGAGCACCCGATATTTCCCGCTGGAAAGAGTTTTTGCTGAATTGGATCGGCTGGCTGTTTCCGGAGTAAAACAAATAAAGTTTGTAGACAGAACCTTTAATGTGAACAAAGAGAGGGCCAAGGCAATCATCAGACATATTCTGGAGTTGAATAAGTCCGGGCTCGACTGCAATTTTCACCTGGAAGTGGGAGCAGATCTTTTTGATGAAGAGACACTTTTCTTACTTGAGAATGCTCCAAAGGGGCTATTCCAAATGGAAGCAGGTATACAGACGGTCAATGGGAAAACTCTTGATGCTGTATGCAGAAAAACAGACCTGCGAAAGCTGTTCAATAATTTGGACAGATTAAAAAAACAAAATAATGTCCATATTCATACTGATCTTATTGCCGGGCTGCCTAACGAGAATTATGGCTCTTTTATCCATTCCTTCAACAGTGTATATGCCATCGGGTCTCATCAACTACAGCTTGGTTTTTTGAAGTTTCTGAAGGGGACAGTTCTGCGCAGGAGCGCAGCAGAGCAGGGATTTGTGTTTCAGGATTACCCTCCTTATGAGATCCTTTCCGGAAAAGATATCAGCTATGACGAATTGATTGTCCTCAAGGGAGTCGCAGAGCTTGTAGACAGATTCTATAACAGTGGCCGCTTTTTATACTCATTGAATTATGCTATAGAACATGGCTTTAGTTCACCGTATGAGTTTTACGAGAGGTTTTATCGCTTTTTAAAAGAAAATGGCAATATGCAATTGCGTGCCGGGCTAAGAGATCTATATGCGATATTTGACCGATTTGCTGCCGGGAAGATACAGGGGCAAGGGATGGACGAGCATCACAAGCTTGTATTTCGTGAGCTTTTACGGCTGGATTTTCTTGCATCTGACAGAAGCGGTACTTTGCCGGATTTCATGGAAAAACGCGCCGATCCAGGCTTTCATGAACGATGCTATGACTTTCTGCGCTCTTCAGATCAGATCACAGAAATGATACCGGAAGCAGCCGGCCTTAGTGCCAAGCTGCTGCTGAAGAAAGTCCATTTTGAACGTTTTACCATTGACCCTTATATTCTGATAGGGGACGTTTCTCAAAAAGGGGACACTTCTCAAAAGATGGACACTTCTCAAAAAGGGGACACTTCTGCACAAAACGCTGCTACTGATGAGGATGGCGCTGTTCTGCTTTTCAACTATATGTCACAGGATCGGGTTACGGGACGTTACCCATTCTACAAGGTGTTATTCTGACGTGTTTCACTGGCATTTTAGGCCGGCAAGTTTTAATGGCATCTAATATCGATATGTTCCACTCACATCTAATACCGACAAGTGAAAAGAAATGTTAGTTTTCTATGCGAATTTCTATCGCGAAATTCTATTTAGCTCTATACAATTACCATAATATGGTGTATTATTACAATAAGGTGTAAAAATATGGTAATTATGAGTAAATACAGGAATACCAGGAGGAGCTGTTTATGCGCACTGCCGTCGAAGACTGCGGTTATAGCGAGAATAACGGTAATAGTGTTCGCAATGGGAATACAGGCAGTATAACCGTTGAGGCCTCGATAATCGTTCCACTGGTCATTCTTGCTATAGCAGCTGCCATTTATATTGGTCTGCTACTTTATCAGCGAGCGCTGGTGCAATCGGCAGCTGAATCCGCTGCAGAGGCCGGGGCAATAGCATGGGTTTCAGGAACATTTGAATTAGGAACAGGCAAACCGATGGATGGGAGCTTTGACGAATTTGCACTATACAGGAGAATCTTCGACAGTGATAAGAAAACCAGATTGGAGAGTATTGAACAGTATGCATTGGACGTTGCCGAGCGACATGAATTGGTCCGGGCAGTTAGCTCATCAGCAGATGCTGTGGTAAAGGATTACGTAGTTTACAGAAAGATTGAGGTTACTATCCATAAGGAGTACAAGCTTCCTTTAGGCAAATTTCTTAAGCTGTTTGGCGGCAGTGATACAATCGACATGACAGTTAAAGCTGTATCAGCAATGGACGAACCGGCAGACTTAATCCGAAACACAGACTTTATCGTTGATATCGAAAAGAAATTAGAGAATAAATTTCCCGAGCTTAAGGATATTGGGGACAAAACAAGAAATGCAATGAATGAGATCAAGGAGAAGCTGGAGCAGTTTATTCAATAATCTGTTGCGAGGAGGGGTCATAGCCTTGATGAGAAAGGTTTCAGGTCAGATTACAGTATTTCTTGCGATCGTTATGATGTCTGTATTGATGCTGGCAGGCTTGCTGGTTGATATTGCCCGTATAAATGCAGGGCGTACTATTGTAAAAAGAGCAGCCGACACAGCGGCCAGATCACTGCTGGCAGATTATAGAAGCAGGCTTAAAGAAGGCTATGGCATTTTTGCATTTTACGAGACTGGAACAGCAGACCTGGAGGATTGCTTTGAGGAGGGTCTTTCCTGCAACCTGTCCATTCCTTCTGATGAAGAAATATATAATAGCAGTATCGATCTGTTTGGTTTTAGAATCGAAAAAATCAATATAACTCCAATTTACAACCTAAGTGAAAATAGTGTGATGAAGAAGCAGATTCTTGAATATATGAAGTACCGCGCACCGGAAGAGATGGTAGAGGGCTTTATGGAGAAATTGCTTGCTGTGCGGGATGTAGGTAAAATGTCTGGTGCATACAAGCAAAAGGTTAGTATTGACAAGCTTTTTGGCAGCATGGATAAATCCCAACAAAAATTGAAGAAGAATATTGATGGGCTGGGAGACTCCTTTGACAAATTTGTAAATGGATTTAACCAGAATGGCAGCTGGCAGGGGGCTTATCAGAGCTTCAATTCGCTGACTGATGTATTAGGCGGGCTCAAGGATGAGATGGATTCTTTGAGTGCCAGTATAAGTAGTTTAGAAGATGAGATATCAGAACTGAAGCAATCAGCAAGGAATGAGCAGCAAGAGGGAAATAGCAGCAGTAACGGAAATGATAGAAATGTGGGCAGTAGCACCACAGACACTATAGAAGAAGAGGCTGAAAGCAGCAGGCTTAAGGAGCTTAAAGACCGTCTGGATGGACTGAAAAACGAGCAATCGGCTATAAAAGATAAATATAAAGATACAGATGGCGAGTTGAGAGACTTGTGGAAGGTACTCCGCTATTCTCTGACCGGTGACTATATCAAATCAAATAATGATGCGGCTAAGGAGATAGATAAAATAGTCGAAAAAGGCAAGAAAGCGCAGCTCGCTATTGGCAAGCTTGAGAGTTATATGTCAGAAAATTTTAACGGCGAGGAAGGCGATTTTTCAAAGGACTTCAAAGAGCAGGTACAATCAGAGCTCGATAGTTTGAAGGAACTCATTTTAGAAGGACAAAAGGCTGAAGATATGCTTGCTGATGTTGGAAATAACAGTAGTCTACTGCAGGATATGGCAGAAAAGCTTGATCGGTCGGTAAGTGGGTCTGGCAATTTTCCAGAAGAAGGGCTGGATTCCGGATTGCTTGATATGATTGATGATTACGCCAACATCAGCTATGACTATTCCAAACCAGACAAAGGGGACAAAAAGGATGATCCGAGGGAAGGAAAGGCTGATGCTGTAAAAGACTTTATTTCTGAATATATTCTTGACGATGTGAATTATGAGACAGAAGGAATTGATAAAATGGACCTTCCGTCCTTTACCAAGGTGATTACAGGGAACTTTGATCAGGAGGATGAGGCATTCAATGATGATCAGAACGCTGATGGTGGCAGCGAAAGTGGTGAAATAGGAGAGGCACAGTACGAAGGGGATCTGGCTCATGTGGATGAGGATATGGATCTATATGACGAAGATGGGATGTTTCAGGAGAATGCACTGGCGTTCATTGCCGGTATTGGAGATCTGGCAGCCAATGGAGCAATTGCACTCAGAGACAGTTTTTATCTGAACGAGTATATCATAGGAACCTTTAAGAATTCTGTACCTGCACTTCAATACGGAAGTGAGACAATAAAGGACACTAACCTGCATGAGGATGAGAAGGCTTCAATTGATACCTTTTATGACAGCGAGGTGGAATATATTCTCCATGGGCAGCCGTCCCAGATGCTCAATAATGCTATGACAAAGGGAGAATTGCTGCTGGTCAGGTTTGGTCTTAACACTCTTCATGTCTATACTGATGCAAAGAAAAAAACAATGGCAACGAGTGTAGCAACCACTGTAGCCGGTTGGTGGACAGGCGGAGCGGGCATACCCATAATTTCAAACCTGATTATGTGCGGCTGGGGGATGGGCGAGTCTTTGATCGATCTTGTAGACCTGATGGAGGGGAAATCAATACCAATTTATAAGATGAAGGGGGACTGGAGGCTGGACATTGGTATGGCCGCCGAAACCGGACCGAAGACAGATCAGCGGCTGTATTTCAACTATTACGACTATCTGAGACTATTCCTGATGACAACGAATGAAGAAAAAAAGCTGGACAGGATCGGGGATTTGATTCAGCTGAATATCGGCAAATCCAAGGCCGGGTTCAAAATGACGGAAAACTATACATGGGTGCGTATTGAAGCTGAGGTTTCTATGAAATATTTATTCATAACCCAACCTTTTATTCAGAAGGAATTGAAGACGGGCGACGGAAGGTATATTTATAAGGTGCTTTTATATGAGGGGTATTAGCAGGTTGAAGGGTCGAAAATGTAAACCTATTGCTCTAACAGCTTCATCCCGCAGAGGTGCGTTGACTGTGGAAGCTGCGCTGGTGCTGCCTGTGTTGTTGTGTGCATTTTTCACTGTAATTTTTCTGATAAAGGCAGTCTATACATATCAATTGATTGGACATGCCCTCAATGAAACGGCCTCTGAAATAGCGTCATCAGCTTACATTTATCACATCAGCGGCCTGCGGGATGTGCATGATACGGTCAGAAATGGTATTAATGATAAGTCTGATGTGTTTAGAAATCAGGTTGGTACTGTCTTTGATACATACAACAGCCTCCAGAATATCGGGAAAAATACAGATCAGGTGATTGGAGGTCTGGTCGACAGTGGAAAATTGATAAAGGACGCGAAAGTCAATTTCGAAAATATGCTCAGTCAGGCAGAAACGATAGTGTCCGACCCGCTGGAGGTGCTGAAATGTATTGCCTGCTATATTGTCGGCGGTGAATTTGATGATGCCAAAACAGAACTTTTCACGCCTATTACTAAGCTTTATATGAAGAAATACCTGGTGACAGAGAGTATAACTAATGCAGATGAAAGGCTGGAGGCATTAAACATTGCTCATGGCTTTAACGGATTAGATTTCACCGAGTCTTCCTTTTTGTCGGATCGTGGGGAATATATCGATATTATCGTCCGTTATTGTATCGAGCTGCCACTTCCTGTGCAGTTCACTTCAGGTCTTGAGTTTGTCCAGAGGGCAAGAGTAAAGGCATGGATGGGAGGGGATGAGGCACAGGGTGTATTAACCGCTGTAACAGATGATATCTGGTCTCTTGGTAATTTCAAGAGAGGCCTAAAAATTCGCAGACTCTTCGGCGCAAACCTGCCAAACAGTTTTCCGGTCATCTCAAAATATGATAAGGGACATGCAGTGATAATAAAAAGCATGGATCTGACTGCCGATAGCTACCAGAAGAGTAATAATGCTGAAAAAACACTGATGGAGTATATCGAAAAGCTGGCAGAATATAAGGGACAGGAAACGCCCTGGGGCACTGATGATATTGTGATCGGGGAGGAGGATATTATCAGCAGGGAGCTGGTTTTGGTCATACCTAAGAATGAATTGTCAGATGCCATTGAACAATTGCTCCGGGACATGGTACATACTGCGGCATCAAGGAGCATTACTCTGACAGTTGAGCGCTATGGAACCAAGGTGATTGAAGGAGAAAAAGAGGGGGCGGCGGATGAGGCAGCTGAGGGGGAGGCGGCATATGAGGGAGAGACAGATTGGGCTGATGATGAGGATGAAGCGGCAGATGAGGGAGAGG
>JAEYRF010000131.1 GCA_023409615.1 Bacillota bacterium | reverse complement strand
CGTCTGACGATGGCTCTGCCATTTTCATACAGATCCATTCCCCCAAAATTGTGCCATAGTCCAAGGGAAATCGCCGGCAGCTTCAGTCCGCTCTTGCCGCATCGGGTGTACTTCATCTCTGAATATCTTTGTGTATCTGGGTTGTAGGCCATTTTGAACACCTCCGGATTAACTTTTTTGTTGTTTCGATTCTATAGTATTTTACCCCACATATCATCTCTAAATCATTTTGTTATGATATGGCATCCCACAAAAAAAGGCCACGGTGTTCACCACGGCCATTGATTTGGGGGGCAATTTTCTAGTCTATATTTTTATCAATTGCAAAGCGAAGAATTTTTCTGGAGGTGTTCTTCTGAAACTCATCTTCACGTATTTTAACCATTTTTACTGCTTTATAAGATGTCATTCTGTTGTTGACCTTTTTGATCTCGTCGTCGAAATAGGCCTTCACATCCTCAATCCCTCTCACCTTCAGAGCTTCATAGTCTGGAAATATTTCTGCAACAATTACTTCCTTGTCTATGTTTTTGTTGATTTCACTTTCGCCCGCATATACAACGGACTCAGACACTCCAAAGATTCTTGATATCTCGTTTTCGACCTCTTCGGGGTATACGTTTTTTCCATTGCTTAATATAATTATGTTCTTCAGTCTTCCGGTAATATAAATCCAACCTTCTTCGTCTAATTTACCATAGTCGCCTGTCCTGAAAAAGCCGTCCTCATCAAATACTCTGGCGGTCGCTTCCGGGTCTTTATAGTAGCCAAGCATAACATTGGGGCCCTTGACACATATCTCCCCCTCACCGTTTTCATCCGGATCCTTGATTTTTACCAACTCCCCGATGATCGGCGTACCCACGCTGCCTTTCTTCTGATACTTGTTCCGGTTGCAGGAGATTAGAGGCGAACACTCAGTAATGCCGTAGCCGTTGAGAATAGTGATGCCGAGAGAGTCAAAGGTGCTAATTATGTCCTGATTTAGCGCGGCGCCACCGCAAATGATCATCTCAAGCTTCCCGCCGAATGATGCCAGTACACTCTTGAAAAAGACACGTCTCAAATCAATGCCAAATTTGCGCAAGCTATTACTGATTTTCATCATAGTACGCAGAGTCTGTGCCTTTCCGCTCTTTTCAGCACCGGCCCAGATTTTTTTATACAATGTATCCACAAACAGAGGAACCAAAACCAGATGTGACGGCTGCTGCTCCTTCATTTCATTTGCGATGTGTTTGAGACCACTGGAAATATAAATCTCAGAGCCTTGTGCAAAATGACCCACGAAGTTCACGGTAGAACCAAAGGTGTGGTGAGGAGGCAACACGTTCAGCGTTTTAGGAGTGATGTTGAACAGGTACATGCCCTGTGTCATATCTGTGACAATGTTCTTCTGTGAGAGCATAACACCTTTGCCTTTTCCTGTAGTGCCCGAAGTAAAGACAATTGTGGCTAGCCGCTCAGTATCGATTTCGTAGTCGTAGTAAGAATTATCTCCGTTAGCAAACCGTTCGCCGCCTTTGGCAACAATGTCTGAAAGCTTAAGCGCCCTCTCCGTATTACCATCACCCATACAGATAAGGGTTTTCAATGTCGGGACATTATCCCTGAGTTCCTCTATCTTAGCTTCTATGTGCGGGCTGTAAAAAATGAATTCACATTCAGCAGTATTCAGAATGCCGGTAATCTCATCTTTAGTGAGATCCTTGTCGATAGGCACAACTACGGAGCCAATGGACATCAGACAGAAGTATGAACAGACCCAGTTGAAGGAGCTCTCACCGATCAGAGCAATGTGCTTATCCCTGCAGCTCAATGAAATCAGTTCCGTCCCCATATCCCGGATATAGTCTCTGACCTGTGCGTAGGTTACTTTAACTGTGTGAGTATCTTTAGGGTTGTTTTTATAAGACAATGCGATCCTATCGGGGTATTTCTTTGCCACATTTTCCGTCATGATCCTGAAATCTTCAAAGACGGTCGTTTCATACAATGGATAATTTCCTTTTGCCATGATGGTACCTCACTTATCGTCATGTTATACAGGCTTAATCCCTTGCAATTACTTCAATTAGACAAGCAGCAAGTGTCCCTCGCTCTTAAACAACCATGCTCAAGAAAGCGAGAACGAGTTCGGGAGAAATAATTGCCGCGTTATATTATATTGTCCTGCCACTTATCTTATCATAAAAACCTGGAAGTTGTTACTGTAAAATTAAATAACATAATAAACAAGTGTCAAGTTTTCTACAAATAATCCCTTGGCGGCATTTGTTGATTTAATGTGATTGTGTCACAACCGAATTAGAAGCAGCATAAATGGCCTGAATCATTTTCAAGGCTGGAATGCCTTGTTTACCATCTATCCGGGCCCCAATACCATTTCCAATATTGCGATAAAATTCTTCAATGAGCGCTTTATGGCTACTTCCCCAATAGCTTTTTTCTCCGGTAGCCTGATCGGAATTAATAATAGTTTCGATTTCTCCGGTTTTGTATTTTATCGTCAATTCGTCATCTATTTTCATGACCGCGTTCTCACAGACAATTTCTATGCTAACCGGCGTATCAGTACAGTAGTTGTTGGATGCAAAGAAAAGAACCTTCGCACCATTGCTGAATATAATCGTTGCTTCCGCGGTATCCTCCACTTCTATCACATCCCCAAGCAGCCGGGTGTCTATTGACCCTTTAATATTTTCCACATCACCAATAAACCATTGAAGCAGATCAAGCGTATGAATTGCCTGATTGATCAGGACCCCTCCCCCTTCTTGTGCCCAGGTGCCACGCCATGCATCGGATGCATAGTAGTCTTTCCCCCTGTTCCAAGTCATAAAGGCTTTTCCGCCGAGAACTTTTCCGGCCCTGCCTGAATCAAGAACCTCTTTGACACGTATCGATGTTGTGTTATACCGGTTCTGGAAACAGACACCGAGCACTTTACCTGTATCTTCCGACACCCTGATCATTTCCTGTGCGTCGTACACCGATATAGCCATCGGCTTTTCAGTCAGCACATGTTTTCCCGATTGCATGGCTTCGATGGACATATTCGCATGCAGATAATGAGGCGTGCATATATGTACAGAATCAATGAGGCTGTCCCTCAACACTTCTTTATAATCGAAATACGCTTTACAATGGTATTTTTCCGCAGCGTCTGTTGCCCTTTTTCTATCATTGTCGCAGACTGCGTAAAGAGTCGCATCAGAACATTTTAATATTGCATCTGCATGGGTTGAAAATATCCTGCCGCAGCCTATGATTGCACAATTAATTTTTTTCATATTTCCAGCCTCATTTTCCTGTCATTTTTTCAATTGCTTCCCATAAACCGTTCAGGTATGCGATACCAAGGGCTCTGTCATATAGGCCGTACCCCGGTCTGGCTTTTTCGTTCCAGATCATACGGCCGTGGTCCGGCCGCATATACCCGTCGAAGCCTACGTCATGATAAGCCTTCATAATTTCAAACATATCATAAGAGCCATCGGAGGACAGATGCGAGGTCTCATGGAAATTCCTTTCACCGATAAACTTTATATTACGCATATGTGCAAAGTGTATTCTCCCCATTGCCCCAAAGTGTCTGACAATCTCGGGGATGTTGTTTTGCGGATTAGACCCAAGTGAACCACTGCAAAGCGTCAGCCCGTTATACCGGCTGTCAACCAGCTTTACAAGTCTGTCCAGGTTATCTCTTCCTGTCACTATCCTCGGCAATCCGAATACACTCCATGGCGGATCGTCTGGATGTATAGCCATTTTTACATCAAACTTTTCACAGATTGGTATGATCTGCTCCAAAAAATATTTCAGATTTTCAAACAGTTGATTTTCATCAATATCTTTATACTGTTCAAGTACTGTTTTTAATTCTTTCAGTCTTTCCGGCTCCCACCCCGGCAGAGAGAAGCCGTTCGAGCTGCTTCCAAAATTCTCAACCAGCTGCACCGGATCGGAAGCTTCTATTTCATCATTATTATAATACATAACATTTGAGCCGTCCGGAAGTTCTTTGGCCAGGTCTGTTCTGAGCCAGTCGAAAACAGGCATAAAATTATAGCAAATTACCTTGATACCTGCTTCACCGAGATTTTTTATGGTTTGAATATAGTTCTTTATGTACTTATCCCTTGATGGAAGCCCGAGCTTGATATCCTCGTGAATATTAACACTTTCGATTACTTCCAGCTCAAGCCCATGGTTAGTTATATTTTTTTTATACTCCACTATCCTATCGACAGGCCAGACTTCACCGGCCGGTATGTCAGCCAATGTCCCAACCACCCCTGAAACGCCGGGGATTTGCCGAATTTGCTCCAACGTAACACTGTCATCATTTTCGTTGAACCATCTAAATGTCATTTTCATATCAGCTTCTCCTATCTTCAATCATTCAATCCTGACGGCCTCAATCTCAGCCCTGACGCACAGTTCAGCCGCCTTGAATGCATGCTCCTGTGTCATGGCATTTTCAGTCCTGTTCAGGCAATCCAGTATCAGATCCCCAAAATAAGGGTACCCAACTTTCCCCTTCACAGGAATATGGCAGGTTTTTTCGCCGTTTGCGATATAAACCTGGTCTCCGACAGAATCACGACCAATATCGATGTATTTTCTCAACTCAATGTATCCTTCTGTACCCAGGATGAAGAGCCTTCCGTCACCCCATGTTTCAAGTGCGTCAGGGGTAAACCAGTCAACCCTGAAATAGCCTGTCGCTCCGTTATCTGCCACAAGAGAGGCATCTCCGAAATCTTCGAAGCTCGCATATTCCTTATTATTGTAATTGGCAACTCTGGCAAGCTGTACTGTAGCATCCTTCGCACCCGTATAGCAAAGAAATTGCTCTATCTGGTGGCTGCCTATATCGCAAAGAATACCTCCGAATTTCTCCTTTTCGTAAAACCATGCGGGTCTTCCCTTACCCAAACGGTGAGGTCCCATTCCAATCACCTGCAATACTCTTCCGATCGCGCCCTCGTCAATCAGTTGGCCTGCAAATACCGCGCTTTCAACGTGAAGACGTTCACTGTAGTACACAGCATATTTCCTTCCCGTTTGCGCAACTGCCGCCTTAGCCTGTGCAAGCTGTTCAAGGGTAGTTAGCGGCGCTTTATCTGTAAAATAATCCTTACCGGCCTCCATCACACGCAATCCTAGAGCACACCGTTCAGATGTGATTGCCGCTCCGGCTACCAAACAGACGGATTTATCATTTAAGACCTCTTCCTCACTTCGAGCCACTTTTACCTGTGGAAAATGCTCACAGAAATTCTTGACTCTTTGCAGATCGGGATCATATACCCATTTCAACTGTGCTCCGGCCTCGATCAGGCCATTGCTCATACCATAAATGTGCCCGTGATCAAGATGCATTGCACTAAATACAAACTCGCCTTCTTTACATACTTTTTTAGGTTTACCTTTTGGTGCATAGAACATTCCATTTTCCTTTGACATGTGTAATCCTCCTATTAATGCTGCACTCTATGCGTTACAGTGCCGCGTTTTATACGTTCCTGCGATGGGCTTTACGCCTTTATGTACTACGCTTTATACATTCCTGCCGGTTGTGATCTCCTCATCTGAAAAGTTCTCTACACTCGCGGATTTCTCATAAAAGTGCGGTACATTTACTTGAATGCCCTTTACTGTATAAAATGCATCCTCCTTCGCTAACGGCAGATTAACCTCTTTATGCAGAATGGAGGCCTTATATATTGCAGTTATCATTTCAACAGCCCTTCTCCCATCGTCTCCGGATACAAGTGGTTTGTCTCCGGTTTCAACAGCCCTCAGCACATCATCTATCATTGGCGTATGACCGCCGTACTGCTGCTCGGGAATTGACTGATAATACTCTTCAATCTCATTTTCGAGCTTCTCATTTCTCTCCGGGAACCCATTCCCTCTGGAGACAGATGCGGACACCTTCCACGGAGCCGATATTCTCGCATTCTTTCCCTGAAAAATCACCTGCTGTTCTTCTCCATGATGTACGACAGAACTGGTAAGTTGACCAAGTGCACCATTTTTATACTTGAGTATTGCAATTGAAAGATCCTCAACCTCGGCGTTATCATGAGAGGTGTTGTTCATAACAGCCTGAACCTGTTCGGGCATGCCCATCATCCATAGCAGCATGTCTATATGATGAATCGCATGGTTCAAAGTGCAGCCACCGCCCTCCTTCTCCCACGTGCCCCTCCACCAAAGGTCATAATAAGAGTGGCCTCTCCACCAAAAGGAATCTGCCTGTGCATGGACAATATCACCAGCCATTCCCGTCTCTAAAGTCTTTTTCAATTTCATATATCCGGTCCTGAAACGGTTCTGTGCTACTACAGAAATCATTTTACCACTTCGCGCAGCCGCCGCAAGGATTTGGTCACATTCCTCAAGTGATGCAGCCATGGGCTTTTCGACCAATACATTCTTTCCTGCATTCAAACTGTTTACCGCTATCTCAGCATGCACATATGGAGGTGTGCATATGTCAATAATATCAATATCTTCTCTGTTAAGGATTTTCTTGTGATCATCATATACTTCTGCATCGACCAGGTTGAATCTCTCTTTCTTCTCCTGCGCCTTCTCTGGAAAAATATCCACCAGTGCAACGATCCTGCATCTGTCCGGAAAATGAAGATACCCTTCTATATGGCTTGGCGAAATCCCTCCGGTTCCTATAATTGCAACTCTTAGCATGTTTTTTCCACCCTTCCGTGACAATCATTTGTCACATAAAATAACAAAATATTCATCTGGACAGTCTATATCATATATATAATCAGAAAAACAAGCCATGAAATATTTAATACTATTTGTATTATCTGCTTATAAAATCAGGCTTAAAAATTTGTTTTCGGCTATTTGCATTTACACTGATATTCCCTCTGATATATAATTGAATTGATACTTCATAACTATTTTGGAGGAGCTAAAAATGGAGCAATCCTCTTACCGCAATTTGTATAATATATTTCCACAGCTGCTCTATACAGTCAACCGTAAAGCAACAGCAGCTTGGGTGCTAAATAATAAAATGAATAACCATAACCTGATGCTTGTTTACGACGGTCAAGCTGAGTTTTGCTGTAATGGCGAAAAGTATCTTGCATCCAAAGGAGATCTAATTTACTGTAAACCCGGTGATATAAGATCTGCCCATACCTTCTCCGACTCTCCTGTAAAATGTTTCGCCATTGATTTCGTCTATACCTGCCCGATATTTGATAAAGGAAAATGGAAATTCGTTGAGATGGAATTGCCATTTTCATTTACACAGAGATTAACAGATGAATACCTGTTCATAAAAGTGACTGAGCTTTTCACACTATTGACGAAACTCGCACTTTCAGCCAGAGATAGGTTAATGACAAGGGAGAGGTCGATATTCACAGAGATACTTGTACTGCTTTTTCAATTTACAATGAGAGAGCAATACAACTATTCAAGTACAAGAAAGGTCGATAAAGTTATAAGCTATATAGTAGAAAATCACGCAAGGAACCTTACACTCTCTGATTTGTCTGAATATGCAGGAGTAAGCACATCGTATCTGGGCTGCATCTTTAAAAGTGTAACCGGAAAATCGCCAATCGATTATCTGATAGAGGTTAGGATAGTCATGGCCAAGAATCTGCTGAAGGATGGTCTCTCAGTCACAGAAACCTCATCACTGGTAGGATTTAACGATATCTATTACTTCAGCCGGGTCTTCAAAAAGCGCGAGGGCATCTGCCCTTCGGAATTCATTAGCAACACAGAGGTCTGATGAAGGGGCTCGTGCCCTCTCGGGTTCGAGTCCCCTATATATAAAAAACTCCGATAAAAATCGGAGTTTTTCCTGGCGACCCGAAGGGGACTCGAACCCCTGACCTCTAGCGTGACAGGCTAGCGTTCTAACCAACTGAACTACCGGGCCAAATAATGTAGTTGATACCGCTCATTACATGAGGCTTTGGTGACCCATAGGGGACTCGAACCCCTGTTACCGCCGTGAAAGGGCGGTGTCTTAACCGCTTGACCAATGGGCCATACAATTCTCGGCTAGAGCCGACAAAGTATATTCTAATGGCGGGGCAACAAAATGTCAAGCGGAATATTATGTTGCCTCGCCTTGCTTTTTCACTGTGTATTTCACTGTACCTTTCACTATCGATTCATCCGTCGATAAACTCCCAGTAGAACAGTGCATAAAAGAATTATCCCAGTAGAGATGATATAAATAATCCTTGGATTGTACAGATAAATAAAACCGGAGAATAATCCAACAACTGCTGTAGCTATACAGGTAATAGTATTGACAAGCGAATAAACGCTTGCACGATGTTCCCCTTCTGATACTTCAGCCAGCATGGCGTCGAGAAACGGCCTAAACAATCCGAATCCAAAAGCATATAGACCTATGCTTAAAATGGCTGAAGGAAGACTAGCCGATGGTATAAATGTGATCATCAGCAATGAAACTGACTGTATTATCAGCCCGGCCTGCATATTCCTGGAATTGTTCATTCTGCCCACTACAGGGATAATAAAAATGAATACAAGGAGCATGACTACTGAATAAACCCCACCAAGAACAGATATGGCCGATTTACCAAGTCCCAGTACCTCTGTCATATAAGGTGCGAAATACAGGCTGTTAAATGTTCCAAGCGGTATATAGATAAAAAAGAGAATGTACACCATTGCTGCAACGATAGCTCTTGTATTTCCTTTGAATACTACAATAGCCTTAAACGGAATTATATCTTTCAACCTGAATGGAACAGGATTTTTCTTCTGCTCATCCAGAATACGCTGCCCTACACTTGTCTCCTTATAAAGGCCATGCCTGATAATAATCATGGTTGCCATGCTAATAATGGCAAAGACCAGAAATATTCTTTCAGAGACAATAATTCCCTGTGAATCGACCAAAATTCCGGCAAAAGGTATTATCAGCCCTGCGGCAATATTGATGATATTAAGCAGGTTATATGCGGCAATTCTCTCCTCGTTATCTGCATCCTCAATAAGCATAAGGTTCCACGACACAGCCACAACCTTGACAACGCTGCCTACAATGGTTGCAAGAGCAAACAATGCAAAACTATTTGAAATGAGATAGATGAATAACATCACAGGCCAACTGATGAAATCAAAAATCAGCGTAGCTTTCCTGCGCCCCAGCCTATCGGTAATCAAACCGCTGACCAGCGAAATCAGTGTACCGCAGATATAACTAAGCGATATGATGTAACCCAATTGCCGGTCAGTTATCCCAAGCTCCTTCATATACAGGCTGAGATAGAAATTGAACAGCATGAAAGGAATGCCCCACATCGGCTGATACATCACTGATATGCGGGCATTGCCCTTAAGTATCCGAAAGGAGCTGATCACATTATTTGAAGGTAAATGAATTCTTTTCATATGTAATTAATTTTAACATCTAGAAACATTATCGCGCTAGTCACCATTTGCCTGTTTTTTTAACATACCTCAGATATTGCGCATCATCCCTTAACTCCACCTGCGGACAATCCAGTCAGAAAATACTTCTGCGTAAATAGATATAGACAATCTATCTACGAGTAAATATTATGGAAAGCCAAGAGTTTATAGAGGAAATTAGACCTTTCCCGCAGAATAAGTAATAAGAACTGAAATTAAAAATCACTAACTTGGAGGACATAATGATCAGGCATATCGTAATGTGGAAACTAAATGATTTTGCAGAAGGCTGCAGCAGGGAAGAAAATGCACAAAAAATCAAAGCAATGCTTGAAGCACTTATAGGAAAGGTCGAACAAATCGGCTCTCTCGAGGTTGGAATAAATATCAACCATTCAGACATGGCCTATGACGCAGTTCTCATTTCGGAATTCGAGAACGAGCAAAAGCTGGATGAATACAAGAAGCATCCGGAGCATGTAAAGGTGTCCGAATTTGTGGCAAAGGTCAGGGTCGGCCGCGTGGTGGTGGATTATCTGATATGATGTAATAAGTCAATTCGCTGCTGCTCACGAAATTCACAACCCTAGAATAATTATCAGTTGGGCAGCGCCATAGGTTGCCATTACCCATATCGTGCCATAATGGGTTCTTTTTTGGAACCTGTTATATGCCAAAATGGAATCAGATGTGATAAACAGCAATGTCCCCACAAGCACCATCCAGAAGCTGTATTCTGTCACACTCCCCGCCCTGAGCAGAGATAAAAAGCTTACAAGCAGAATGATTCCACAGTAGACGGATACCGCTAGCTTCTTTTTCTTGTCAGATATTGAAAGCTTGGTACAGAAGATAATTCCATAGGTGACATAGAGAATAGCAAAGAGAAACAGCCACCATGGAAGTGGATAACCAACTCCAATGTCTGACAAGAAACTTATCCCGTAGAAGACATGTCCGACCAAAAATGTCAATAACCCCGGAATAAAAAAACGTGGATATTCTAAGAGCACGTCTCCCAAAAAGCAGAAGAAAAGAGCGAGAATAACCGGGAATTCCGGCTCTTTGTTTCCGGCTAGATATATCATAAGAAGAATTGGGGTTAGCAGCGCTTTTGTAACAAAGCTGCCAACCCTCAGCTTCTTTAACCCAAAAACAATAATCAGGCTATAATTTATAAGATAGATCAATAACCCATAAATTTTCATAAAGCTCCTCATCTATTCAGCAGTGGGCAGATGCCCTTCAGTTATACCTTACTTTAATATTTTACAGGAAGAAACTGAAAATATCATTAATAATTAATTTATTTATGGTTAATTAATTGTACCAGCGCCTTAACATCTTTATTTACAAGAAAGAAATGGTATAATTAGTACATAACTAAAAAATCTGAAAATTAGGCTGAGGTATAACTATGCAGAAAGCAATTGAATTGACAAGCCAGGGACTTACGCTCAGAGGCATGCTTCACATACCTGATAATAATGTAGAGAAGGCACCGGTCGTCATCATCTTTCATGGATTTACCGGTAATAAGATGGAACCCCACTTCATTTTTGTCAAGCTATCTAGAATGCTTGAAAAGAAAGGAATAGCAAGTGTAAGGTTTGATTTTGGCGGAAGCGGCGAAAGCGATGGCGACTTTATTAACATGACCCTTTCAGGCGAGATCAGGGATGCGCATAATATACTGGACTATGTGAAGAAGCTCAATGGTATTGATCCCGGACGAATAGGCGTTGTCGGTCTGAGTATGGGCGGCGCTGTTGCCAGCGCGTTGGCCGGTGAAAGGAAGGATGATATAAAAAGCCTATGCCTTTGGGCGCCTGCTGGGAATATGGGCGAAATTGTAATGTCAGGTAAAGCTATAGAAAATATTGATCTTGTGCGAAAAACGGGATATGCGGAACGTGGAGGATTACTTGTGGGGATTGGTTTTGTTGATGATGTACTGAAACTAAATATATTTAAAACAGCAGAAAACTTTGATAAAAATGTAATGATTATTCACGGTGAAAAGGATGCTTCGGTTCCGTTATCTGTTTCTGAAAGATATCTCAAATACTACGGCAGAAGGGCAGAATTGAAGGTCATTAAAGATGCAGACCATACCTTCAATAATTCAATTTGGGAGAAGATGGTACTGGAATATACTACTTCATATCTTGAAAAGGAGTTCTCTATGTAGTTCACGCCACAACGTAAAAAGCCTCACTGCGTGAAGCTTTTTAAAGGTAGATTTATGCCATGATGAGTATAATTTACGGAGATACGAGCCTTAAAAGCTCATGAGCAAGCTCTGTTACACCTTCGCATTTCACGACTTCCGCCAGATATTCACGCTCTCGAAGGAATTCATAACAAAGTATCTCTTCTTTTTGAAGCAGCTTTTCCCTCATCTGCGGGTGTAAAAAGTCACATATGACTAGACGGTAAGGGCCTTTAAACAAAAGGGCATGCTCGCCGCCATCACATAGCAAAACGGCATTATCATCCTCGCCTTGCGGTTCAATGGGAATGCCTATCATAATATCTCCATCGTCATTTTCGAGAATGTCGTATTTTTGCAGAGAAATTGCGATTTTCTTCAAATCCCAAAGCGGACGACTAATCAGATTTTGCTTAACAGAGTAATCGAGGGGGTCCGGTTCCAGAACTCCAAGCTTTTCAAGCTGTGTTCGATATGTCCTGCGAAAATATTGCGTAAAAAGTATTGTATAAACCTCTTCTGCCCGGTCTTTGTAATCATCCTTTGCAAGGGCCTTAACGC
>JAEYRF010000113.1 GCA_023409615.1 Bacillota bacterium | reverse complement strand
CTCCTTTTGAGATCACGAGTAAGGTTGACATTTACACAACTTACAAAGCATATAAAGTATTCTGCGATATTACATGATTTCTATGGATCCTGATCTGAGCCTGTGATGGAAGTCTCCGCATTTGAGGGATTTTCCTCTGACCGGCTCGGTTTGGGGGCCATCGTCATTTTATATTTTTTATAAGCTTCCTTTGCTTCGATGTCGACAGTGACGAAGGCATCGTTGCATGGGAAGCTTTCCTGCATTATCTTCCTGGCCTCCTTAACGTCGCAAAGATAATACCATGGTGATTCATCATAGGGGACGCCAGGCATAGGGATGAAATTCACATTATCGACCTTGAACTTACTAATAAAACTTGTCATTTTTACAACTTCATTAAGTGAAAAATTCGTTTCCACATTCGCAAAAACTGTATTAATAACACTGGTCAGCTTAGGTAGGTATTGAAGGCTCAGCTTCTGTTTCATAAGTTCTCTCATAAAATCTTGCTGAGCTTCTGTTCTCTTGATATCACTGCCGTCATAAAACTTTCTTACTTCGTTGTTCCATTTGTTTGGTTTACGAAAACGAACGAATTGCTCAGCTTCGGAGCCATTCAATGTCTGCTGGCCTTTCTTTAAATGGATATGCAAGTTCTGTGTGGGATCGTCGTAATCCAGATTCGCGGGAACATAATAATTAACGCCATCGAGCAGGTCAATGATATCTCTGAATGCCTCAGTATCAACAAACACATAATACTTAATATTTACATCCAGCAATTCTGATACGGTTTTCACCGAAAGCTCAATGCCGCCACTGGGAAATGCATAGTTTATTTTACGCTCCTTGTTTTTGATCGTAACCTTAGTATCACGAGGTATTGACATAATACTGATTTCCATGGTTTCAGGATTAAAATTGGCCAGCATCATTGTATCTGCATTCATATTCACCTTGTCGCCACCAAGCAAAAGCACGTTAAAAGGCTCCTTACTCTGTACCAGGGGGCGGAATATATCTGAAATGGTGTCATCCGAGGTATTATAGACGATTTCTTCTTCAAAGATCATATGGGCATTAGCGTAATAAATCACACCTGCACCGAAAATAAACAGCATAATTGCAACTATCATTGTCAAATTAAAGTAAAACTTACGTAAATCCATTTATATTAACCTCATAATTTTATATCTCATCGATAAACTATTTCATCTATCTATATCTATCACAAGAGTGATTGCTTTCTCGTCAGCCAACTATTTAGACTGTTCGATTCGCCCGGTTGTTCCTGTATCCTTACAATGAAGACCAACAGACAACGGTACTATTATAATTAACATTCTTCATTATGTAAATAGGCGAGGGAATCGGCTATTTAGTTTAATCATCCTTATTGAAATCAGCCAGGGGATTATTGTCCACTGCATTTCTTAACTGATTGCTGTCCAGATGGGTATAAATCTGCGTAGTTGCGATGCTTTCATGACCAAGCAGCTCCTGTAGTGCTCTGATATCAACGTTTCCGTATTTATACATAAGCGTAGCAGCTGTGTGACGCAGCTTGTGAGTAGAGTATCTCTCAGGATCCAGTCCTGCAGCTTTAATATACTTCTTAACGATCTTTTGTACAGATTCCTTACTGATCCGTTGCTTGCGCTCACTGAGAAACAGAGCATTGCGATCCTTTACAGCATTATTTGGGCGGACCTTTCTGTAATCCTCCAAAGCTTTGATACAAGCATTGTTGAGAGGAATGCTCCGCTCCTTATCACCTTTACCTATGACTGTCAGTACTGCTCCTTTGATATTACTCAGATTGATCCCTACAAGTTCAGACAGACGCAGTCCACAGTTTAAAAATATGGTAATTATTGCATAATCTCGTTCGGAAAATTCACCTTCAACTGAGTTCAGCAATTGTTTACTTTCCTGAATATTAAGGTATCTTGGCAGTCGCTTGAGTATTTTAGGAGACTCCAACTCAGCTGCCGGATTGGTATCAAGCAGTTTTGCCTTAAATGTGAGGTATTTGAAAAATGATTTTAAACTTGCGACTTTTCTTGCACGTGCATATGATGAATTGTCACGGTTATTACTGACATAAGCCATAAATGCATACAAATCACTTAATGTAATAGCCTTAACAAAGGGAATATCTATGTCTGTAATTTGTATATCATCAAACTTTAATTTTTTATCAACCAGATTTCTCTGAAGCTTCATAAAGCGAAAAAAAACTCTAAGATCGTAAAAATAGACTTGTACAGTATTAACAGATTTTCCTCTGATGGTTTGCATATAACTCAAGAAATCTCTTAAAAGTGGAGGCATTTCAAAATCATTGATGTTTTTCATATGTAGTAACCTCACAGAACATTATATAGCAGATGTATTTTTCATTTTCACTTTATAGCTTTATTTTATTATACCTTTATAAAGCATTAGAGTAAATGCCGGATGATCGTTGTTTCTTATTTTTACTCCCCCTAATTACGCGAAATTTTTATTTCGTGTAATCATATAAATTTTCTCAGGGTGTTCCCTAATCATAGAATTTACTATATTCGAATTTTATCCAATAATAATTGAATTAAAACTACCATTTATCAATCTGATCAGATCCCTCGGATTCAACTCGATCTGCTGGCCAATCTTTCCGGCGCTGATGATAATTGTGTCCAAATCCTCTGCTAAGCTATCCAGTACGGTTATGTATGCTTTTTTCATTCCCAAAGGTGAGCATCCGCCGCGAATATATCCTGTAACCTTGTTAATATCAGCCACTTTTATCATTTCAATAGATTTTTCACCTACACTCCTGGCTGCGGCCTTTAAATCCAGTTCTTCTGCTACCGGAATGATGAAAACAAAGTAATTTCTACTATGGCCCTGTGTGACCAGCGTTTTGTAAACCTTATTAATTGGCAGACCCATCTTCCCCGCCACAGATATGCCATCAATCTGTCCATCACTTGCATCATAACTGTGGGACTGATATGTTATTCCTGCTTTGTCCAGGATACGCATTACATTTGTTTTACTATGTTCCATTGTTCCACCTCGTATCGATGTTGCTTTCTTTCAGTTACTTCAAATCAATTGTATCACACATCACATCAACAGCCCAAGACTCTTAAGATATACCATTATTTAGCTTTACATAATTATCTTAATATGATAAATTTGTATAAATGAATATTCTCAAATCCACTAATGAAGGAGTTGTGACGACTATATGTTTAAATTCAACAATGTAAAGCTGGGCACCAGGATATTAATTCCTTTAGCTATACTTGCCGCGGTTTTAATTACAATTTTCTTAGTGTCTCTTTCATATATGCATAAAATATCTGATAATTTTATTAGCAATATTTATAATTCCATGTACAAGTCTCAAAACTTACTGATAAACGCAGACAGAGATTTTTATCAGGCTCTGGTAGATAGAATGAATCTGGATGCTGCCACTGAAGCTGGTGAATCAGACAAAATAGATCAGCACAGTAAATCCTATGAGGAAAACATAACGCAGACATATGAACGTGTAAAGGAAGCTCAGGATATTTTGATAAAAGATCAAGAAATGTATACCACATATAATTTAGGTACATTATTTGATACCTTCTATACAAATTTAGAACAATGGAAGGAATATAACAAAGGTACAAACCATATAAAAAGCGAATCTGACACTATATTATTGTTTGATACAGCCAGAGATATTCTAAACCGGCTGCAAGAATTGTTGGATATATACACTTTGGAAATAATCAATGCAATCCAGACTGATGTGAAACGTATGGAGATGAATATTGTAATACTAGCAGCAATTAGTATCCTTCTTTCTGCCATTTTGAGTTTCCTTATTCTCAAGAGCATTAAAAAGAGAACAAAAGCAGCCGTTGATTTGCTTCAAACAACTGCAGCTTTTAATCTGAAATATGATGCGAGTCATGAGAAATACAGTGCTGAAAAAGATGAATTTGGTACGATCATTGCATCAGGAGTAAACGTAAGAAAAGAATTCAGGCACCTGGTACGTGGTGTGATTGAAGAAATGGAACTGCTCAACGAAGCTGTTGAGATAACCAATACAAGAATGGATCACTTGGTAAGCAGTATTGAAGATATTTCATCGACCACCGAACAGTTGTCTGCCGGTATGGAAGAAACAGCAGCATCCACCCAGGAAATGAATGCGACCTCATACGAAATAGAAAGTGCAATCGAAAGCATAGCTCAAAAAGCACAACAGGGATCCTTTACTGCAAAAGAAATCGATACAAGAGCTGATACGCTAAATGAAAGCTTCAAAATCTCCTACGGAAAAGCAACAAAAATATTTGATGAAGTAAGTGGAAAGCTTGGACAAGCGTTGGAGGATTCGAAAGCTGTTGAGCAAATCAGCATATTGGCCGACGCTATTCTTCAAATTGCTTCCCAGACTAATCTTCTCGCCTTAAATGCCGCCATTGAAGCAGCCAGGGCCGGTGAGGCAGGTAAAGGATTCGCGGTTGTTGCGGATGAAATCCGAAAACTGGCTGAGGACTCCAAAAATACTGTTTCTGAGATCCAAACAGTAACCAGAGTGGTAACTAACTCCGTTGAAAACCTTGCTGAAAATTCCAATGAGCTTCTGAACTTTGTGTCCAATGACGTGAACAATGATTATGAAACGATGCTCACCGCGACAGAGCAATATAATAAAGATGCAGATAATATAAATGAACTGGTTAGTGATTTAAGTGCAACCTCCGAAGAACTTCTGGCTTCAATCCAGAATATGCTCAAGGCTATCAATGAAGTCACTCAGGCGGCAAATGAGGGTGCTTCCGGTACTTCCAGTATTGCAGAGCGCACGTCTTCCATAATACACGACTCGGGCGAAGTCGCAACAAGTCTTAAAAAGACAAAAGAATCTGCAGGTACATTGTTAGATAAAGTTTCGAAATTTCAGATAAAATAATAGCCGGATTTGCTTCGCAAATGGCCATAAAAAAATCCCCGAGGCATCGAGCCCCTGAGATTTTGCCCGGATTTGCTTCGCAAATGGCCATAAATAAAAGGAACTGCGGGATTTAACCCTACAGTTCCTTTTCAAGTTCGACACCTTAAACCGAAGTTCAATACCGAACTATATTGGCGGCCATCAGACGATGGCCACCTCCATTTCAATCTTCAACTCAGATCACTCCTTTCTACAAAAGAGTCGGCTCCGGAAGCCGCTTGCACAAGAATTCCTGTACAAACTGATTTTACACGATAAATGCTAATAGACACAAGTTAACATTCAACTAAAATAATACTTTCTTCTTTGCCTCCCCTACCCTTGCGGAAAGATTCCTTCCGCAAAGACTAACATAGCTGCACAAACCGCAATTGATACATTTTTCCGGCCTATATTTTTTTACCTTTTCATACTTCTCCTTGTCAATTAGATCTGCAATCCTTTGGACAATCAATCCCTGAGGACAACTGGTTGTGCATAAATTACAGTTTGAACATAATGGGGATTCCTTGTATCGCGGCATCTTTGAGACAGCAATAAAGTTTGTCTTCTTTCCTACTATCTCATCTTCTTCTGCCTTATGGGCATTCATTATGCCCCCGCCGGCAAATACCGGATACTCGCCTGGATAGACGGACTCCAGTATTTTTTCTATACTCTCTCCCATTTTGACCTTAACAACTGCAGCGCTGCTATTTTTAAGGTTAGCAACAGTGATATACTTCTCATCAGCCTTCTTATTCAGAAATACAGCCTCATATATTGCCAGTACTGTCTGTACATTCAGGACCAGTATTCCAAGCTTTGCAGGGATAAAATCCGCAGGAATTTTCTTCTTTAAAACGCTCTTGATTAACGTTTTTTCATATCCTGCCGGGTAATTATTCTTTACTTTATGTATCTTGACATCGTCAGGAAAAGATAGCTCCTTTATGTTTTTTACTGCCAGGAATATCTCCGAAATGTCCATACAGTGGGAAATAGCTTTGATCCCTTTATAAATATCCTCGTGTTTACTGTGAAGCAGCCATTTATCATGTATCAGCCCCGGATCGCATTCTACAGCATTGACAATCAAATATTTTTTATCCATATTTGAGGTTAATGCAGTTCTAATCTTCTCAACAGTTCGAAAACCCTCTCCGCCCAATCCTATGACTTCATTTACCTCAATTCGTTTTAACACCATTTCAGGAGTAAGGCCATCCAGATATTCATGACCCTCTGCCCTCTTCTCCTCCGTGTTTTTATTCCTTAATGTCAAATCGATCAAAGGCATACTCAACTTTATTTTTTTTAGAGGGTATCTGATTTTGATCGGATAGTAAAACAAGTTTCTACGGGCTATACTAAAATAATCATCAATTAAGAATGAAACTAAATTGAATATCAGAAGCATCATCGGAAATATGATAGCAGGATTTGTTGAAAGCATAGGAAGTAATCCAATCAGGAAACCACCTATCAGGCCTACAAATTTTTGAGGTGTTATGGTTACCGGATCGGTCATAACAATACAGCCAAAAAACATACTGTTAACCACAAGTATCTGCCAGGAAAAAATATCTCCCGAAAGAAATGCTAATAGCATACCAATGAAATACCCAAGTGTCATATACGGTCTAAAAATAATAAACGGAATAGACAGCACCAATCCAGGTAATAAAAACAACGATGGCTCAATTGGCATATGAATTCCCGGAAAGAAGAAGCATATGAGCAAATAACCGACTATAGCAGGGTTCATTGAGTTTTTCCCCGTTCCGCCCCATATCTGCTTTGCCACAATAATGGCGGCAAATATGCCAATGAGTCTGCACCACAGCGGAATTCCCGGAGTAATTGCTTGAAGTATCGCTGCTGTAACGGCGGCTGATACAGAACAAACAAACCTTTTGTGTCTGACATAACCAGCGGCGGCATCCAGAATCAAAGATACCGCAAGTAAAAATAAAAATGCCAGAATATCTGAAGGTTTCTGCAACCACAATGGGAACAAATACATAAGAATGACAATAAACACCCATGTCATAATATGCTCATTTGACCACCTATATCTGATAAGTGGGTATGTTCTCATTATTTCACTCCTGCAAAAAAGCCATGCAGCTTATGGAGCCCGGAACCAAATATCATCATCGGACATGCGACCGCAGTCTCGATACCTGCCTCATTACATTCATCCAATAAAGATTGATCCGCGGTCTTCCCACGATGGAATAATATCTTTTTTACGCCGATGCTTTTCAGCTGTTTTACCGCTGTTCTTGCATTTTCATTATCCAGAAGAACATATGCAATTGATGGGACTTTAGAAATCTCGCTTACATCCTTATAGACCTTTACTTCAAATTTTTCGGAGGCCTTCTGGTTAACCGGGTACACTTTCATTCCTGCATCAGTGAATGCCTTATAAATCATACTGCTAAATTGGGGTGTTCGGCTGGAATAACCGATGAACAGTACTTCCTTCTCTGTGAAAAATTCATTTTTTAAGTCTTTCATAAACACAACTCCCTAAATATTTTAAAATGTTTTATTACTGAACATGTATACGTGTAATTAACAGTTTTGTTTATATATTTTTAGTTATACTTTCAAAAGTACCATAATAATGGAAGTGAGACACAAACATGCATTAATCAGGCATAGGAACCATACTGTATGTTTTGGATTCATTCCAGCAGATATCAGCCTGTAATGTGCCTGACTCCTATCTGCTTTATAAAAGGGCTTGCCCTGTAGAAACCTCCTGAACACAACAAAAAGATTGTCAAAGATGGGAACTCCTAAAGCAAGGATTGGAACAAATATTGAAAGAACTGTTGTCTGCTTGAATGCGCCATCCAATGCAATGATGGCAAGTATGAAGCCCATAAATCCGGCACCTGCATCTCCCATGTAGATTTTAGCAGGCGGTTTATTGTATCTGAGATAGGCCAGTGAAACTCCCACCAGTATGATCGCCATCAACGCCGATTTTGTCTGCCCCTTTGCCAGTGCCACCACAAACAGAGTACCTGAAGAAATAGCTGACAAACTGCCTGCTAGTCCATCAAGACCATCAGAGAAATTGATCACAGTTGTGACACCAAATATCCATGTAACCGTTAGAAAAAATTGCAGCCAGGGCAGAAGTCCAAGATCAACATATTGCTGTGTGAATGGATTTGTAAAGCCGGTAAATACAATACCTGAAAAATAGACTACGATAGCGGCCATGACCTGTATCAGGAACTTAGGCATCGCAGGAAAATCCATTGCGTGTGTTTTGTACCAATCATCCACAATACCTATCCCTAAAACAAGAATCGAACCGATCAATATCCCGATTGTACGTTTGCTGAATTCCCCGGAATAAATAATAAAGGTAATTATAAATCCTGCAAAAATACCTATACTCGCAAGATGCGGTACCGGTGCCTTATGGATTTTTCTTTCAGTCGGAACATCCACAAAACCGATTTTGATGGCAAATATCCTTAGTAAAGGAGTTGTTATATAAACGATAAGAAAAGCTATTGAAAATGGTAGAAAATAAAGAATATCAATCACACCCTTGCTTACTTGCTGTTTTCGAATACCAGAAGGGATTTATCCGCGCGGTATTTTGCAATTACAAACTCAACAAGTTGTCCGCTTTTTGAGTAAAGGAGGTTTTCGATTCTGATCAGCGGATGTCCGGTCTGTACCTGAAGAAACTGTGCTTCTGACTGATCTGTATAGATTACCTCTATGGTGCTTTTTGTCTTTACAGGCAGAAGAGGGTATTTCCCCCTAAGTATATCATATGAAGGTTTCTTTGCCTTTATATCCTCTATGATTTCAGGAAATAACAGCAAAGGAATATAAGAAACATTGTAAGATAAAACACTGTTCAAATCTGCTGTAAGAAATTTGATTTCAGCAAATTCACTGCTTTGAGGATAATTTTGAGCTCCAAAAACAGCCTCAAGGCATGTGGCCTCGTTTAATTTGATAGCACGTATTGACATTATGTCATGCTGACCCGGATCCTGACTATCCAGGATAGAGTCTGTAAATCCTGTAAAATTTTTTATATCAACCTTTGACTTTGTTTTTGCAACGAAGGTGCCTTTACCCTTTTCTTTATACAAGTATCCATTGTTAGTCAATTCACTTATGGCTTGCCGTACAGTTGGTCTGCTGATATCATACTGTTCGCAAAACTCCTGTTCTGAAGGGATTTTTGATTCCTCCCGATATTCTCCGGTTGCAATTTTATCAATGATAAGGTTTTTTAACTGAGAATATAAGGGCACATTACTGTATTTATTAATCACAATGTTTCCTCCAGATATTTAGTAAGCATAGCATCACATAATTACATCTTTACTAATTTTATCTGATTCTTTTGTACAATTCAACAGAAACTTTCATAATATATAATAGTTTTTTTCATCATATTTAACAAAAGAATACTTACACTTTTAATTCTGCATTAATTTTCTTTGTTTCGATGTTTAATATCCTTGGCTTTACTTGAGTCTCTACAAATTCTTCAACCTGCTGTTCGCATCGGCCAATATAGTCTGACGGATTCATAACGGCCATGATGTCCTCTATGGTCATACCAAATATCGAATCAGAAGCAATCCGCTCCGCAAGATCATTTTTCAGGCCATAAAGCTTCACCTGTTTTCCTGCTTCCATTGAATGAACGCGAATCCTCTCATGGAGCTCCTGCCTGTCACCGCCTCTTTTAACTGCCTCCATCATAATGTTTTCAGTGGCCATGAAAGGAAGTTCTTCGTATAAATGCTTCTCAATAACCTTTGGGTAAACAACCAATCCGTCAGTAATATTTAGATAAATATTCAATATTGCATCAACTGCAAGAAATGCTTCAGGAATACTTATCCGTTTATTTGCAGAATCGTCCAACGTTCTTTCAAACCATTGAGTGGCGGCTGTAATGGCAGGGTTCAATGCATCTACCATTACATACCTTGCAAGGGAACTTATCCTTTCTGCACGCATAGGATTACGTTTGTAAGCCATTGCTGACGAACCAATCTGCTTGCTTTCAAAGGGTTCCTCCATCTCCTTCATGCTTTGGAGTAATCGCATATCATAGCTGAACTTGCTGGCACTTTGTGCAATTCCAGATAAAACATTTAATATCCTGCTATCCTGCTTGCGAGTGTAGGTTTGCCCAGAGACAGCATATACACTTTCAAAGCCCATCTTCTGTGCTATCAGCATATCAAGCCTTGACACCTTATCTCCGTCATTATCAAACAGGCTCATAAAGCTGGCCTGCGTACCGGTAGTGCCTTTACTTCCAAGGAGTTTCATTGAAAAAAGAACATGCTCAAGGTCTTCCAGATCAATCAATAAATCTTGCAGCCACAAACTGGCCCTCTTCCCCACCGTCACAATCTGTGCTGGCTGATAATGGGTAAATCCGAGAGTTGGAAGGCTTTTATATTCGATTGCAAAATCCGCCAGCTTAGCCATAACAGCAGCAAGCTTATTCCTTATTAGTTCCAGAGCATCATGCATAAAAATTATGTCAGTATTATCTCCAACATAACATGAAGTAGCTCCAAGATGGATAATCGCCCTGGCATTGGGACACTGTTCACCGTACGCATGTACATGTGCCATGACATCATGGCGAACTTCCCTCTCTATTTTTTCTGCTGTTTCATAATTAATGTCATCCTTATATTTTATCAATTCATTAATCTGTTCATTAGTAATGGCCAGACCAAGTTCCTTTTCTGCCTCAGCAAGTGCAATCCACAGCTTCCTCCATGTCCTGAACTTAGTATCTGGAGAGAAAATCGCCTGCATCTCATTGCTTGCATATCTTGAATTTAACGGGCTTTCATACGTGTCTCTCAAATTACACACCTCCGGTCAAAAAAATTGCGGGATAAGTGATATCCCGCCAGATACTTATAAATATGA
>JAEYRF010000065.1 GCA_023409615.1 Bacillota bacterium | reverse complement strand
CTTGCAGGTGGGGCAATCGCATTTGATGAGAGTGGAAATTTCAAGTTGACGATCAATGGTAAGGACATTAATGTAAATAAGTCAGATACACTCAGTACGCTGATTAGTAAGGTTAATTCCAGCGATGCAAATGTAACTATGAGTTATAGCTCTCTATCTGATACTCTAAAAGTTACATCAAAGACTACAGGTGAAGGCAGTATTACCTTGGACGATAATGGCAGTGGATTTTTTGCTGCCGCAGGTTTGACCAGCGTTCAATCAGGTGTGAACGCAAGTGTAATTATTGATGGCATCGCTGTTAGCAGGGCGACAAATAGCTTCAATGTTGATGGCGTCACATACAACATTATTAAGGCAGATCCGGGTGTTGAAAAAACCATTAGCCTTACCCGGGATGTCGAATCTACTTTTAATTCAATCAAATCATTTGTTGATAAGTACAATGATATGATATCAAAATTGAACACCTCTTTATCTGAAAAGTATGACCGTGATTATCAGCCACTTACAGATTTACAGAAGGACGCAATGACAGAGGATGAAATCACGAAATGGGAAGCCAAGGCAAAAACCGGTCTACTAAAGAACGACAGCATTCTACAAAATATTATAACTAATATGCGACGTGCTATATATGATTCTGTGGACGGGGTATCAGTTAATCTTTCTTCTATTGGAATAACAACAGGTACGTATGATGAAAAAGGTAAGCTTTATATCGATGAGACCAAACTTAAAGAAGCAATACAGAATTCTCCGGATACGGTAATGGATTTGTTTTCAAAAGAATCTGAGATTTCCTATTCACCAAATTTAAGCTCAGAAGATATGGCTAAGAGGTACTCGGAGAATGGACTGATAAATCGCCTTTATGACGTAATCCAGGATAACATTCGTACATCAAGGGATTCAAATGGTAACAAAGGTCATTTGTTGGAAAAGGCTGGATTGATAGGGGATGCTTCTGAATTTTCTAATTACTTTTTCAAGCAAATGAAAAGTTATGATGAAAAAATAGAATCAATAAAGAGTAAGCTTGCGAATATAGAAGAAAGGTACTATGCCAAATATACTGCATTGGAAAGGGCAATTGACAGGATGAACAGCCAGAGTAGCTATATCAGCTCTATGTTCTCATCAAACATGCAGTAAAAGAATCCCAAAATGGAGGCACTCTATGGCTTTGAATAAAGCATACAACCAATATAAGGAAAACTCGATTTATACTTCCACACCTGAGGAATTGACATTGATGCTATATAATGGATTAATCAAGTCAATAATGATAGCACAGAAAAGTGTTGAAGGAAATGATATTGAAAAGGCGTCCAAATCTTTAGTGCGCGCTCAGGATATCCTTCAGTATTTCCGGAACACACTAGATATGAAATATGATGTATCTGAAGGTCTGGATTTATTGTATGAATACATGTTCAGGAGGCTTGTTGAAGCAAATATCAGGAAGGATCAAGTGATTATCGACGAAATACTTGGGATGGCTAAAGAACTCCGCGATACCTGGACTCAGGCCATGAAGCTTGCAAAACACCCACAGAAGCCACATCTGGTGGCACAGGAGTAAAGAATGAACATAACACCGGAAAAGTATACTGAGAGATTGAATGAGCTTTTAACTAAAAAAAAGGCTTTACTGCTGGAAATATTAGTGATGACTCAGGCTCAAACAGAAGTGATTACCGAAGATGGTCTAGATAGTTTGAATGATTTGATTAGCAAGAAGCAGTTGAAAATAGATGAAATTGATAAGCTGAATGAGGAATTCAAAATCTATCTTGCAAGGTTCAAATCTACATTGGGTATATCGAGTCTGGAACAATTAAATCCAGCCAGTCTTGGTGAGGCAGCTTCTACAGGTGCAAGACAACTGAAGGCTTTGACCGCAGAGACACTGGATGTAATCGAGCAAATCAGTGAGATCGAAAAAGTTAACAGTAAAAAGGGCAATGAGTTACGTAAGCAGCTTGGTGGTGAGATTAAAAGAATCAATCAGGGTAAAAAAGTTAATAATGCATATAATCCGGGACCTTACAACACACCATCATATTTCATGGACAAAAAGAAATAGTATGTTACAGATATAGGTTTTTATTACTCCTCCTCGGGGTAGACTTTTTCAAGAAAGGCGAATACTTTATTCAGGTATTCGCTTTTATTTTTCGTATAGCCATCAGCATGGCCGCCGCCCTCAATCTGCCAGAATTCAGCTCCGGAGGAATTTAACGCTGAATACTTCTGAAACAACTCGATGCTGTTTACTATAGGTATCAGTTTATCCTCCTTGGCATGGATGAGCAGCATATTGGGTGGATTATCAGCTGTCAGTGCATTTACGGGACTAGCGTTTGAGGTGTCTATACCACCGGTTATCTCAATGCCGATAGTGATGGTTCTGTTGAACAAAAATGCAGGCATGTCAGTCCATTGGTCCAGGTTATTAAGAAAATATGAATGCAGATCGGCATAAGGGCTGTCGGCGATCACCGCATCGACCTTAGTACTTTCTGCAGCAGCCATAATACTGGCCGATGCTCCGGTGGAGAACCCCATCAGTGTGATATGCTCAGCACCCTGTGAACTCATGTATTTTATTGCAGCCTTTACATCTTCCTTCTCACTGTAACCAAAGGAACAATCCTTGCCGCCCGATTCGCCTGAATTTCTCAGATCAAAGGTAAACACGCTGTAACCTTTATTCAAGAATTCCTTTATCATATCTACTGTTTCAATCCCGAACTGGAGCCTGTTATTACCATAGGAGTGTGCCATTATTACTGCCTTATCACTGCCTTTTTTCTGAAAAAGCCAGCCCTTAAGTATGATTGTATTGTCGACTCCCTTAAAGCTGATGTCCCTGTACTCGGGAGCGATATTAGCGGAAAATGTCTCAACAGGCTTCTTGTCGGGGTGTAGAAGACCCCAACTCTTATAACCTGACAGTACTACAACAGCGATAATTGCGAGAAAAAGCAGGACAATAAAGGTCAACACGATTTTTCCCGTTCTGTGTGTTTTCCTGACTGCATATGTTACTCCGCTAATCCTCATTTAAAACCCTCCCCGCTATTGAGCTATTTGCGCTATATTGACATCGAAGATGTTTAACCTTATTATATTTTTATTTAAAACTATTGTAAAGGCTATTCCAATATGTTGTGCAATAATTGCGCCAGGTCATGTAATATAGACAGAAGAATAAAAAGAAGCTTTTGCGGTATGGGAGAGAATCCTGTAGTTTCGAAGGCTTTTCTGCACATGTGGGAGGAACCCTGTATCAGTGGAAATAGGGGATCTGGCACGGTGTTTTTTTCAGGCTGTACTCTAAGATGCATTTTTTGTCAGAACCATGAGATCAGTCATGGGGGTCTTGGTCGGGAAATAACGATCGAGGAACTGGCAGATATCTTTCTCGCTCTCAAGGAAAATGGAGCGCACAATATCAATCTTGTGACGCCATCACACTTTATCCCCGCCATCCGGGATGCTTTGATAATCGCTGGGAAAGGCATACTTGGCGGGATGGATGAAACCGAAGTACAAAAGTTGATGATGAAGCGAGGACAGTCGAAGCTGCAAAGACAGACAGAACGTTTGGACATCCCCGTTGTTTATAATACAAATGGTTATGACAGCATTGAAGGCCTTAGGACGATGGAGGGTTTGATAGATGTTTACCTCCCTGACCTCAAATACATCAGTCCCGATCTTTCCCGGGAATACTCCGGTGCCGGGGATTATTATGAGAAGGCGTCTATGGCCATCGCTGAAATGTACAGCCAGGTGGGTGCGCCTGTCTTTGATGATGATGGTATCATACAGCGGGGACTGATCATCCGCCATCTGGTCCTGCCGGGGCATGTCAATGAGACCTTGAGGATACTTGACTGGATAGCGGGAAATATACCGGAGGCCTATGTCAGCCTTATGAGCCAGTATATACCGTGTCATCTGGCCGGCAGCCACCCTGTTCTTGGAAGACATATCACTAGATATGAGTATGACAAAGTAATGAACAGATTTATCAAGCTTGGACTCAACGGTTATGTTCAGGAGCGGGAGTCCGCATCGGAGCAATTCATACCTGATTTCAGCCTTTCAGATTCTCTATCATAAACAGTCAAATATACTATTGTGTTAAAATATTTCCCGTGCTTATTCGATTTTTTACATCTCTTATTTTCAGCGAAAATAGGCCGTTTGACGCGGATAATACCAGTAAAAAAGAAAAATTTAACAAATAAGTATGGAATTTGTTATTTTCATGTGGTAGAATCAGGCAAGATGAAATTACAAAATATTCCATATCAAAAATTCATTAGTGAGGGTTTAGTATGCAGATAGGAGATTTTTTCAATGGACGATATATAATCGAGAAGATTCTAGGCCAAGGTGGCATGGGTACGGTATACCTGGCGAGAAACATAAATACTGATACATTTTGGGCTATTAAGGAAATCAACAGTAGAGATGGTTCGGGGATCGAACTGCCGGCGGAACCAAAGCTGCTGAAGAAACTGGATCATCCCGCACTGCCGGTATTATTCGACATCCTTGAACAGGATGGTAAGCTGTATCTGATATCCGATTACATCAATGGAGTGTCTCTTGATAAAAAGCTTGAGGCGGAAGGAAAAATTGCAGAAGAAATTGTTGTCGAATGGGCGATGCAGTTATGCAAAGCGCTTGACTACCTCCATACACTGCAGCCGAATCCAATCGTTTACAGGGATATGAAGCCTTCCAATATAATACTTGCGACGAATGGAATCCTAAAATTGATAGATTTTGGTATTGCAAGGGAATATAAGACCGGATCTGATACTGATACAGTTTACATAGGCACTCGTGGCTATGCTGCTCCAGAACAGTATGGAATTGGTCAGACAAGTGCTGTATCAGATATTTACAGTCTTGGTGTTACTCTACATCAGCTTCTGACGGGGAAGAGTCCTATGGAACTGCCGCATGGATTGAAGCCCATTCGGTTTTATGACGATTCCCTCTCCGCCGGACTTGAGTCTATCATCTTGAAATGTACCAATGAAAACCCTGATGAGCGGTATCAAAGTGCCGCTGAGCTGATTTTACAGCTTGAGCGACTGCAAAATAGCCAATGTGCTGCAACAGAGCCAGTGGGCCTTAATGCGACAATACCGGAAAGAAAGAAATCTGATTATTCATTTGGGCCTGGGCATAGCTTTCGCAAACTTCTTCTGACCATATGGGATAACGCTGAATTCGGATGTGAGCTTGCATATATGGCAGCAAAATTTACCGGCAGCGAGGTCATACTTGTAGATTTGGATTTACTTGCACCTAAAGCAGATTTGTTTCTGGATATCCGGAAATATCCTGCAAAGCCTGCACAAACGGAAATATACAACCATTCAGGGCTGGACAGCGTTATGGATGCTATAGGGAAGGGAATGTTGACTTTGGGGTCGCTGCAACAGGCATCGGTGGTAAGAAAAGAAATGAAAAATCTTCATATTATAACTGGGAATTACAGGCTAGATAATTATGAATATTATAGCGAGGATAGCGTGTCAAAGCTGATTGATAAGTGTTACCGAAACTATGACATTACAATTCTTCTCGTAAACAAGTTTATCTATGATGCATTTACACTTGCTGCGCTGCTCCGCTCAGATATTAATATCGCAGCTGTAAGAGGCAGCGTTGATCAATTAAGAGAATTCAACAACTATATTACTTTTTTGGAAGAGATGCAGCATCTGCCTGCAGACAACACAAAGTTTGTTATTTTTGAATATGACAAGACTGCCGCTATGGGTATGGATGAAGCATATGCTGCTACTCTGGAAAATCTGCTTTGCAAGGTATCCGCCAGTAAAAAACGCACAATGTATAGAAATAGTACAGGTGCATATATCTCGCACATGGAAAAAGAGGTTGTCGATGACTATATACTGTTACTGAAAAAATTGGGTGTTTTTCCGGCTGCAAGACCGCTGCACAAGCTGCGTACTGTTGTTGGAGGGTTCCTCAGCAATGCCGGTAATGAAAGAGTGCAAGGAGGAGAAAAGGAATGCCTGTAGTAAAATCACAGCACAAATTGTTCTATGATGATAGGATTGTCCAACCTCACAGTGCATCGGATCTGAATACGATTATATCCAGCATTACAAATGACATTTTAAAGGAATGTCCCGAATTGGTGGCTGATGTATCCGGCGGTCTTGTGAATAGGAGTGTACTTGAGACGGCGATCATCAGGGATATTGATTTGCATAGGTATCACTGTGGTCTATACAGAGATGAACTTATCCGTAAGGTGTTTGATTTTATGTTTGGTTATGGTGAACTGCAGCCTTACATTGATGAACCGGATATCACCGATATCGACGGTACGCGGTATAACCAATTCGTAATTAAGAGACATGGAGTTCGCAGTAAAATTCCGGTTCAATTCGGGGATGAAAGGATTTTCGATACCTATTGTAAGCTCGTTGCCATTCGCAATGGAGGCATATTAAATGAAAACGATAGCCATTGCAGGGTTACAGATGAGAAAAACAGGCTTAGAATCAATGTTTCAATCAAACCCAGAAATGTTGCAGGACCAGCAATAAGTATCCGTAAGCACAGGAAAGAGAGCTATACGCTTCAGGACTTGAAAAGGATTGGTATGTTCGATGATGAGCTTCACCGTATGATTGTCAAGCTGGCGATGAGCGATGCATCGATTTTGTTCTGTGGAAAGGGTGCAGCCGGCAAAACTACGCTGATGAGAGCATTCATTAATGTGTTGCCTGAGATGGAGCGGGTGCTGATTGTCGAGTCTGATGCGGAGATTTACCCGGATAAGCCCTACTGTATTGAGCAGAGAGTAAAGAAACAGAATGAAGGCGGAAGGCCTGTTACACTAAAAGATCTTGTCAGGGACGGGCTTACCATGTCACTGGATACATACTGTGTTGGAGAAATCACCGGCGATGAGGCCTGGGAATTTGTAAAGGCCGCCTACTCTGGTCACAGGGGGATTGCCTCAACACATTCCGAAAGTGCCGCAGATGCATTTGCTCGCATGCTCACGCTCAGCAAAGGCGGAAATATTGGTGAGAGTGAAAGAACGATCAAGGAGATGTTGGGCAAGAGCATTAACGTGATATTTTATCTCAGAGAGTTCAAAGTTGCTGAGGTGCTGGAGGTAAAAGGTTATAACAGCAGCAATGATATGTTTGAATACAATAGGCTTTATGTCAGGTAGGGCATTTTATTCATTACAAAATTTTTGTAAGGAGGGCTTGATTAGGTGACGAGGGTAATGATTTGTTCAATTGTACTCTTGTGTTTAGATGTGATTGTGGCTGTAGTGATTGCTGGAAATATGCAAACTGCAAATCAGTTCAGGAAGTTAAAGGCCTGGTTCAATAATCAAAGCAATCCTTATAGATCTGTGGGCAGAAGAAGACCTAAGATTGAGGATGGAATGAAACTCAGCTTGCTCACACGGTTTGATCTACTGTATATTGAAAAGTCCAATATCAGGCATTATGTACCATTTATGAACGTCTACCTTCTGCTGACATTGATAGGTCTGCTGTTTGCTTTCATATACAAGCCTGTTTACAAGCTCCTGGAATTTTTTCCTTCAGCAGTAGTCATAAGTGGCATAATATCTATAATACCTCTTTTTTGTCTGGAACTCCTGTCACGATATAATTCCGAGGTTGTTAGGAGGAATTTGTCGGAATACATGTCCATCCTTAGCAGATGGTGTTCGGTGAAGGAGGATATTATGTATGCATTTGAAAAGTCGCTTGGATCAAGTATTAGCGAACCGCTCAGGTCATTTATCCGCGACATGGTCATACAAGTGAACATGGGAATGGATCCTGCGAATGCACTGGACATCCTGCAAATGAAGGTAGATAATATGCAGTTTCGGGACTTTATCATTAATATCAAGCTGAGTATGAAAAACAGAGGTGATATCATCAGGCTCCTGTCGAATCTGGAAAGCCAGTTTTATAGAATTGACGAAGAGTATAACCGGCGAAGGATCTCAACATATAAGGACAGGATGCTTATATATATCATCATGTTCGGGGTATTGGCTATCGCTTACTTTTTTATCAACTATACACCGCAGATCAATGATTATTATTTGCATACATTCAACGGTAAGCTGCTATTGATGGTGTTCAGCGGGTTATATGCATTTGGGTTTTATCTTACAGCCGGAATTATGAAATTCAAGAATTGAGATTGTGAATCCTTGAAAACCAATTGAAAATAGACTATTGAAAAGGTGGGTTATGACTGTTGGAATTTCTGGAATTGCTGCGTGATAAAATGATTCTATTTTTGGCACTTGGGCTTGCAGACATTATTTTTGCCATCCTGTTGTCGAAAAAAATATATCTTGCAACATCGAAGCAGGTATTGATCGCCCTTGGGACAAGACGTGCAGGGACTTCACTACACATTAGATGTTCGCGGTTGATGGGGAAGAGAATGTCAGCATTTTCGAAGCTGTTCGAAAACGGCAAGCTTTATCAAAAAGCAAGAATAAAGATGCGTAAGGCAGGATATAAATGGGAACATTCGGCTATGCTATTTCTCTCTGTGCGGTTTGTACTGTCGCCGGCGATATTTATTGCAGCTTTTTGCCGAAACTATCCTGATCTTGTAAGACCGATGGCTGTGACAGTGCTGATCAATGTGATTATGGAATCGGTTGTGAAAGCTAACATAAGAAAGAGCAGCATGCGCTTCCAGAAATATATCTATAAGATATACAAATATCTGCACAACCAGATATCTTCCGGGGTCAAGCCTACAGATGCAGTCAGGTGTGTTTATGAGGTCACGGAGGACAGGGAGCTGAGGGGCATTCTCGTGAGGTTGGCGGCCAGATATGAATTGACATTGGATATCGATGCCGCATTGGAGGAGTTCAGATCCAATTTTGATGCTCATGAAGCGGAGACCTTGTGCATTGCCATCAAGCAGGGGATCGAGACAGGGGATAATAAGGAACTGTTGGCAAAGCAGGAAGACATCATGTTTAAGAAGTACTTCAATTATATACAGGCGGAAACTGATAGCTGTAGAAACAGAAGTGTAGCCGCCGCCTCAGTGTTTGTAGCTATTGTGGCTGTGATGATTATTGTGCCGATGCTCGGCGAAGTAAACCAGGCCATCGGGAACATATTCATAAATTAATTGGATGGAGGAGTTGTTATGAAAATGAAGTTTAATATGAAAGGGTTATTTCTAAAGGGCCGCCTTTGGGTTGATAACAGGGGATTTGGTATGAATGAGCTGCTGGGTATCGCAGCGGCGCTTATAATTGCCGGTCTAATTATCATACCGGGATTTAGGACGTTTGCTGATAGTATGATGGATGGATTAACAGATTGGTGGGATGACACAATCTCCAGTAAAATATTCCCGACATCATGATTTGTCCACAATGTGATATTCTCGACGGATTCTCAGCAATATCCAGATTTCAGATAGAGGTGTGTTATGCCCGTTAAAGCTATTGTTACAGGCATCCTGCTAATCATAATGGTATTTTTTCTTGTCAATTTCATAGAATATTTTCTTCCCCTTTCAGTGAAAGCCGATTTGGATATGCTCTGTAGAAGCACTCTTCTTAAAATGGAGAATGGCGGAGAACTGAGCAGCAGCGACAGGCAGACACTTCAGTCAGGATTGGAGGAAAATGGACTGACGGATATTGTTATCACATCTACACCCGGCACCAAGCAGGGCGGTATGCTCACGTTACATGTTGAAGGGGATTATTCCTACAGCAAAATAACATCGCTTTTCCGAAGAGAGGATGTATCAGTACGTATGGTATATGATAAGTCTACCATGTCAAGAAAGGTGGTAAACTGATGAAATCCTCAATGTCGTGTAACCGGGGAACCGCTGTAGCAGAGGTAATCATCGCTGCGGCTATGCTTGTTTTCATAATATTGCCGGTGTTTTCAGTAGTAATGGAGAAATACATATTATCTGAAAAATCAAGAATCATAAAGGACGCGGTTGATATGGCCAATATTTCCGCTTATAACGCATTGGACACCTTGGAACTGGGAATGGCTGAGGTAAACATTTCCCGGCCGGAGGCAATGGATATTTATGAAAGGGTACTATGTGCTAATCTGAATCTGGATGAAAACCTGGAGCCATTGCCGGGATCTGTAGCGGAAGGTCGTGTTGAGGTTGTTTCGCTGGAGATATACCGTACCGGATTTCCGGTTTCATGCCCGAATGGCATATCTATTTCACGACCGTCTGTACATAGCTGTATTGATATACCGATCAGGCCATCCCTTTACAGAGCTATGATACTGGGGCTTCTGGGCAGAGATCATATAGATGCTGCGGTACATGTGGACTCTGAAATCCCTGTAAATAATTAGAGAACTACAGGAATATTTGAATAGACAGGAAGTTGATGTGAATGATTAAAAAATTTGGTTGGATTGTTGGTGCAATGATCATTGTGATCGTGCTTATGGTGGTTGAAATGACCATTATTTCAAATGCCTCTGGTGATGATATAAAACAAAAGGTGGTGTTCGCGAGTGCGCGCATTGAGAAAAACACCGTCATTACCGCGAACATGCTGGAGATAAGGGAAATAAGCAGTGACGCTGTCCATCAGGATGCACTGGACAATATGAATGAAGCGGTTGCCATGCGAGCGGGGATGGACATTGAAGCTGGAGAAATGCTGTTAAATGCCAAATTAATGCCTGATGAATGTGTTATTACTCGTGCGAAGGATGCGAGTAAAAGGCTGATATCCGCAGAGTTGAGGGTCGATCAGGCCAATGCCTGGCAGCTGACAGAGGACCAGTATGTGGATATCATTTATGTGCCGAATAATGGAGGCGAGCAAAATCAGGTCCCTTCAGCGGAGGGTGTGGTGGATGCTTCATTTGCACAAAACGGTGTAAAAATGATGAAGGGTGTCCGTATTGCCGGCGTTATAGATGAGAACGCCAAGATGGTGGACATTCCGGAATCGGAAAGCATACCCAAATATGTGTCATTTGAGTTGACACAGGAACAGGCTGTATTCATCGCATATGCTAAAAACAACGGGAAGCTGGAGCTTTCCTGCATACCGGAGGATTGAAGCTTGAAGATGTTTGGAAGTAGTATGAAAGGCAGTGACGGCTGGATTGACAGGCCGTTGACATAATCTGCAGAATATTGTAAAACTAAATTATTGGAGGGTTGAAAAATGGCTGATTTAAAGTATGAAATCAAAAAGCATCTTGGTGTGATCGGCGAAGGTACCAAGGGATGGAAGAAGGA
>JAEYRF010000053.1 GCA_023409615.1 Bacillota bacterium | reverse complement strand
CCTCTTCCTTGATGAGAGTAACAGCCGTGACTGCATCTGCTGCGCCCATGTCCGCCAAAATAGCATCGCGCTTTTCAATAATCTCCTGTTCGGTGCTCGCATGGATAATTACAGAGCATCGGGTGATTTGCTGATACTCGACTGTAAGCTCTGAAAAAGTTTTCTTCAGCTGATCTAAAAGGTTATCTATGGGAAGAACCTCATCATTCCTGCGCTCTAAAACCCATTCTCCGTCGAAGCTGACCTCCAGACGCCATGCTTGTGGTGTTTTTACATTTTCCTGCATTAAAGCTCATCCCTCCTATGGAACAATTTTTTAGTCAATAGCTTCAACAACATGAAATATTTCGATTTGATAAAGGTACCGATATTTCCATTCTTAGTCCCGTTGAGCATAGAGCAGATGCTTCCCGCAATGCAGGCACTCAAAGAGATATCCTTCGTAAGCCAGGCCAAGGGAACCTAAAACTTGCTCCAAATTCCATATTTGTTGGGGGCGATCATTCCAGGTCGCTTTGAAATCTGCGAGCAGCTCAGGTGTCAGATCATGATAGCTTATCTCACCCCGGTAGGCGCAGTAGTCGCCGCAATGTGCTATCCATTGTTCCTGCTGAATTCCGTAGTATCCGGGCGTGCGATAGCAAATTTCCTCCTGTTTTTCCGGATCGCCAATATGATCACAGTGATCAGGCGCAGTAAAACAGCCTTGAAACTGCTTTGCCGCCACACCGCTTTTAATGCAGTCCGGGCAAAAAATCAGATCACTGTCCTTTGCATAGAAAGGCCCTGTGTAAAAAATACTTGTGGGTGATTTGCAACAATCGCAAATGGCATCGCCAGTTTGAAATGCACCGGTTGCAATAGGGTCGGGGTGGTAGATAAACACGTTGCGGTCATTTTTCTGTTCCATAGCGGCTCCTATCTCGTTATCCAGCCTCTTGTTTTGTAATCCTTACCTATGGGAGTTACTGCACTTTCACCTTCCTGTGTAAGCATTTTTTGTGTACGGCGGAATTTACGTGCAAGTATCCGACGCCCGACAGGAGTCTCATGGCATACAAGATAGTGCTTTCGCTTACCCATTTTTATGCGGTCCCTCTTTTTACCTTCATATTTCATTTCGCATTCCGCCATTTTTACTAAGCAATACTATAATTATAGTAAATTATAGATAATATACAATAGACAGAATTAAGATGATGTTGTACTATATTCATAACTTTCACTACGGTTTAACTGATATACGGGTACAAAAGCCTGATTTACCAACTACGAATAATATATATATTACTATGAAATTCTCTAGATATTCTGATATACTACAAATATCTACATATTTCATTCTTATTTGATGTTTCGCAGGGGGATGCTGGTAAAGTTTTTGTCAGGTCGTATGGTTTTAGTTTTTGAAAGGTCGGTGCAGATACTTCTTAACCAATTATCGAGAAATGCAAGCTGTTCACTGAAACCTATTATAAGATACAGTATCAACCAACTGTTTAATGCTGGCATGTCTAGGATTCTGTTTTGCGTCTTCAGCCGGATAACCCATGGCAAGAATACTAACAGGTTCATAATTCTCCGGCAATTGAAACTCTTCACGGATTGCCTCAGGAATAAAATGCATGATCCAGGTTGAGCCTATCCCAAGATTAGCTGCTTCTAACATCATATGCGTTGTAACGATTGAAGCATCAATATCGCCGCTTATTTTTCCATCGTATTCTCTTTTCCAGCAAAGATTCTTATCATAGCAAGTCAGGATCGCAAGCGGTGCATTAAAATGACACACAGTACATTTTCTGAAATTTGCCAAAGCCTCATCACTTTGGATCACTAATATTTTCTGTGGCTGATTATTACACGCTGTAGGAGCTACCTGACCTGCTCTCAATATAGCATCAATTTTTTCCTGCTCTACCGGTTTACTTGCAAAACTTCTGACTGAGAATCTATTCTCAGCTAATTGCAAAAAGTCCATTGCATTATCCTCCCTCAAATTAATACATTGTATATTTTATCATGAAGTAATTCTACATTATAATCAACATTGCTTAATATTGTTATAATCAACTGTTTATCTAAATCATAAGATGTTATAAAATTAGCTCCGGGGTCACAACCTTGAAACGAAGGGATCTTGCCATTAAGAAGCCATACACCGTAACCATAACATCCTTCTGTAACCTGAGGAGAAAACATCATTTCCAGCAAATCCTTATTAATCAATTCTCCTTTAATCAATCCAGTCCAGAATTTTTCAACATCATATGCTGTTGTAAACGCCCCTCCTGCACCGCTTCCCTTTGCATCGACAGAATAGATATTAGTACGATATTCATTCTTCTCTGAATCAAATATGTAAGAATTCGCACACCTTGCAGGTAATCTATCAAATTCAAAATATCCGGTATCAGTCATTCTGCATGTATTAAAAATAGTTTCCTGCAGATAAAAATCGAAAGGTTTTCCCGTTATCTCCTCAATAATCAATCCGAGAACTACATAACCGGTATTATTGTATTGAAATCGTTCACCCTTGGGATACATCATGGGTTTATCTATGAACAAGGGAATTAGATCAGATGATTTTCTAATGCGATAATTCGGGATATCGATCCACAATTCCTCATAATCATCCATAACCGATTCATCAAAATAATCAGGTATACCTGATGTGTGATTTAGCAGCTGCCTGATTGTTATCCCCGGGTCGATCTCCTTCAAATCGAATTTTAGTATTTCTCCTATTGTTGTATCCAGGTTTATGGTATTTTGTTCAATCAATCTCAGTATTGCAGTTGCTACAAAAACTTTACCCGCTGAAGCTGTACCAAACCTTGTGTTGATTTTGTTAGGGATTTCATTCGCCTTGTCAGCAAATCCATATTCACCTTGAAAAATACTATTATTCCCTTGAACTATAGAAATAGCTCCGCTAAATTTACCGTCGATCAAGTCATTTACGTTCATTTTTCTATTCTCCTTTATATTAATGATCCTTTTGTTATTTGCAAAATGCTGAAAGCCTTGATATTACTAGGCTAGAGCATGCGTTTTTAATTGTTCTTCTCCTCTAAATAGTGTAAAATATAGTTGTGTAATCCAAATTTTCCACTACAAAGGAGG
>JAEYRF010000017.1 GCA_023409615.1 Bacillota bacterium | reverse complement strand
TTCGAAAATATTCGGCAAGAAAAGAGATTAATATAGCAATAGACTTTCTGTGGGAGAATTATAATACTGAATTTTCTCTTAATACGCTTTGTAGTATAGTGAATTTAAGTCCTTATTACTTCTTAAGGCTATTTAGAGAGCATACAGGAACAACACCCTACGAGTATTATATGTATATAAAAATAAGCAAGGCTCTGATATATCTAAAAGAAAAAAGGTATTCGATAACCGAGATTGGCTTTATTTTAGGTTTCTCAAGTCATAGTCACTTTTCTTCTGTTTTTAAGAAAAAGGTTGGAATAACTCCCACGGAATTTATTAAGTCTATTTTATAAATCATATTTTATCCATGGCAATTATTTGATACAAAAATGGCAATAACATTGTATGACGCAAAAATCTCTGTTGATATAATCAACTGGAAAGATAATTATAAAGGAGATTTTTTGTGATGAAAAAAATAATTACTGTATTAATTTGCTTTTTACTCCTCATCTCTTTAACACCAGTGATATGTGCAGCTGAGATCCCCCAAACACTGGAAGTGCCGTCTAGTGTAACGGCACGGTACGACATATATCAGGGTATGATGATCCGCTGGATAGAACCTGAATCAATAACAAAACTATACTCACCCGGGCCGGATAAGGTTCTGGATAATTGTTTTTTTGAAATCGATGTAAAAGTCAATGACGGCCCATGGCGCCAGGAGGGAAAGGCCTGGGGTCAAAACGCGGGTGACTATGATCAGTTTCCTTTTCTTGTGGCGACACCTAATCAAAGGCGTGATATCAACGGTGTGATGGAGAGTTTTATCGTTAGTTCTCATCTTGGAAATGATTTCAGCCTTGAAAAAAATACTTATCATTTCCGTGCACGTTATGTGGTTCAATACATGAAAGATAACCAGAACGAAAATATTATCAGTCCCTATACGCAGGTTATATCAATTGGCAAAAGCGCACCGCTGAAGCTTCCGCAAGCTCTTGAGGCTCCGCCTAAGCCTACGGCTGAACTGATGAAGGATTCGAATGACGCTCCATACTTTCTGCTGAACTGGGATACTCCCGACAGCATCACAAAAGCAAACCAACAGGTACCTGTTAAAGCTTTTGCTGATTGGAAAATCGGTGATGGAGAATGGGCTTCGGTAGTTGGAGAGTTACCTTTTTCAACGGGCTCACAGCTGGATGACCATATTGAAATACGTCCTCAGGACAATGGTAAATTCGGAGAGATAGATATTAAAGCCAATCTCTATACCTTCCGTGTATACTTTAAATATGAAACCCCTGATGCAAAAGTGGTATCACCCTACTCTACACCGGTAAGCGTTGGTACACCGGCTTACACCTTCAAAGGCGCCAGCAACTGGGCTGTACCGGAACTGAACAAGGCATCCGAATACGGTTTTATTACCGATAGCATAAGGGATAATATGTCGGGCTCGATAACACGTGAAGAATTCTGTGAAGTAGTTGTTCGACTTTATGAAAAAGCTGCAGGGAAAGAAGCCACATATAAGGACACCAGCGCTTTCAGCGATACAAAAAACCCGGAAATTTTTAAAGCTTATGAATTGGGCATTGTCAATGGTATTGGAGGGGGTAAATTCGCTCCTGAGAACCTCATTACCCGCGAACAGATTGCAGCGATGATGCATCGAGCAGTAAAAGCTATAAAGCCGGATGCGGATTTCAGTACTGCCGGTGCTGATGTTTACCCGGATGAGAAGAACATATCAGGATATGCTCTTGAGTCTGTAAAGTTTATGAATAAAAATGGCTTAATGACAGGTATCAGTGGAAACTTTGTACCAAAGGGCACTACCACACGCGAGCAGGCCGTTGTAATCGCTGTCAGGACTGTCGAAAGGTATGAAAACGAATAAATAATAGAATGGTATGCTGCTGACCGCTGATTAGGGGTGAAAATCTCATGATCAGCGGTTTTTTGACTTAAAGTATAGTGAGTTTATACTGTAGCTGTGTGAGATATAGATATTACGCTATAAAGGTTGATAAAATATGTAAGCATAGTATAATGGAAGTAATAAGAGTTGTGAATACCGATTAGTAAGCAGGAGCAAATTATGGGAAATAAGGTAAAAGAAAGCAGAAAGAGCTCAGCCAACAGTCAATATGTTGTCATAGTTTTATTCGCGATTCTATATTTGCCCAGTGCCCCTATACTAAAAGGAATTTCAGATGGAAACAATTTGAGTGCAGTTATGAATTTCAACTTGGATACATATACACTCAGAGGGATTATCACTCAATTTCAGATGTTTATTTCAGTGTATCTGACACTAAGTGAAAAAAAAGCAGGATATATCGTAGCAGTTATTCTTAATGGCTATAGTTTAGTAGGTTCAGTTATTTTTTTAATTACCAATGCATCTGTTGAATCATTACCTGGAGTAATTTCATATATTGGTGTTATTGTAATAATCTCTCTCATAAATAAATATAAAAGTAAAAAAGCTCACTATTTGAAAGAAATCGAGGCTCAAAAGAGTATTCTTGAAGAATCTGAAAAAAAGTTAAATCAAATGGCTTTTTATGATTCTTTGACAGCCCTTCCCAATAAAGATTTGTTCAAAGACAGACTGGATCAGGAAATACATAAGTCGAAAAGAAATTCACATCTAATCGGAGTTATGTTCGTTGATTTAGACTCATTTAAGTCAGTTAATGATACAATAGGACATACGTCCGGCGATTATGTAATAAAAGAGACGGCTGAGAGATTATCTTCATGTTTAAGAAAATCTGATACTGTTTCCAGATTTGGTGGGGATGAATTTCTAATACTGATTTCTGACATTGAAAAAATAGAAGACATTCACAAAATATCAAACAAAATTATTGATGCTTTTAAAAAACCTATAACTGTTCAAAATAATGAATTTTTCATTTCAGTCAGTGCCGGGATAGCAGTTTATCCTGTAGACGGGGAGGATTCGGAATCATTAATAAAAAATGCTGATATAGCAATGTACACAGCAAAAGGAAATGGAAAAAATCAGTGCGTCTTTTGTTCTCCTGAAATGAAAGAGGACGTTATTATGAAGTTGAAATTAACGAATGACTTATACAGAGCGCTTGATAGAAATGAATTATTTTTGTATTATCAACCTCAGATTCAAGTTGAGACTGAAGAAATAATTGGAGTTGAAGCACTTTTACGCTGGAAGAATGAAGAATTTGGAATGGTTCCACCGGCTGACTTTATACCACTTGCAGAAAAAACAGGATTGATAAAGCCAATCGGATTATGGGTTATTAGAACTGTGTGTGAAGAGTGCATTAGCTGCAGAAATTATTATAACAGAGATATTCGTATCTCTATTAATTTGTCTATAGAGCAGTTGAAAGATGCTAATTTTATAAGTCGGGTCGGTGAAATTATTGAAGAGACTCAAACAGATGTTAACAATATTCAAATAGAGATAACAGAAAGTGTTGCTTTCATTAATGAACCTTTTGTATTAGAACGCATATATGATTTAAAAAAGCTTGGTTTTACAATTTCAATAGATGATTTTGGAACAGGCTATTCATCATTAAGCAGACTTAAGAAATTCCCGATTGACTTAATTAAGATAGACATGGAATTTGTCCATGGAATATCTACTGATTCTCAGAAGGATAAGGCGATTATTAGAAGCATTATTCAGATTTCAAAAAATCTTGGGATTAAAGTTTTAGCAGAAGGAGTAGAGTCACAGGAACAGTTCTCATTTTTAAAAGAAGAGAAGTGCGATGAAATTCAAGGTTATTATTTTTATAAACCAATGTCTTCACATGAGTTAAAAAAAATTATGAATGAGAAATATTTTAATAACTAATTCCTAGTAATGGTCTTTGATTACCTTCTCTAAAGTATTTACATCATTGTCCATGTCCAAAGGCTTAACAGCAGGTCCTTCAATGATTTCACCCTCGTACGTAAACCTTGAGCCGTGACAGGGGCAATCCCAGGACTTTTCTGCAGAGTTCCACATTAACTCGCAGCCCATATGTGTGCATGTTGTATTGACTACGTGAACATTGCCCTTATTATCCTTATATGCTCCTGCCCTTTGTCCCTCTGCTTCGATAACTTTTCCTTCGCCTGGTTTCATATCGACCTTTTCTGGCAGTGGTGTTGTTTTTCCCTTTATCAATTCTTTGGCAACATTTAAGTTCTCAACGACAAAGCTTTTTGCTGAAGCGGCTACTGTGACCCTGGAGGGGCTGTAAACGTCCTGCCATGGGCTTTTGCCATCGGTGATAAAATCTCTCAGAATTAATGAGGATGCTACGCTGTTAGTCATTCCCCATTTTCCGAAGCCTGTTGCAATATACATATTTGGCGTGTCTGATGTGAAATGGCCTACATATGGGATATCATCCAGGGTCATACAATCCTGTGTAGACCAGCGATATGGAATATCTTCCACGGTAAAGTTCTCATTTGCATAGTCAACTAATGCATTGTAATACTTTACAGTATCCTCGCCTTGCCCTGTTTTATGGTGTTCTCCGCCGACCAGAATTAATTCACCCTCATCGGATGGTTGGCTTCTAAGTGAACGGCCGGGCTCTTCAGCAGTAATATACATTCCTCCCGGATACTTTTCATTTACCTTGACTCCAAGAATATAGGATCGCTCAGTCCATAGTCTGGCAAAATACAACCCGGCCTTATTGTAGCATGGGTAGTGTGATGCTATGATAACCTTTTCAGCCATCACCTTTTTACCGTTGTTTGTTATCAAAACATATTTATCTTCATCTTCGATGTTAACAACCCTGCTTTGCTCATAGATCTGGCAACCCTGTTCAACAATAATTTCTGCCAGACTCAGCAGGTACTTCCGTGGATGGAACTGTGCCTGGTTATCGAAACGTACAGCTGCTTTTATTTTGAAGGGTAACGGTATTTCATCAAGATAGGAAGCCTTTATCCCAAGAGAGGATGCAACTTTTACCTCTTCGTTTATTTTATCAATATATCCGTCCCGATAAGTGAAGTCATAGGCTGATTGGGGGAGATAGTCGCATTTAATATTGTTTTCATTCACTATTTGTTCAATCGTTCTGATGGCGGTCTCGTTTGCATCGGCATATTGCTTTGCAAACTCCTCGCTAATTTTGCTTTTTATTTTACTGTAAATCAATCCATGCTGAGAAGTAATCTTTGCTGTTGTATGGCCGGTCGTACCTTGCACAATGCGGTCTGCCTCAATGATTACCGGCTTTAGCCCGGCCATGCTCAGCATATAAGCTGTTGATATACCGACAAAACCACCTCCGACTATAGCGATATCAGCTTTAAGATCTTTATCTAAAGCTGGGTAGTCAGTTCTCTGTGTTGAAGCCATCCAAAAAGATTGAGGTGGTATTTGAAAGTTTTTAAGTTCATTAATATCCATAGATATCCTCCGACATGAAACTGCGAATAATAGGCTATGGATATTCTTTGTCAATAAACACGTAAATATTCAAAGTTAAAACTATGAATATTTGAGGGTAAAGTCTCTGGCTACTGCCTGCGTCTGAACTACCGTTCAAGGAGCTTCCTTAGTTTATTGCTTTGATCATTAATGGAGGACATCTCCTGCACGACCTGACTTATCTGACTATGCTGAGTCTCTATTGAAGCCAATACTTCTTGCGTTGAAGCGGCATGTTCTTCGGAAATTGATGATATGTTTTCAAGCTGTTCCATAATAGCGGAGAATGACGATGATATTTCGGAGATCATGCCATCTTCCGCTTCAACACTTTCGGAGATAGCCTCTGCCGCCTTTTCCAGGTTGCTAAAGCCTTCATTTACATTTCCAATCAATTCGTTTCCAACATCAACTGCTTCTTTTCCGCCGGAGACCTTCTCCAATGTAACAACAGATGATGAGCTAACCAATTCCATTATGGCGAAAATTTCCTTAACCGACATTGCGCTCATATCAGCTAATTTTCTTATTTCATCTGCAACAACTGCGAAACCCTTACCGGATTCGCCTGCTCTTGCGGCTTCAATGGCTGCATTCAAAGACAGCATATTTGTTTGCTCTGCAATAGTGGTAATGCTTGAGAGAGAATCATTGATTTTTCCCATGTTTAAATTTAACTCGGATACATTTGAAAGTGCTGCACCGATTGCATTATCAATCGTATTCATCTGGCTGACCATTTGATCTATCATGGCGGAATTCTTATAAACGATGTTCCTCATATCATAGCTATATTGCCTGGCAGTATTGGATAATGTTTTTGTTTTCTCTATAATAGAAGTAGCACCATTTGTAT
>JAEYRF010000188.1 GCA_023409615.1 Bacillota bacterium | reverse complement strand
TGCCGCCGACTTCCTTCAGATTCCACCTCACGGTGGACACCCTTGTCTTAAGCTATACACTTCCCACTACTAAGGCGTGTTCGGGACTTTCACCCGCTAGATTGCGCCCATGCTGGGCGCACCATAGAAACACCACCTGCAAAATACAGATGGTGTTTTCACTATAATTATGTAATTTGTCAGTATTCCTTTAACTTACCTTCATCTCGAGACGCAGCTTGTCAGCTACCATCGCTATAAACTCAGAATTCGTCGGCTTTCCCTTGCCTATGCTAACAGTATAGCCGAAGAGTGTATCAATAGCTTCCATCTGACCTCTGCTCCATGCAACCTCGATAGCATGCCTGATTGCTCTTTCAACTCTGCTGGGAGTAGTATTGTACTCACGCGCAATGGAAGGGTATAGCTGCTTGGTAATCGAATTGATGACGTCCAGATCCTTTACGACCATCATAATCGAATCCCTCAGGTATTGGTATCCCTTAATATGGGCGGGAACACCGATCTCGTGCATAATATTTGTTACTTCGACCTCAAGGTTGCGTTGGACAGGAGCGTGATAGGGCATTCTCGATTCCATGGAGTAATCTGATCTTATAACCGGGTTGCTGCTGGAATCCTTCAATTGTCTTATGCGCGAAACAAGCACTTCCATATCAAAAGGCTTTACAATATAGTATTCCGCACCAAGTGCAAGAGCTCTTTGTGTGATCTTGTCCTGTCCGACAGCTGAGAGAATAATGAATAAAGGACGCTTCTTCAATGGAATAGATCTCATTTTTTCCAATACGCCCAACCCATCGAGATGTGGCATTATGATATCAAGGATAGCTATATCGGGCATCCTTGTCGCTATCAGTTCACAAGCCTCATTCCCATCCTTTGCAATACCGGTGACTTCTATGTCTCCTTGATTGCTTAAATACTCGCACAGGATATCACTGAATTCTTTATTGTCATCTGCAATGACTATTTGTATCTTTCTTTCCGGCAAGTGGATCCCCCCCCAAAAAATAAATCACATTTTTATGCCCTCATTATATTTATCTTTCGTATATTTATCAAGTATTATTTTATATTAATTTCCAAATACTGAGCAATCGTTTGCTTATTGTATATCTCTAATCGCCTTAATTCTGGGCTTTTTAACATAATCTATCATTCTGTTTTTTATTATCAAACAGTATGCAAAGGCTAATAAATTTCCTTATTTTTCCATACTATTTCCTGTTTGAATTTGCTTTTGTGTTGTTTTAAGCATTGCTTCTATAAAAATTCCATAGCCACGTGACGGGTCATTTACCAACACATGTGTCACTGCGCCAATAATTTTCCCGTTTTGTATTATGGGGCTTCCTGACATTCCCTGTACAATACCACCTGTTGTGCTGAGCAAACGCTCATCTGATATCTTTATAATCATGCCTTTTGAACCATTCATATTCTGTCTCGAGACTTTTTGTATCAAGATTTTATATTCCTCGATTTTTTTACCGTCAATATTTGAGAGAATTGTTGCCGGGCCTTCCTTGATTTCTGCCCTTACCCCTATTGGATAAGTCCTCCCTGCAATCCTTTCCATTGAGCCGCTGTGCAGTTTACCATAAATACCAATATTAGTGTTGTTTAGAATTGTTCCAAGGCTCAAACCATCTGTGAACATCCCCTTTAATTCACCTGGTTCACCTGATTTACCCATCTTCACGCCAAGAATATTAGATTCCATAATCTCTCCCGATTTCACCGACATCAGTGTCCCGGTATCGATATCAGTAATGCCGTGCCCCAATGCTCCGAATCTTCCTGTATCCTTGTCATAAAAAGTAAGTGTACCAATTCCTGCTGTACTGTCCCATACCCAAAGTCCAATATGGTACTCGTTGTCATCTGATGAAATGACAGGTAACACACTCGCCTCTGCTGTTTCACTTCCATTGTTGTAATTGATTTTTATAGGTTTGCCGGCACTGTTCGAAATAGCATTCACCAATTCATCTATGCTTCCGACTGCCTTGTCATTGATACGTGTAATGACATTTCCAGGTTTTATTCCACTGCTCCTGACAGGAATAATCTTCTGACCATTACAATCCACATCTGAGATTCCTATTACCAGAATTCCCTGCAGTTTCAGCTTAACTCCTATTGTGTTGCCGCATGCAACCACTTCCTTATTAGAAACGATATCAACATTAACTGTCTTAATAGGCAAAATTCCAAAAAAGTGAAGGTTAAGTTTTACGCTTCCACCTTTATCTGAACTGAATGAAACAGGTTTTGATGCAGTTAAACGGTTGTTTGATGTTTCAACACTCTTTCCATTAATTCTCAATATACCTTCAGTATCGGCTGAAACGCTGATCGGGAACAAACTATTAATATTATAGGTATATTCTTCTCCTTCGATCAGGACAATATCACCGGGAACAGTCAGCAGGACTTTAACATATGATACACCAATTACGGCCATTGCTGAAAATAAAATAACTATAAAAGCCTTTACTAAAAATGTCAGTTTCCGCATTGTTCAACCTCCTGCAAGTAAGTTAACCTTTTGCAAAACCAATTATGCAAACAAAAATTTGTACAGGAGGTAATTTTGAATAAAAGCAAGAAAATCCGGCGATTAAGTCGGATTTTCCTGCTTTATCATTGTTAATCAAGCTCTTCTTGTTTTTTTCGCGTTATTGATCATTTCCTCGGCATACTTTAATGATGCTTTTGAGGACTCTCCACCGCCGATCAATCTGGCAATCTCCTTAACTTTTTCCTCTCCATCCAGTTTATTAACGATCGTCTTTGTTGAGTTCTCCTCCATAATTTTTTCTATCAGATAATTATGATTTGCCATGCATGCGATCTGAGCCAAATGCGTCACACATATAACCTGATGCCCTTCGGAAATATATGATAGCTTCTCACCAACCTTCTGCGCGGCTTTCCCGCTTATACCGATGTCAATCTCATCAAAAATCATTGTTGAAATCTGGTCAACTTCGGCCAATATCGTCTTAATTGCAAGCATAACCCTACTCATTTCTCCGCCGGAAGCAATCCTTGCCAAAGGCTTCAATGGTTCTCCAGCATTTGCAGAAATGAGAAATTCCACTTTGTCCAGTCCGTTTTGCGTATATTTTGCTGCGCCTTGTTCCGCTGATCCACTATTAAATTGAATATCCACATGGAATCTGGACTTCTTCATCTCCAGATTGTCAAGCTGCTGTCCTATCCTGTCCTCTAATATTGATGCGGCTTTCTGTCGCTCGCTGTTTAACCTGCATGAAGTGTCAAACAATTGTTTATCAAGTTCCATCAGCCTGTCGTTCAAAGCTAAAGCCAACTCTTCACTTTTTTCAATCTCTGCAAGTTGCTTTTCTGCAGATTCCAGGTATTGGAGGATTTCCTGTATAGTTACCCCATATTTTCTCTTCAACTTAAAAATATGGTCCAATCGCTCTTCAATTTCATCCAAAAGAGCAGGATCATATTCCACACTTTCAAAATTTCTTCTTAAATCTTCTGCAAGATCGGTTGTACTATAGATGAAATCCTGAAGTCGCTTAGCCATCTCGTCATAACTGTCATCCAGTTTTGAAATAGTATTCAGGCAGGACAGTGCCTCGTTCATTACATCCAATGCCGGCCTTCCTCCTGCTTCACCGGATAAGAGCAAGCTGTGGGCTGCAGTCAGAGAAGCTGAGATCTTAAGTGAACTGGTTAATAACAGCTTCCTCCTGCTGAGGTCCTCTTCTTCTCCTGTAATAAGCTTCGCCTTTCTGATTTCATTTGTCTGGAATCTAAGAAGATCCATTTTTCTTTCCCGTTCTCCCGGGTCACCAGACAATGCCTTAAGTTCCGCCCTGACACGTCTGTATTGTTCAAGCAGAGATAAATACTCCTGCTTAATGCTCTTAATAGTCTCACCACCGAAGGAGTCCAGCAGTTCCATATGTTTTTCTGTTTTTAAGAGAGATTGGTTGTCGTGTTGCCCATGTAAATCTATTAGGCGCTCACCCAGTTTTTTTAGAAAGGTGGCGGCTACCATTTTTCCGTTTACCCTGCAGGTATTTCTACCTGACAGTGTGAGCTCCCGGGACAGTATCAGTGTTCCATCTTCCTCAAGCTCCATGCCCATTTCATCAAGTATCTCCTCAACCTGCTGCGCATCCACCTGAAAAACAGCCTCAACCAAGGCTTTATCCGAACCTGTTCTGATGATGTCCTTTGAAATCCTATCTCCGAGCACAGCATTGATGGAGTCGATAATAATAGACTTTCCGGCACCGGTTTCGCCGGTAAGTATATTCAGACCGTTTTCCAATGCAATACTAACCTCGTCTATCAGCGCAATATTGTGAATATCAAGCTGTAATAGCATATTTACCTCTAAATCAATTAATTTTGTTGGATAACCTACTTGCTCATTTTGCTAAGCTTATTTACAAGTTCCTCGGCTATAAGCTCAGCTCTGCATACGATCATGATTGTATCATCTCCGGCTATGGTGCCTACTATCTCCGGCCATTTCAGCATATCCACCGCAGAAGCTGAGGCTTGCGCCATACCAGGCAATGTTTTGATCACAACGATATTATTTGCGTAATCACAGCTTACAAATGATTGGGTAAAAATAGTAAGCAATTTATTATTGATAGAGCCTTCGCTGTGAGAAATAGGCGCATAGCGGTAATGCATATCATCCACCATCACCTTGATCAAACGCAGTTCCTTGATATCTCTGGACACAGTAGCCTGAGTGACATCCATGCCATGTTCTTTCAGCTTGTCTGCCAGTTCCTCCTGAGTTTCGATCTGATATTTTTCAATCAGTTCCAATATCTTTGAATGTCTGCTGTATTTCATCTTTTTTAAGACTCTCTCCTCTAAAATAAATTTTTGTTCTTAGTATATTGAAAAAGTTTCTTGGGTTTATTTTCACAAATTTCGTACAATAAGGAGATTTTTTTACCTCAACCACATCACCGCCGCCAACTGCATGTCCTTCCTGACCATCCGGAGTTACCATTGCACCGGACTGATAGTTGTCCTCTATAACTGCTCTGACAACACTGTCGAATTTGGCCACAAAAGATCTGGAATACAAAATGTGCGGACATATTGGTGTAATCAGGAGCAAATTAGTATCAGGTTCAACTATCGGGCCGCCTGCAGAAAGAGAATAAGCCGTAGAACCTGTAGGGCTTGAAATGATCAATCCATCTCCGGGGAAGGTGTCCACAAAGGTGTCATTGATATAAGCTTTTATGCTAATGATCCGCGAAACTGCCCCTCGACCTATCACCACATCATTAAGAGCTATATCCTTTATAGGCGCCTCGTCCTTTCGATATATAACTGTATCGAGCATCATTCTCTCTTCTATCTCATATTTTCCGCTGAAAAGCTGTTCTATGGCCAGATCAATATTATCCCTGTCCACCTCAGTTAGAAAGCCCAGGTTACCAAGGTTGATTCCCAATATTGGGAGCTCTCTGTGATATATCCTTCTCGCCGCTTTCAGGAAGGTTCCATCACCTCCAAGACAGACTACCAAATCACTGTTGGCAATCATGCCGTCTTCGTCTCCGCATGGCATACCGACACCCGACTTGCCGGCTAACTTGTCCGACATAATTGCATTGCCGCCGTGTTTTATAATACTGTTAGCCAGGAGCCTTGTATATGTAAAATTCGTATCTCTTTCTAAATTGGTAATAATGCCGATATTCTTCATCTAAACCTCCAAAGCTGATGATTATGTCCAAATAGCTTCAGTGTCACAAGTAGCTTTAGCGTCCACTCACCTATTATATCGTATAATTATGCAGAAAACAATTTTTTCATCCCTTCATGTCTCAAGAACGCATGTTCTGCCATATGACATAATTGTGATATTTCCAATGTATATGGGCAATATTATAATATATTTGTTTACAGGTAAATACTCAAGGATACGATCTAGTGATTATTATTCAATTGTTCATGAGAGTTGCGGACAACTTCATCAATATCAGTTAAAATTTTCTGCATATCCGTAAGACCGGATTCCAAAGACAAATAGCATAAATATTCAATATTTCCCTCCGGGCCTTTAATTGGGGAGTAAGTGAGTCCCTTCAGATGGAATCCGATTCCTAATGAAAATGATATGACTTCCTCAGCAACACGCTTATGTACTTCTTCATCCCGGATAACACCGTGTTTTCCGACCTCACCCCTGCCTGCCTCAAACTGCGGTTTGATAAGGCACAAAACCTCTCCGTTTTCCTGATTAATTAACGTAAGTACTGTTGGCAGTACCTTATTTAAAGAAATAAATGAAACATCTATAGACACAAAATCCGCTGTGAAACCTATGTCTTCCGGCTTTACATAGCGTATATTTGTTCTTTCCATATTAATGACGCGCTCGTCATTTCTTAAAGCCCATGCCAGCTGGCCATACCCCACATCGATAGCTGCAACCTTCACTACACCGTTTTTCAGCATGCAATCAGTGAACCCGCCAGTGGAAGCGCCCACATCTATAGCATGTTTGCCATCAAGCATAATACCGAATTGGCTAACAGCCTTTTCAAGCTTCAGACCACCTCTGCTTACATAAGGGTTCAAATTGCCCTTTACCTCTATAACAGCATCTTCGGGATAACTGCTTCCGGCTTTGTCTGCCCGCTCTCCGTTCACATAGACAAGCCCTGCCATAATAGAACTTTTAGCTCTTTCACGACTCTCAAGCATGCCTTTTTGAACAAGCAGTATATCCAATCTTTCCTTACCCAAAAAAATACCTCCTATTTGCTCCTGAGCATCCTGATAATATCATGGCTGATTGAAACAGCATCAAGACCGTATTTTTCAAAAATTTCTTTCCTTTGTCCCTGAGGGATAGGGATATCAGGAAAGCCAAACAGGCTGTTTTTAACCTTCAATCCGTTCTTGTTCACAAGTTCCAGAACACTGCTTCCGAATCCGCCTCGAATACAATTATCCTCTATTGTAGCTAACGCGTTCGTTTTCACAATACTGTTTAAAATCAGTCTGGTATCAAGCGGCTTCACAAACCTCGCGTTAATAACATCCGCATGGATCCCCTTCTTCATAAGCAGTTCAGCTGCCTCCAATGCGGTGGTAACCATATTTCCAACTGCAACAATAGTAATGTCTTCTCCTTCAATAAGGCTGACCCCCTTGCCATAATGCAGCGGACTGGGCTTTATCAAAGTATCCTTGCCGGTACCCCTCGGGTATCTGACTGCAATCGGGCCATCATGCATAAGTACGGCATAATCGAGCATTTGCTCAAATTCAGTATAATCACTTGGCGCTGCGATGGTCATATTAGGTATATGGCTTAAAAATGACAGATCATAAAGGCCCTGATGTGTTTCCCCATCCTCGCCTATCAAGCCCGCCCTGTCAATAGCAAACACCACATGGAGATTCTGGAGTGCAACATCATGAAGTATCTGATCATAGGAACGTTGCAAGAAAGTAGAATATACAGCCACAACCGGCTTAATACCGGCTTTTGCCAAGCCGGCAGCAAATGTAACGGCGTGCTGTTCTGCGATACCTACATCAAAAAAACGTTCGGGATACTTTCTGGCGAACTCCTCCAGCCCGGTTCCTATCGGCATAGCAGCGGTAATAGCAGCTATCCTGGGTTCCTGCTGTGCCATCGCAATCATTTTTTGCCCGAAAACATCGGAGTACGAAGGACCATTATTAACTTTCACTTCACCAGTTTCGATTTCGAATGGAGATACGCCGTGAAAGTTCTGTGGCTTATCTTCTGCAAAGCTGTAACCTTTACCCTTCTGTGTCAGAACATGAATCAGAACAGGGCCTTTTAGCCCTTTAGCACGAGAAATAACCTTGGTCAGTTCATTTATATCGTGCCCGTCAATTGGGCCTATATACTTCAGACCCAGTTCTTCAAATAATATCCCTGGCATAACCATGTATTTAATAGTCCCCTTTGCACGGTTAAGCGCGCGAGAGGCCAATTTACCTGCTGAAGCAAGCTTGCTCAGGAGTGTGTCAAGGTCTTCCTTTGCTTTATAATAAATAGGCTGTGTCCTTATTTTGCTGAGATAGCGTGAAAGGCCTCCCACATTCTTGCTTATGGACATCCCATTGTCGTTAAGGATAATAATCATATTATTAGGAGAGCGGCCGGCATCGTTCATCGCTTCAAATGCCATCCCGCCAGTCATGGCTCCGTCACCGATCACAGCCACAACAGAGTAATCCTCATGCATCAGATCCCTTGCCTTTGCCATTCCAAGCGCCGCAGAAATAGAAGTGCTGCTGTGGCCTGTATTGAAGCTGTCGCAGTCGCTCTCACCGCACTTTGGAAATCCTGCAATACCATCTAACTGTTTTAATGTATCAAACTTCTCCCGTCGGCCTGTAATGATCTTATGTACATAGGATTGGTGCCCCACATCCCATATGATTTTATCCTTCGGTGTATTGAAAATCTTATGCAGTGCCAGCGTCAGTTCTACAACGCCAAGATTGGATGCAAGATGTCCTCCCGTAACTGAAACCTTCTCGATTAAATATCTCCTGATTTCCTCTGCAAGCGTTTCCAGCTGCAATAGATTAAGACTTCTGATGTCATCCGGGGAATTTATATGATCAAGTATTGTATTTATTTCTTCCTTATTTTCCATTTTGGAGTTTCCTTTTTTTCTTGAATAATTGTCTTTTTTCAGTGATTAAGCTAATAAAAAAACTAACCTTATATATTATATAATTACTGTTGTGAAGTGCAATAGTCTTACCCAATGCTTTACCTCCTACAGTTAGTGCGGTAATAAGCCCGGTCATCACCAGTTCAGCAATACCGGCCTTTTCCTGTTGTCCGATTATCCTGATAATGATATACGCGCCTGCTGCACCACTGATTATGCCACAAATATCTCCAACCACGTCATTGCAGACATTGGACACCTTGTCAGCATTCCGTATAAGCTTAATTGACTGCTTTGCACCGAAGCGCTTTCTGGAGGCCATTGCGTGAAAAGGCGTCTCCTCAGCAGCTGTAACTGCTGTGCCAATGATATCAAAAAGAATATTGACCAGAATAATAATGAATATAACAAAAAGAGCTGTAATAATTTCAGCTTCGCGCAATACATTGGAAGAAGCAACTGTTAAAGCTGCAGAAATAATAAACGATAAAAGCGTTATTGTTATGACCCATATGACATCACTTTTCTTCTTACCGGCAACCGTTGATGTAGACCTGAATTTTATCTTCCTCTCATCTACCGGGTGCTTATGATCGTCTGGCACGAACAAACCTCCAAATTAAAATCTCAGGGGACACTTTATTGTGTCCCCCCAGAAAACTAAAACAGATGGCAATACGTTGAGTAAATTTTGCGGCTTAGGTCAGGCAGGATTTCCCCCGGCAATACCGAAATGTCGCCAAATCGGCGGTTTCCCTTGAAATTTCCGGCCGTAGTGTTACCACTTACGGAGCCTGATTACCACTTAGTCCACACTGCAATCCCCAACCTATCTCATAAGAACAGTCTAGGAGTTTTCCCCTACAGTCTGGCCGTTTCCTAGCCTCTTTTGCAAGCATGGTTTCAAACAGCGATAATGCGCTTATACCGGCCAGTACTCACGCATCTGATCCATTATCCACCATACCCACGCAAGGCAGGCTACACTGTTCACAGCATCAATTGATACCGCCTAACAGGTTTAATCCCTGATCGTAGTCGATAGTCGTCCATGCAGTCATCGGATTTGCTTCGCAACACTCCATTGACAAAACATATTACGCTTCTCTTCCAAAATTCAGGGTCTCCACGATAAAGGGGTCAACGCCTGCATGCCATTGCAGATCGCCCCTAAACCTTAACTCCCAGCATCAACCCACCACTGGGCGTAGCAAGCCGACACAAGGAACTTCATCGATATGCCCTTTAACGGATTTTTAGGCCCGCCTTAAGAAACGGCAGTACTGACTAGAATACTGCGCCATCTTGTTTTTTGAATTATTATTATAACACATAACGGGCATCCAATAAAGAATTAATACAGCCTTAATTAGTACCTGCAGTGTGAATTCTCGGTTTTCATCCGGCTTTATAGGCTTTATTCTCATCAATGATATCGCTAAATGGGTTCTGCGAGGTTTTTTAACTATTACACTCAATGATTACGGTCTCTTATGAATAGTGCCATATCCTTTAGGAATTGCGCCTTCTCTCCAAAATGACTGATTGCATCTACTGCTGTTGTAACTGCATTCTCCAATAATTCAGATGCATCCTTCACGCCATACAGCGTGACATAAGTGGATTTTCCGGAAGTCGCATCACTGCCTGCAGCCTTACCCATGATGTCAATGCTGCTTTCCACATCCATAATGTCATCCTTGATTTGAAAAGCCAGACCAATATTTTCCGCATAAGTCCGAAGCCGTCCAATTTCCTCCTCCGATCCCCCGCAAAGAACTGCGCTCGAAAGAATCGGCGCCTTAATCAGTGCTCCGGTCTTGCATCTGTGCATATACTCAAGAGTCTCCTTCGAAATATTCATGCCAACGGACTCTATATCAACTACCTGACCACGTATCATTCCTTCTGCACCTGCGCATTCGGCAATTATCCCCATTGCCTCGACCCTCTCTCTCAACTTTGCATCCGCTGCTAAAGTACTGTTCAACATCAGTTCAAAGGCTTTGTTCAGCAGGGCGTCACCGGCCAATATCGCGATTGCCTCGCCAAACACCTTGTGATTCGTTGGAATGCCTCTTCTGTAGTCATCATTATCCATAGCCGGCAGATCATCATGTATGAGAGAATATGTATGTATCATCTCAATGGCACAAGCATATGGGAGTACATCGATCCGATTCCCACCCAGCAGTTCGCACACAGCAAACGCCAGAACGGGACGAAGCCGCTTCCCCCCTGCCATAAGGCTGTATTTCATCGCTTTATATATATCTGAACCAGGACCATCGCTGATTCCCAGATAGTCATCCAACGCATTGTTCACGATTTGGATCCATTTTTCAAACTGTGTATTGAACTCCATACTATCCTCCCTTAGACCGGCATTTCCTTTTCGGTGATACCATTTTCCCCTTCAATTAGCATCGTGATGCTTCTCTCTGCGGCATCCAGCTTCTTGTTGCAGTACCTTGTAAGTTCAACACCTCTCTGGAAAAAGTTAATGGATTCATCCAAAGTCAGTTCGCCCTTCTCCAGCCTCTTCACAATATCCTCCAGCTCTGCAACAGCCTGCTCAAAACTCAAGTTCTTATCACTCATCTTTTCTCCCCCTTAATACTTTCCACAACGCAATCCAACAAGCCATCTGTCAAAAACACCTCAAGCTTGTCCCCAACCGCAATAGATTGGATAGATTTAACAAGAGTATGATCTTTTACTGAACGTGTTATACTGTAGCCTCTTGCCAGAGAATTCAGCGGGCTCAGCGTATCTAGTCTTGCAGCAAGAGTAGAAAGCTTATTTCTGGATTCCGTATTCAAAACAGACAGCGCCTTTTCCAGGTAGCGTTTCTGTACATCCAACAGCATACGATCCTGATAAATCTTATTATAAGGCTGCTTGAATGCAGTGCTTTCACTGAATCTTCTCAATGTCATCCGCTCCATCGATGTCATTTTAGTGATTGCATTGCGAAGTCTCATTTTCAGGCTGTCCAACCTATTTTCAATGACTGTTCTCTCAGGCATCACCAGTTCTGCCGCAGCAGAAGGTGTGGGAGCCCGAACATCCGCTACAAAGTCGGAAATAGTGAAATCCGTCTCATGACCAACAGCAGAAATGATTGGAATACGCGATGCAAAGATGCTTCTGGCTACAATTTCTTCATTAAAGGCCCACAACTCCTCCAGTGAGCCTCCTCCCCTTGCAATAATGATTACATCGACATTTCCTAGTTCATTCAGGCGGTGCACTGCTGCTGCGATCTGGCCTGCTGCCTGCTCTCCCTGGACCTGGACCGGATATAGCTTTATCGTTACATTGTAGAATCTTCTGCTGAGAACATTGATTATGTCCCTGATTACAGCGCCGGTAGATGATGTAACAACTCCGATTGAGCCCGGAATGAGAGGAAGTCTGCGCTTTCTGGCTTCATCGAAAAGGCCTTCGCTCTGGAGCTTTACCTTGAGTTGTTCAAACGCTACATATAGTGCTCCAACGCCATCAGGCTGCATCTCTTCCGCATAAAGCTGATATTGACCATCACGTTCGAAAACAGATATATTCCCGCGAATTAATACCTTCATACCATCATTTGGCACAAATTGCAGAGTAGATGCATGTGAGCGGAACATGACACACTTAAGTACACTTTTTTCATCCTTGATTGTAAAATAAAAATGCCCGGAATAATGGCTCTTAAAGTTGGATATCTCCCCCTTCACCCATAAACCGGACAGAACGATGTCATTAGATATCAGATCTTTTATGTACCTATTAACTTCTGAGACTGATAAGATTCTTTTTGTCGGCATCATAATTAACCGCCATCATTTGTTTCTTCTGCTGGATGATCTTCTGCTGGTTGATCCTCTGCCGGGTGATCTCCGCCGGTTATCTTGCTCAATATCCCATTAACAAATGAACCGGCATCCTCATTACTATACTTTTTTGCGAGTTCGACCGCTTCATTAACGGAAACACTGTAGGGTATGTCATCCCTAAAACAGATCTCATATATGCTCAGACGCATAATAGAAATATCCACCTTGGATATCCTGCTGATCTTCCAACCCTTTGAATGAACCTCTATAAGATTACTGATGTAATCCTTGTTTTTGTTAACACCTTCAACAACATCACTAATATAGACCTGATCTTTTCCAGAGATCATATTTTCTTGAAAAAACAGCTTTTTCTGCTCATCTATGCTGTCCTTTTGAAATTCCAACTGGTATAAGAGCTTCATCGCCATCTCTCTGGAGGCTCTCCGTCCCATCTATTTTCCTCCCTTATGACCTACCGGTAAGTTCCGGGTGGCAAAACCCTATCCAGAAGGTTCTTTATGTAATCTTTGTCTCCATGAATCCGTTTCCCAATATAATACCCCACACCGGTAAATATTGCAATAAAAAGCACTTTAAGAAATCCAATCAGCAATATCAGCACAGCAAGCCCAAATCCAACAGCAGCTCCGGTAACTGCACCTTTGTGGGATTGGTAATATGTAAGAATCTTTTCAATACTCATTCCGCACCCTCCTACTCAACCCTAGCCCTATTTGTAAGCCCTGAGTATATGCTATCCACGATCACCTTGACTTGTTTAACAGATATACCGGAGGACTCCTCTACTGATTTTTTAACTCGTCCCTGCACTTCTTCCGATATCACAGGTATACTCAAATCAGGCATGACCACAATACGCACCTCAATCTCTACACCATCGTCCGCTTTTTTAACCAATGTTTTGGTCTCCTTGACACCATTTGATCTCTTGGATGCATTAATCGCGATGTTTTCTATGGAATTAAGAGATATTCTAATCTCTCCGATATTAGTATGTTTACTAACAGCTTTTTTATCCTTGTTGCTTTTCACTCCCGACAACAAGAACATTATGCTCAGAGCAAAAAATATCAATGCCGTGATAAAAACAATTACTCTGAACGCTGTAGCACCTTCTGTTGAAATAATACCCGTAATTGCACCCGCAATATCAACAAAGGCCTGGGGATCTATTGCAACATACATTCCTAATGCAGAAAACACAGCCAGGCAGAAAGCATAAAAGGCCAAAAGGACCCTGAAAAAAATATTCATATCGTATACCACCTCTCCGGTAATCATTTTTCCTTGGTTTTGTCATTCACGGAATAAATCTCATTAATATTATAGTTTATTTTCCCAAAAAAATAAACCCTAACGGGTCTATTTACAAATACGTCTTTACCTTAACTTTGTCTGCTCCTCAGGTAGCTCTTTTTTATGCTCTTTCTCGATATTGACGCCTTGTATGTGAATGTTCACCTCGACGACTGCCAGGCCTGTCATTTCCTCAACCGCCGTCTTGACCTTCTCTTGAATAGTCCATGCAACCTCAGGGATACGGAAACCATAATCTACGATAATAAACAGGTCTATAGCAGCTTCCTTTTCTCCTACTTCAACCTTGACCCCTTTTGACAGGTTCTTACGGCCAAGTGCCTCGGCAATACCTCCGGCAATACCTCCGCTCATGCTTGTGACACCGGGCACTTCTGTCGCTGCAATACCGGCTATGATTGCAACAACTTCATCTGTAATTTTGATAGCCCCGATTTCATTGACCACACTTTGAACGTTTTCTTCCATTGCTTACCTCCATAGGAATGATGTAAATATTATAGCATTATTGCACCATGAAGTAAAACTGAGACATTTGCCATATAACTTAATGCCAAATGTAACGGGTAATTACTAAAACAGTGGTTTTATATGTATATCTTCAACCTCTACATCGCCCTGCCTGGTGACAATATCAGTAATCTGAGCTGTTTGTGAGGTTGTAAGGCTTGGTGTCTTTACCACAATATCCACACTTCCGTCATCCGCAAACAATATGAATGTGTCCTCGAATCCCATCTTGTTAATCAGTGTCTCGATTCTCATTTCCTTTTCGGAAATCTCCGTCACTGCAATCATTCTGGCTTGTGCTTCCGTTCTGATTTCCTCGCTGGCGTTGGCATCCTCGGAAATAACCTTAAGTGACTCATTATTCTTACTTCTGCTCTGTTCCTTATCCATTCTGGCTTGAACAAAATAATTATTTGCTGTTTTTGATGCAGTTATGTTCTTTTGACCATTTGCATCTTCAACCAATCCAAAGTCTGATCCATCCAGTCCCTCATTATAGATCTCATTATCTACATATACCGCTTCGCCAAGTTTTCCTTCCACATCAGTTGCTGCGCTTCCCTGTCTGTAACTATACTGCAGGTAGCCCGCTACTACAATCATAAGTACCAATGCCAGAATTACTATCTGCTTTCTTTTAAAAACCATCATGACTTTGCCCCCTTTATTAATGTTTTAAATGTAATTCGTACTTTAAGCACTAACCTTCTGCCTTATAAAACCATGATCAAGATAAACTTTTTTGTCCCACTTAATAAATAATATATTCAAGTCATTTCCCGTTTATATCTCTTTTATATCTCTTTTTTGGTAAGCCCTTCACTTTCTCCGTTGTGACACCTCCACCTTGTGCACGGGAACATCCAAAACTACAGTAACTGCACTAATGATCCGCTGTCTGACTATGACGTTGTCAGCCCCTTCAGCAACTACCAGAACCCCGCGTACCTCCGGCTCTGTTTCCTTTAATATTACTGGATCTTTTCCTCCCTCAGGACTATCTTCATATGCAAGTGCACTATCGCAATCCACTTGTGTAATGCTTCTGCTGCCACCCTCGTTATCTTTCTCCTGAGTGCTGCTCTCGCTCTTTTTAATGTCGTAGGCCGGAATCTCTTCTCCGCTGCTTTCATATGTAATCATCACTTCAACCTTGCCTACACCCTGCATCTGTGCCAAGACACTCTTGAGCTTTGCCTCCAGCAAGTCACCGGAAGAAGTACCCTGACGAGCAACGTCAGCAGTATTTCCGACATTCTGTTGTTGATCGTTGGTATCGGGTTTTTTACTGCTGAAAATCGTAGAGCCTGCAATAATAATAATGATACCTATAATGACAACAATTGCCGAGTTTTCAATCAGCTTCTTCTTGTCCCGGCCAGCAGTCCATTCCTTAATAAACTTAATGATATCCACATTCTCACCTCATCACTTGTGTAATAATGATATTTTCAATTCCTATCCCAAACACCTCTCCAATTCTGTTCTCCAGCTTCTTTCTAAGATCCGGCGGGCAATTCTCAGCAGGGGGACAGTTCTCAACTTCAGCTCTTTTATTTGTTATCTTTTCTATACTGACAGCCTCCACCTTATCAATCTTGAGAGAACTGTCCCCTTCGGGAGAACTGTCCCCTTCGGGAGAACTGTCCCCTTTTTCAAGGATGATTTCAAGATATGCCCGTTTGATTTGTCCGAAGTTCTCTGATGTATGGTCTTCATTTATTATGATGTCTGCTTTTGCATCTTTCACGCCCTCTACCTCTATAGCATGTCGTTCCATCTGTTCGATTAAATCGTTGCAATATACCTCAATGATCTGACCCAATTGTTGTTCTTCGAGCAGTTTACTATCCTTCTCAATTTGCATCCTGCTAATGGTATTGCCGGTAGTGGTTTGAACAGCAGCAAAGTCAAAGTCTCCTCCGAACAGTTCGATTACGGGTGTTATGACTGCAATGATGAGAACTGTCCCCGTCACAATACCTACATATTTCTTCATTTTGCCGCTAGGCAGAAGCATTTCTATAATAACTATAAATAAAACGAGTGCGACAATATTTATTACCCAGTGTCTGATAAATTCCAGCATTTGTGCTCCTATCTCAGCATGGCACTAATATTACCTGCACTAATCAATGCAGTGATTGATATCATAAACATAAATGCCACAGCTGCTGTTAATGCAAATATCTGCAGCATCGAACCCGCCACATCATCAATACAATTAGTAATTCTGCTCTCTGAAATTGGTTCCAGTAAAGCGCTTGCAGCTTTATATAAAGCAACCACAGCTATAATTTTTATCAATGGAACGATGCAAATCACAAGAATACCCACCATTACCGCAACGCTGGCCGCATTCTTAATGAGAAGAGTACATCCTATAACCGTATCGGTTGCATCAGCCAACGTCTTCCCGACAATAGGGATAAATGTGCTTATTGCAAACTTTGCAGCTTTGCTCGTTGCACCATCAATAACTGCACCTAATGAACCCTGCAGTGATACAGCAATGACAAATACAGTCAGGATCGTGGCGAGTGTCCATGTAACGATCTGTTTGAGCAAGTTTGCCAGCTTAGCTAATTGGATCTTCTCCGATATGTTATTTACAATTTTCACTATTGTAGATAAGAATACAAGTGGAATGAATATGTTTTTGATTAACGTTGCAGATGCTTCAACGATCAGCAGCAGTATCGGATGTAGTATGCCGCCTGTTGTAATGTTCCCTCCTGATATCAACAGAGCCATCATAACAGGTATCGTCACATACATGAAACCGACCATTTTATCAATGATATCCATTCCCATTTTCACCACAGTGCCATAGCTGACAAGCAGTATAGATATTATAACGATATAGCACACATAAAAGGCGACCTGGCCGACACTCTCACTCAGAAAGTTTGCCTGTAAACTTTTCAGTAATGCACAGATCACAACTAGCACTGCAAGCTTAATAAATATGCCAAGGTTCTGGTACAGTTCACGGAATAAAAATTGGAGTGCCTTAGCGCCAATCCCTTTAATGTCAATACCAAGATTACCAGCTGTCACATTGCTGATAAGTTCCTCAGGGCTGAATCCCTGTAATATTTCATTACTTTCTTCATTCATATACTTTTCTAGCTCATCCTTTATGGCACCCACTCCACTTGTGCCTGTCTGCTGTTCGATTATTTGTGCCACATCACCGTTATCTTCCTCTACCGCTGCGAAGCTGTATCCTTCTGTCGTTGACAGGATAAGCAGCAACAAGCTGATAAACAAAACCATCCTGATTTTTTTCTTTCTTTCGTGCGGCATTTCACCTTATCCTCCAGTCACGGCATCACTTCAATGATCAGGTCAAGCAAAGATGTTATTATTGGTGCCGCCAGTATAACAATGATAACTTTCCCGGCCAGTTCAATTTTTGACGCAATGGAACCTTCTCCGGCATCCTTACAGATTTCAGCACCAAATTCTGCGATATAGGCAATTCCCGTGATCTTTAAAACGGCTGAGAAATAGATTGGTTTGATCTCAGCCTTGTCTGCATAGTCTTCAAGCAAGTCAATAATAACTGATAATTTCGACGCCAGGAGCATGAAGATAACAACTCCTGTCATGATGCTTACCTGAACTGCTATTTCAGGCTTCTGCCTTCTGAGTATAATGATGAGAACGGTTGCCACAAGACCGATCCCCACAATCTGTATCATTTGCATTTGTATCAACTCCCAAGATTATGCCTCACTAGAATCAGTTTAATTTAAAGAGGGTTTTCACAGTATCAAACAAGACAGCGATCTCCTTCACCAATATCAACAGCACAACGATCAATCCCGCCAGCGTTGTCATTGTCGCCTGCTCTTCTCTGCCCGACCTGATCAGCAGCTGATTCAATACAGCGACCAGTATTCCTATTGCTGCAATTTTGAAGATCATGTCTACGCCCATAAAATAGTCAACCCCTTTATACATTCATTCGTCATAGCAGCAAAGTCACCACTGCAAGTCCTCCGAGTATACCAAGACTCCTGTACATGCCTCCATTTTTCTTTCTGCTCTCTTCCGCTTTTATCTCCTGAATCTTCAGTTGTCCGATTGTCAGGCGGATATTTCCAATCTGACCTTCGATATCAGTGCTTCCAAGTAATCTGCCAAAGGACGATAGTATTACCTGATCCTCCTTATTTAGAGCAGTCCTTTGAATACACTGCGTAACAGCCCGTTCCCAAGCTTCTGCAGCTGTAACCGTTTTTTCTTCCTTTAAAATCTCAACTGTCCTTGTAAAAAATATGCATGTCTGTGTTCCTCCGGCTCTGCAAATCTTTTCAAAGGCATCTGTAATAACGTCACAAAGATAACTGATCTGATTTTCCAGCATCTGTAGAATGCCCTGTAGCTCCCTTAGCTGTGCGGGCCTTCTTATGCAGTCGCGAGACAGAATTACTCCAATAAAGCTGCAGGATAATAAGACAATGATACTGCCTGTTATTTTAAAAAGCATCTTGCAAAACCCCCATAACAGATTTCATATTTGTCCCATCGATAACCTCTGCGATTGTACCCGGACCATTTGTATTACCAAGGACTACATATCTTTCAAAAACCTTATCTTCTATCAGTCTCAGAACCTCGCGTCTGCTTTTCATCTCGGACACATTGTATCCGTGAGCTGTAGTAATAATCCTTACTCCCGCGTTTAAAACGCTGTGAACAGCCTCCCGGTCCCCGTCGTTTCCGATTTCATCGGTAATGATAACCTTTGGAGACATGGATCGTATCATCATCGGCATTCCGATATTTTTCGGGCATCCATCCAACACATCGGTACGCAGTCCCACATCATTTTGTGCAATGCCCTTATGGCATGCGGCTAACTCAGATCTCTCGTCGACAATGGCAACCTTGACTCCTTTGAAGGCCAATTCCGGAATACCGTTACTGAGCGATCTGGCAATATCTCTGAGAATTGTTGTTTTTCCGCATTGCGGAGGAGAAATAATAAGTGTGTTATAGATATCCGCATTGTCTCTTATAAGATACCGGATCACTTTCCCGGAGCAGCCGAAAATTTGATTTGCCAGACGAATGTTTAAACCCGAGATATCTTTAATATTTTTTACAACGCCGCCCTCCAGGATGATCTTCCCTGCAAGTCCTACCCTATGACCGCCTCTGACAGTGATATAGCCATTTCTGATTTCATCCTGATAGGCATAGACAGAGTTCTCACTCATCAATTCCAACGAACTTTTAATGTCCGCCTGTGTCACAATAAAGCTGCCTGACGGTTTAGCCGACAACATACTATTCCGGCCTATAAACCACTCCTTATAATAGTTCTGCAACACCAGCGGCCTGCCTGACCTGAGCCGCACCTCCTCGAGAGGTTCCAGACCATAGATGATGGCTTCTTCGATCGCATTTGCCACTCTCGCTGCCAATATTGGTAATATGTCCCGTTTAAGACTGCTTGTACTGTTGTTGAGATTTCGTTCGGCAACGGTTCTCATATGTTCTTCCTCACACTTATCCGTTACAGGTATTTGCGATGATCTCGCCTGGAACACCACAGTCATTTATATACTTATTAGACTTTGTCCTAATTTATGACTGCGAAACATGAAACCTTCAGTTGAATTCTCATTACCCTTCGGCCTTTTCTCTGTTTCCGAGTTTGCGGGCTTTGATTTCAGCGCCTATCCAGATTATCAAAGGGAAAAAAACTTCATAAGGCAATGAATAGTACTGATAATATTTCTCTGCCCATTCAAACATTTCTCTTGTATTACTGAAAGCAATAATAGAAAAGATAAACATCATCAATCCAATGGGCGCAACTATCCGACGGTACTCCGGTATCTTAAGAGCCTTTGCAGTTCCGCTGCATGCAGCAAGCAGACATATGCTTACTTTGACAAAACCACTAAGAACAAAGTTAGTGGCTATAACAATCTCCATCCTTTCCAGAAAATCTCCGATATTGATCAACCGAGCTGAGGTATAGGAAGCAAAGTAAAAGATCATTGTATTTGCCTCGCCCAAAACGAGAAGGCTTCTTAGTGTAACCAGCAGAAGGCTGCCCCCTCCGAGCAGAAGACCCCAGAAAAGAACTTTATATGGACTGCTTCCCTTTTTTAAATTACCAAACATAAACAGCAATATTACCGCTTCACCAAAAGGGAAACTGAAATCAGAGAACGTTGCATATAGAACAGGTTTAACACCATTGTATAATATTGGCTTAATATTTTGAAAATCTATTATCGGGATAAAAAGCAATGTGACCACCAGTATTGTAAACAGTATGATCGGAAGCATGACCGCTGTCCAACGCCCAATAACTTCGACTCCGCTTTTTACAGCCCAGATGCTTAAAACAGTGATGAAGTATCCAACAACATAAAGGGGTGTATCGTGTAATGTTACGATTTTAATAAACTCTGTAAAATTTCTGATAACCAGTGCTCCAAGAAAAAAAGAATAACCTGCAAACAACAGTATAATGATACCTCCCAGAATATTTCCAAATACTGTTGTTATGATTTCGAATAATCCCTTATCCGGGAAAAGCGAAACGATTCTCCCGTAAATAAAATAGACCGGTATAGTGATTAACATGGCACAGGCTACTGCGATCCAAGCATCTCTTTTTGCAGCACCTCCGGCGCCCAATATAAGGGAACTGCCCATCAGAAAAGCAGTTGTTACAGCTATCAACTGCCTTTTTGTAATAATCTCACTGCTCATCTCACTTCATCCTCTACTCCGGAGCATTTTGCCAAATATCTTAAAATCTTTAATCTACCCCGATTATCGCATTAATCACTTTTCTAAACATTCCAATAGGACTTGGCAGTTTTATATCCATAGATATACATATTGTCATTACAACTGCAATAACCATTATCACTGAATAAAACCAGAGAACCGCCCATTGCTTCCTGCGAAAAATTTGGTTCAAATCAGCCGGTATATTGATCTCAATTGCTATTACCACCAATATCAGCAATCCTATTCCTCCCCCACCACAATTGGATATTTCATCAGTCCGCGATTTTTGACTTCGACAGATGCCGACACATTGATATCAATTTCCTTATATATCGAATTCCAATCTTGACTGATCTCCTTCCACAACTTAGGCATTTCGGAGTTTATCTTTTTCCCGAATCCAAAAATATCAAGACCGAATTTTTTTTGTACACTCTGTACAGTTCTAACAGTATTACTTTTCAAATACTCTTCTGCTGCTTTTTGTACTTTGAGGACCTCAATTCCGCTTTCAGATTTAATACTTCCCGTCTGTTCAGCTATTGCTGTACTGACTTTTATCATAATATCCATTGATGTTTTTCCATCAGAATAAACTGGTTTGACTTTTGTCACACTGTCATATATCTCTAGTGTAACATCAACACCTTCAGTTTCAGGAAAGTCTTTTAAAATAATTATGCCCCTTTTTACATTATCAGTTACATAGCAATAGAAATTCGACTCTTCTTCATTAAGGTATCCTGCCAATTTGTCTCCCTTGAATACTGCAGTTCCGGAGAGTGCAAATGTTTTTTTCCCTGCAGATTCAACTATTTCCATAACAGGCAGAACAGGTGCTATTCCTTTGCATGGAAGATAATTTACGAACTGATATACCCTGACCCTGGGTGATTCGGACAGATTATCCTGTTGCTTCAGCGTCTGCTCAATTTCAAAAGACCGTAAGGCTTCTGTAGTACTCTGTGCACTTAGTATTTCTCTGGCGGTTTTTTCTTTTGAAACCATCAGATCTATATTTAATCTAGGTTCTGCATCCCGGTCCAGAAAATCAATGATTTCGGTGACTCCTTCCCTTGCGATCTGCTCACTTAGGATCACAACTTTTAGATGCCCGAAGTATAGCCTTGGAGAAGAAACTTTTAGTGAATTTCTTATAACCTCAAATATTGTCTCTCCCTCGGATTCAATTAATTTTGATTTTATTTTATCTTCTATTCCGCCCTCCTGCGTATCAACAATTTCAAAAGTTATTTTATACTTACTATTCTCGCCCCGATCAATTGCTAAACCTGTAACAATAGAAAGCTTGTTTATTTCTCTGTAATCCCAGCATCCGCTGGTTGATACTACGATGAGAATCATAAAAATAATGAAAGGCGCTCTTTTTTTCATTTTCTTTTGCCTCTTATTCTCTGTCTCAATCTGTTATTTGTGATGAGCTCAGATCGGTAATTCAGCATCCATAGAGGCGCTCTGATAGCGGTATCCCTCAGATCACTTGGATCCAACGTTGTAAAGTGCAGCATATAAGGCACTCCAAAAGAACGCATTTCACATAAATGCAGCAATAATCCTATGAGGCCGAATACGTAGCCATACAGTCCCAGAAACGACGCCAGCAGCAGGAATATAAGCCTCAGCGTGATTACCGCGCTTTTGATTCCAGGTATACTCAGACCGGTAATTGCTGTTATCGAGATAACGATGACGATCGGTGCGCTGACTATTTTTGCATCAACCGATGCCGTCCCCAAAACCAATGCCCCGACGATACTCAAGGCCTGCCCGACATGGTATGGCATACGCACTCCCGTCTCTCTCAATATCTCAAAGACAATCAACATAAGACTGACCTCAACGATCGTCTGGAACGGCACGCCCTGCCTTGCAGCAGAAATACTCAGGAGCAAAGGCGTTGGTATTGTCTCCTGATGGTAGGTCACCAATGCCAGATAAATGGCAGGGACGCTGACCGTAATAAAAAAGCTCAGAACTCTTAATATCCTGCCGATGGATGCAAAATAGAAATTTAAATAGTAATCCTCACTGACCTGAAAAATTTCCTGAAATACAAATGGCAGAATCAAAACGACAGGAGATCCATCCACCAGAAGTGCAATGCGCCCCTCAAGGAGCTTTCCGGCTGCCGTATCCGGCCTTTCGGTATCTCCTATCGTATCAAATGGCGATAATGGTGAATCCTGTATCAATTCCCTTATATATCCACTGTCCTGAATACCATCCGGATGGATACTTTTCAGTCTTCTAAATAGCTCATCGAGTATCTTTTGATTCACTATTCCATCGATATAGCAAATGCAGACATTCGTATTCGTTTGCACTCCAATTGTTATAAACCTCATTTTTAACGCCGGTGTTTTCACTCTTCTTCTTATTAATGTCAGATTGTCATAGATTGATTCGGTGAAACCTTCTCTTGGTCCACGATTCATCCTCTCGCTTAGGGGCTCGGAAGTAGATCTGGATTTCCATCCTTTTGTTGACAGGCTCAAACCTTCCTGCAATCCTTCTATCAGTAGAACAGTATCGCCCTGAACAATTGCCATCCATAGTTTTTCCACATCAGGTGTTCTCTCTGTCTGGTTGATAAAGACTATCTGGGATTGAAGACTGCCAATGATATCATCAGCATTACTGAGCTCATTATTTTGCATAATGGGCATAATAACATGTTCATCAACAATTTTGTTATCTATCATACCATCAATAAACAAAATACAACACTTTATCGCTGGCTTAAGCTGATTTTCCAGAAATCTGGCAACCAATGTTTCATCATTGTTGAATATCTGTCGAAACATCTGCACATTACCATCTAAAGATGTATCAAGTTTAAACCCGGTATAATCAAACTGCTGAGTTTGAACAGTTGAAGACTTACTTTTCTTTCTGTTTCTTCTCATACTGCCACCTGTCTGATTTCTATCTTATCGTCTGCTAATAATTTAGAATGTGCATTTCGATATGAAATCATACATTCGCAAATGGCCATAAAAAAACCGCTCACTAATGTGAACGGCCTTAACCGCCCTCCCAGACCTGTGTAACGTGCATAGAGCCGTCCTCTTAAAGAACAACCTGAATATCTATTGTATCCACCAGATTCGCAGCAAAAGCGGGGATAGAAAGAGCAAACAGCAGGAGCACACTTAGAATCAGGCTATACACTTTTTTTTGCATAGTACACCTCATTTCATGCTTGGCATATCTGCTTTTTCAGTTTGCTCCTCCAGATAGTCTCTTTGCCTGAAGTTGAGTATCCCGGCGATCATTGAGACCGGAAACATTCGTATTTCACGGTTTAACTTGGTGACGCTGTCATTGTAAATCAGGCGGCTGGTGCGCACCATGTTTTCAAAGATCTGCACTGCATCCATGGTTTTGATATAATTTTGATTTGCTTTTAGATCGGGGTATTGCTCCGTTACCATGGCAATTCTTCCCAAGGCTTCAGAAATAACTCCCTCTTGTCGAAGTACATCATTGGGTGTGGATTTTGCTGTAATCACACTTCTTCTTGATTTGATTGTCTCAATCAGCGTTTCACTTTCGTGCTTGGCATAGCCTTTTGTCAAATCCAATAGCGCCGTCAGAGCATCGAAACGGCTTGACAGCTGCACTCCGATCTGGCTCATGGCGTTGTTGATATTTTCGTCTAACACGACGAGTCTGCGTTGGGTGGACATGACCCACAGTACAATGGCCGCAATAATAACAGCAATTACTATTAAAGTTGGCATAATAAAAAGTCTCCTTTACATATTTTTTGTTGGCAGACAGACTATGATCTTTTCCGTCCGCAATGCTGGTATCTTCTAGTTTTGCGTTATACAGGGGATATTAATAACCGATTTCTTCTAAAGCGTCACTGGCTTCGGCGATAAATGTACGGCCTACATCAGTGGCTACTGTCAGGGCACCCATGATTTCAGGTGTTAGCGTTTCGGGGCTGGCAAAGTATTCATCCGCCTTGATAATTTCATTGGAAAGGTCATTCATGGCAGTGACAAGTTCTTCATTTTCCAAAAGCTCAGGGCTTGCATTTACCTTGTCAGCAATTGCATCAAATTCTTCTGCCATGCTCATAAAATCCTTTGCAAGGGCTTGCTGCTCTGCTGAAAATTCAGCTTTCTCACTTCCTCCACATGCCGCAAGGCTCAACATCATGGCAAGTACCATTATAATTACCGTTAGCTTTTTCATTTCAAAATCCTCCGTTTTCTATTTGGTTGTATAGGGCAATTACCCTATGTCTACACTATCAAGAACTTGTTCCTAAAAACCGTCCATTGCATGAAACATGATTTTTTCGACATGAATCATAGTTTCATATCTTGAGTTTTCATGGTAAAATTACTATAGATAAGTAAAATGATAAATGGAGGAATACTAATGCTGCAGATTGCAGTATGTGATGACAATATTGATGAGCTGTCCAATATGGTACAGCTTATAGAACAATATAGATCAGTAAGAAATCTAAACTGCGAATACTCAGTCTTTCCAAACGGATTTGAGTTGGTTTCAGCAATAGAAAAAGGAAAGCGGTTTGATATATACTGTCTGGATATTATTATGCCGGGCTTTATGGGCATTGATGTCGCAAAGGAAATCCGTGGTTTTGACAAAACAGCACCGATTTTATTCTTTACCTCATCACCTGAGTTTGCTTTGGAAAGCTATTCAGTAAAAGCAATCAACTATGTACTAAAGCCTATCTCGAAGGAAAAATTATTCATTACCTTTGACGAAGTGCTAGAGCAGATCAAAGCAGTAAAAGATGAGAATGCGATTGTTGTTAAGAACAAGGAGGGAATACAAAGAATACTGATTTCGAACTTGGTTTTTGCCGAGGTCATCAGCAGAAATGTGCTGTATCACCTACGCTCCGGCAAGGTCATCGAATGCGCGGAGCCTTTTTCTTCTACATGTGACAAACTTATGAATTATGGATGTTTTATAAAACCCCACCGCTCCTACATTGTGAATATACAGTATGTGGATACCATTGAAAAACATAAAATAACATTGCAGACACTTTCTTCAATACCTGTCGCACAGGGCAAGGTAAAGGAGATTAAGCAGCAGTACTTGAATTATCAAATGGATGGAGATGATTTAGAGTGCTAGTAACAGTGATAGGACTAATACGATTTGGATTCTCTCTGATTTTTGGCCTGGCTTTGTCAGTTCTCTTCGCAGGAATAGAATCTACAAAAAAAAACAGGATCATCACTGGCTTGCTTTATGTAATTTTTCTTTTCGTTCAGACCATCAGTTGGCGGCTCCTGGGCCTGGATCTAACATCAAAGCTGTACCCGTTGATTATCCACCTTCCGCTGATATTTATATTTTCCCTGTACTTTAAGCGCCCATGGCTCATTTCAACCGTTAGCGTGCTTTCCGGTTATCTGTGCTGCCAAGCACCGCGTTGGATCGGTTTCCTTGCAGGAGCCGCCTTTGGCAGTGACATTGCAGACCACTCTTTTTATATTGGGGCTGTGTTAGTGTTCTATTATTTCATAAAAAAATACGTAGCACAATCTATCCATCAGCTTATGGAAAAGTCCACTAAATCCTGCTTATTATTGGGCGGAGTTCCGATGTTTTACTATGTATTCGACTATTTAACAACTATCTACACCGATGTGCTTTACCAAGGTACTAGATGGGCAGTGCAGTTTATGCCCTCAACAATATCTATTTTCTATTTTATATTTATCCTACTTTACTATACAGAAACACAAAAACAGGCAATCATCCAAAGAGAGCGAGATATGCTAAATACGCAGTTCAGGCAGGCTCAAATAGAGTTTGCGTCTTTGCGGCAGATACAACAGAATGCCGCGTCCTATCGGCATGATATGCGTCACCATTTTGCTCTTTTACAGGGACTGGCATCAAGAGGACACATGGAGGAAATTAAAGGGTATCTGCAGACTGCTCAGTGCGACATTGACGCAATCACACCCACACGCTATTGTGAAAACGAAACAGTCAATCTGATTTTGTCCTCTTTTACCACCAAGGCAAAGCAATCGGGGATCCTGCTGACAATTGATGCGAAGCTGCCTGACTCGCTTCCCTTCAGTGATACTGAGCTTTGTTCGCTCTTATCAAATGCTATAGAAAACGCCATAAAGGCCACAGAACATATCAATGACAGAAATAAACGCATAATCCGACTGCGTATATTTTCCAAAAATACGAAGCTGTGCATTGACATACGCAACAGCTATCAGTTAGAGCCGATCTTTCATCAGGGCATGCCTGTATCAAAAGAACAAGGGCATGGTTTTGGCACAAAAAGCATGGCTCATATCGTGGAAAAACATGGCGGCGTATTCAAGTTTTCGGTCAAGGATGGCTGGTTTATATTTCAGGCTACTGCATAAGCTTTTCAATGCAAAGCTCCTATTTTATTAAATGGCCAGAACCTGAAAACAGCTTTACCCTCTATCTGAGTGCGGTCAATAAAGCCAAAGGACCTGCTGTCCTTACTGACCCCCCTGTTATCGCCTAATACAATATATTTCCCTTCCGGAACAGTAACTGGAAACATGAATTCTCTCGGTTGGGTATCTCCTCCATTAGTATACGATTCCTTTAATTCTTCACCATTGAGGAATATCTTGCCGTTTCGTATGTCTACTTCATCGCCCGGAATACCAATCACTCTTTTAACAAGCCGTACATTGGTCTTCTGCTCAATAGGCTTTGTTATATCTATAACATCCTTGAGAAAAATACGGACCTTCTCAAAATAATTCTTTGGGTATTGATCCTCAATAAAGACAATAATATCGCTTCTTTGGGGATCACCAAAAGCATAGCTCCACTTTTCCACAAATAAATGCTGCCCTTCCAACAGAGTGATCTGCATAGACGTTTGCCTCACCTGCGTCGTAGCAAATACTGCTGTATTTAACAGAGCAACCAGTATGAAAGCTGTAGCAAATACGACTATCCATTCTATAATTTCCCGCATTACATTTTTCAACATCACCAAGTCACTCCCCTAATATAACTCCCTAATCCCCCAATATAACTTGAGCACCAGACACCTGGGAAACAGGCCCAATATGCTGCCAAACAGCTCAATAAAAAAGCGGGTCACCCGTTTCCAAGGACCCACCCTTATATTGGATAACATCAGTCTTCCTGATCATCTTCACTGTCTTCACAATCATCACAGTTACAGGACCATTCGATTTCAATCGCCTTATTGCAATGAGGACAAAGTACAGAGTCCTTCTTCATGTAAGCGTCCGCCATATTTACGGTTTCACCGCAGTGAGGACAATCGAATTCGGCAATGATCTCTTCCTCTTCGCACTCCTCGCAGTCGCAGTCGCATTCTTCTTCATCGTCGTCATCACCGTCTTCTTCGTACTCTTCATCATATATAAGACTTTCGACCTCAGCCAGGTCCTCATCCATTTCATCCACCTGCTCACTGAGTTCTTCCTGTACATCTAAAATGTCGTCAACTGACAGCGCCACATCGTCCAATACATCAATAATTGCCTTGAGGAGCTTTCCCTCATTGGTAGTATCGTTGATCTGCATCCCGTCAGCTAACCCCTTAAGATAAGACACTTTCTCCTTTAAAT
>JAEYRF010000186.1 GCA_023409615.1 Bacillota bacterium | reverse complement strand
ATACCATGTTGTGCCGGAATCATCGGTTTTTGACTCTGATAGAAATATAACGACGCTTCCAAAGGCTAATGAATTATCACCAACCTTTTTAGAAGTTGCATCCGCTAATTCTCTGATGTTTAATCCTTTTTGAGCAATAACTGAATATTGAATTCTATTTTCCGGAGTCGAATTGGAAGGATCAGTATTATTAATATTTGACAATTTCAACTGATTGTCGCTTTCCGCCTGCTTCCATTCGTTTATACCTGTAAGTTTGTTGAACTCGCTTAACGCGTAAGTATAATAATCCTTTGCCTTTTGTATTGTACTGTTCTGTACTTCTTTTAGATCGATATCCCAATATTTGTTTGTAATTGCTCTTCCATAGTCTGTGAAAGCAAGGAGCGAATATACAGCCAAAAGTGAGCAGATAATCGCCAGTTTGTGTTTATTTGCAAACCTTATAGGAAAGAATAAAATGTAAAATATATAAAACAAACACTTTTTAATGAAATCAAAAAACATGTTCATCTTTATATTCCTTCCTTCATTTTTTCTTCTGATTTTCAGATGATTTGCTTTTGAGTATTTTATTTTAGGATTACTTATTTCCCTGTTCCTGATTTTAGGATTAATCATTTCGGTATTTATAATATCAGGATTTATAATTTCCATATTCAATTGTGTTGAATGTTTTCTATCTGATTGCTTTTTTTCTGATTGTCTTTTATCTGATTGTTTTTTAAAGAAAGCCATAGCACTTCTGCCGATATGAACAGGAAGCTTAATAATAAAAGCCGGAACTTTACATAATATTGATAAAGAATTTTTCATTAGCCTTGACCAAAACGTTGAAAACCACTTTTTTAGATCAAAATCTGATTCAAAAAAAGCATCTCTTTCCAGAACAATTTCTTTAGAATCAAGCTGAATATCTGAATATGATTGGCTGGATGTAAAGTCGAACTCAATTGCAGGATACAAATCATCCTGCTCTATTATAAATAATTCTTCAAAACTTTCACTTCCGTCGAAAGAATCTAAGTATCTGTTACTTAAAAAATTATCACCTATACGCTTCTTTATTAACTTTTTAAGAATCCATGCGGCAAGGTATTTATTTTCTTCACTTTCAATGGGATCATCAATTAATTCCGTGAGAAAATTTACACAATCCTTGTCAGTCAACTTTTGCAGACGCAGGATAGCAAGTCTGCGAATATACTCATCAGGATTCCTCAAATAGTAATCCAGTTCCTTTACACTTTGAAGCTTTTCAATTATTCTTCCTGTTTCCCGTTCATTCCGATACCATTCCGGCAGGGTTATCAGGTTAAATTCAGAAACCGGCAAGGATTTTCACCCCTTATAAATATACATTTTGATAAATATACATTTACATTTTAGCATTTACCGGCTAAGAGATATGTAGTATAATGCTCCCTATTACATAGGTTTAAAGGTTCATTTTTTAGTAGTGAATTTGGTCTATGACATTCTCAATCATCATCTTCTAACAGCTTTTTGTCTTCCTTCGTTAGCTCCAGTTTTTGATAAAGGTCCGGCCTTCTTTCTCGCGTCCTCTTCAAAGCCTGAAGTCTGCGCCATTTATTAATGTTAGCATGATGTCCTGACAGCAGTATCTCTGGAACCTGTCTTCCCATAAAGTCGCCAGGCCTTGTATATTGAGGATACTCAAGCACACCATCCTTGTGCGATTCATCTGCATAAGAATCTTCATTTGATAATACGCCGGGGATCGTTCTGCTGATGGCATCTACAAGAACCATGGCAGGAAGTTCTCCTCCCGTAAGGACATAATCACCTATTGACACCTCTTCATCCACCAGTTCATCAAGTATCCGCTCATCTACACCCTCATAATGTCCACATAGCAGGATGATATGATTATGAGCCGACAACTCCTCTACAAGCTTCTGATCCAGCCGCTTTCCCTGCGGACTCATAAAGATGCAGTGGGGCTTGTAATCAAGGTCTTTGACAATATACTGATATGCATCATAAATCGGCTGTGCCAGCATAACAAGACCATTTCCGCCTCCATAAGGATAATCGTCTGTCTTTTTATGCTTATCCTTTGAAAAGTCGCGGATATTATAAGCATTTACCGATAACAATCCACTTTCCTGTGCACGGCCAATTATACTGCTTCCAAGCACTGTATCAAATATTTCCGGGAAAATTGTCAATATATCAAACTTCATCATCCACTAATCCTTTCGGAATGATCACATCTATTCTCTGCTGCTCCAGTGAAATACTGCTTACAACACTCTTTAGTGCAGGCAGCAATATTTCTTTACCCGATTGATTTCTTATAACATACACATCATTACTGCCGGTTTGCAGAATATCTACAAGTTCTCCAAGGAGAACACCTTTTTCATCAAAAACACTGCATCCGAGAATGTCACATATAAAATATGAATTTTCGGGGAGCTTGACAGCATTTTCACGGTCAACCAGGACAAAACAGTCCCTGTATTGCTCTGCTTCATCTACGGAGTTAATACTTGTAAACTTAATCATGACAGAGCCTTTCGTATATTTAACCTGTTGAATGGTATGCTTATCCATCTTTCCTTCCTTTTCGATAAACACCCACTCCAACTCATCAAAACGATTAGGATTGTCTGTCAATGGAATCAGTTTTACTTCACCCCTGACACCATGCGTATTTACTATTTTTCCGATTTGCAGATAATCAATCATATTTTTTCACCTTCATATCAAAATGGCTGGTAAAAAGAAAAAGGTGTTGCATAAAACACCTTTTACTGTACTATCTCAACTACAACCCTTACATTCTCTTTAATGGCTGCAGCCTTTACAACGGCTCTGATAGCTTTAGCTATCCGGCCCTGCTTTCCAATTACCTTGCCCATATCTTCTTTTGCAACTCTGAGCTCAAGAATAATGGCGTTTTCGCCTTCGACTTCATTGACATTTACCTCTTCAGGATAGTCAACAAGTGCTCTGGCAATGATTTCGAGAAGTTCCTTCATTTAGCTACCCTCCCGCTAAAGCCAAAGAAAAATGTTGTTACTCACATATTACTGAATAACACCGGTCTTCTTCAGCAAAGATTTCACCGTATCTGTAGGCTGCGCACCATTCTTGATCCACTGTGCTGCTTTCTCACCGTCTATCTTAACTTCAGCCGGATTAGTCAACGGATTGTATGTGCCTATTTCCTCAATAAATCTACCGTCACGTGGGTATCTCGAATCTGCAACAACTACTCTGTAAAAAGGACTCTTTTTTGCTCCGATTCTCTTCAGTCTGATCTTAACTGCCATGCATGTCACCTCCTCTCAAAAAATGTGTATATAAAGGTTATTGATTACAAAAACTCCGAACACTAAAACGGCATTCTGAATTTTCCCAATCCCTTACCACCTTTTCTGCCTGTGTCTGTCATCATCTTCATCATCTTCTTAACTTCCTCGAATTGCTTAAGAAGACTGTTCACTTCCTGGATAGTCGTTCCGCTGCCTGCAGCAATCCTCTTCCTTCTACTGCCGTTGATAATGGACGGTTCATTGCGTTCTTTAACTGTCATAGACTTAATGATAGCCTCGGTGTGACCCATTTTCTTCTCATCCACATCAATATTTTGCAATGCCTTAGTGTTCATACCAGGCAGCATTCCAAGCACTTGATTGAGAGGGCCCATCTTTTTTACCTGTTCCATCTGCTCCAAGAAATCATCCAGTGTGAACTGCTGCGTCCGAAGCTTCCGCTCCATCTCAATTGCTTTCTTTTCATCAAAAGATTCCTGAGCTTTTTCAATCAGGCTAAGAACATCGCCCATGCCAAGTATCCTTGACGCCATTCTATCCGGATAAAATGGTTCAATATCACTGAGCTTTTCACCAGTTGCCGCAAATTTGATCGGCTTTCCTGTAACGGCCTTCACAGAAAGTGCCGCGCCGCCTCTTGTATCGCCATCCAACTTTGTCAATACCAGTCCATCCACTCCAAGTTTCTCATTGAAGCTTTGTGCCACATTGACAGCGTCCTGTCCTGTCATGGAGTCTATAACTAGCAGAATCTCATGAGGATGTACCGTTTTTTTAATCCTATCCAGTTCATCCATAAGCTCCTCATTTATATGGAGCCGACCTGCTGTATCAATGATCACCAGATCATATAGCATAGTGGTTGCATGTTCAATTGCCTTTTTTGCGATATGAACGGGATCAGTATTGCCCTCAATTGCAAAAACCGGGACGCTAAGCTGGTTACCAACAACCTGTAGCTGCTTAACTGCTGCGGGACGGTAAACATCACATGCAACCAACAGTGGATTCTTGCCCTGCTTTCGTAAAAGACTGGCTAATTTCCCCGATGTGGTGGTTTTGCCGGAGCCCTGTAACCCAACCATCATATAGATCGTCGGTGGTTTATTTGCAAACGTAATCTTAGCAGGTACACTACCCATTAAGTTGATTAATTCCTCGTGGACAATCTTGATGACCTGCTGTCCCGGAGTGAGGCTTTCCAACACATCCTGGCCGACAGCCCGCTCTGACACCTTGTTAATGAAGTCCTTTACCACTTTAAAATTTACATCAGCTTCAAGCAGCGCAAGCTTAATCTCGCGCATCATATCCTTGACATCTTTATCTGACACTCGGCCTTTGCCTCGGAATTTATTGATTGTGTCCTGAAGCTTCCCTGATAACCCTTCAAAAAGAGCCATATATATTAATCCTCCACTAAACGTCGTATCTCATTCTTTGCCTTACTTATAGTCTCATAATCCGATTCGATCAAAACCGATGTATCAATGCTTTCAATCAAATTCAGTATTTCTGCCGCTTTCTTCTTCTGCCTGTCAAACCTGTCCACAAGACCAAGCTTCTGTTCCATAGAGAGAAGGGCAGCCCTCCCACGCTTAATATTGTCATGGACTCCCTGTCTGCTTATGTTTAGCTCCTCTGCGATCTCGCCCAAGGAGTAGTCACTGTTATAATAGAGATCCAGGATATCAAATTGTCTTTTTGTCACCATTTGCCCGTAAAAATCAAGCAGCAGGCTTATGGTAAATAAATCATCCATTATTTTTCACATTTCAAATATCAAATATTCTTTCATATGCCTCTTTCGAATTGCAGCACCTGAAGCTAACGCTTCTGCAAATTTCATATAAAAGGCAAAGGTGTAAAGCATTTTTACTTTACACCTTATTTTAAAGTATCGGTGCTAATCTGTCAAGGGAATTGATGAAATTCTACGGCGATAGACTTGCCTCTCTTCATTATTATGCTCACGCTAATCTCATTTAATTAGAAATGGGATAACGTACTCCAATGCATTTAGCACAATATGACCAGTGTTTTCCAACAGATGGACTTCAGCATTTGAGATAAGTTTGCTGAGTCTTTGCGCGGCAGACACAGAGTCGATAATAACATCGTTCTTACCAGCAATAAACAGTATCGGCATAACGAGCCTTAAAATCTGTCCATCTGAGAAAGTGGGTAATTCCTCTGCAATCGGGTTGTACCCCCAAAGAATTAAATTGATGAATTCCTCAACCTCTTTTGGCAATTCATTCCCCTGAGCAACAGAGGAATCCAATGTTAAAGCCTCATTTTTCAGTGCGGCATTCTTTGCTCTCTCCAGAAAATCCGCATTCTGTTCTGATAATCCGGATGGTGCAATCAGAATAAGCCGTGCAACACTATCAGGGTATTTTACAGAGAATTTCAAAGCCATTCAGCTGCCAAGCGAATTCCCCATTACAACAGCTTTCTCGATAGAGAGTGCATCAAACACTTCTTTTAACCAGTCTGCATAACCATCCTGATTTAAATCAAGTCTTTTCTCCTCACTGTTTCCAGCTTCTCCAATTATGTCTACAGCTAATACATGAAACATATTAGACAATACAGAAATCTCTCCAAACCAAAATGCACTGTTGCTGCATGATCCATGCAGAAGGATTAACGGAGGGTTCTCAGGAACACCGGACTCAAGAATAAATGTCTTACCGAATGACGTATCAATATACAGTTGTTTAAAGGGAAATGCACTAAGAATTTGGTTGTAGCGGGAGCGGATCATGTCTCTGCTTTCCTCGCTTTTGAATACGCTTGTCATCATATTTATTCCTCCTCCTCCATTTGATCTGCCAATGCAGATATAGAACTCATCATCACTTCCATAAAGCGAATACCACCCCACAAGGTTATGCGAATTTTATTTTCTTCGATAATATGCTGCGTTTGCATGGATGATCTTCCATATTCAGGCGGCTTTGAATTTAGTGCCCCTGTCAACATATCAATGATATGAATTGCATCGTCCCTATTGTAAACATTAATATCTACAACTGCTGATACCTTGAACCTATCTTCGATTGGCAGTTTTCTATTCTGGTCTTCCAGAAGTGTTTTATTCTGGTCTTCGGATAAATAGACGTTTTTTTCACTTTCAATAAAAACGCTTAAATCGTGACCGGTAATGCGCCAACTTTTACCTATTTTATTAGCTCGAAGCTTCCCTTCCCTAATATAGCGCTGGATAGTTTTCTGGTGGATTTTAAGCATCTTTGAAATTTGCTCTACTGAATAATACTTTTCTGACATAATAAATGCTCCTTATTGTTCCTTTTAATTTAATTTTATGGAACAATTGGCTCATTGTCAAGACTTTTCTTATAAATGCTTTTTGATATGTAAGACTGCACCCCACAAATGAGCAAAAATATCAGTTTTGGGCACCATTTGTTCGATTTTCAGCGTATTAAGCTCCATAATGCAGCTGAATCCTGAATTATGTAACGTATTATAACATTTTTTGTTAATTTTGTTTAAATTTTTGCCCAAAAGTGGAATTTTTGCTCACTGCGACTAAGATCATGCCCACCCACTCAGATTATTGGGTGTATTTTCTGGTTTCAGCAAGCCCATCAAATCGCAATCCGCCAGCTCGTGCCGGGCAGCTCATTCTCGTGAAATATTGGACATGAAAAGAATGATGAAAATCAGTCATGTAAATCGCAGTTTATATTTTCACACATGTTGAATTTTGCAAATCGCTTTATACATCTCTCGATATCGTTCTGAAGCTTTTTTGTCTGCTTTACGCCATCCTCATACCAGATATTTTTTACAGTCAGAGTACATGACTTCTTGTCAGCAACTGCTTCCACCCTGCCGATAAAACCATCGCCATAAAGTAATGGCAGAACGTAGAACCCGTATTTCCGTTTATCGGCGGGAGTGTAGATTTCCCAGGTGTAATCAAAGTTGAACAGAGCACTGATAAGCTTCCTGTCCCACATCATGCAGTCAAGCGGTGCGATGAGCTCACAACGCTGTTTGAATGTATCATTTTGCAGAACTGTCTCGATAAGCGATAGATCCTCTGTACTGCAGAACAGAGTGTTTTTTAGATCTTCCACACTGATTTCGAGGATTTTTCCTTCATCAAACAATTCTCTTAACGCTTCATTTCTCTGCTCTGATTTTAAGCCCCATATATTCAGCCATGCATCAGATGGGTGGTTCCACAGAAGCCCAACCGCACCAATGCGCCGCAGTACCCGCCACTTTTGATGTTCAAACTCGTCCGGTAATGGGTCAGGAGCATTAAGCAATCCGATAGGTAAATATCTGTCAGCAAGATCGTAATACTTTCGTGTACCATTCTTATGATGAATAATCAGCTCGCCGGTGGAGTACAACTGCTCCAGCACTGAGCGCGACGCTTTTGTGCTGCCGCCCCAATCACCACTCCAATGGATAGAAGAATGCCAGTGTACACTGCCGGTTATTGGCAGCTCATCAGAGCTTACCGGGCCATGATCTTTCAAATAAGATTTGGCTTGATCTTCTAGCTCAGCAAGCCCTTCAAATTGCAATCCACCTGCTCGTGAAGCTTTTCGATAACGCTCAAAATAAGGCCAGTCCTCTGTCGGAATAATGGATAGATTTTTATCTGGATAATCTACAAGCTTACGGTTACTATACAGTAGATTGTAAAGTGATTGCTTTGTGAAGCCTTTAATGCGCGACTGCAAGGTAAGCTCCGCATTCTTGCCGCACGCATCAATAGGGTCAAACTGAATACAGCCTGCCTGACTTATGAAGTCGAGCGCGCCCTGCTTGCCGATAAATTTATATTCGCCCAGTAGTCCGTGCTTTAGAAGGATAAATTGTCTTGCCTGTCGGTTTGTTAGATGGATCATTGGTATTCTCCAATATGCTTATTTATATAATGTATCTTCAGCAAAATCGAAAATCTTTTTAACAACATTAATCATTGTTTCATCTGTATTATTCCAGGCAATTACAGGGAAAATCGGACATTTCAAAAGTGTCTGATTATTAAATTCAAGATTTAAGGCAAGGCGCGGACGTTTTCCGGTTTTATCGGTCTGGTTGCAATAACCGCAGCCATCACAGGTTTTTGTCCTGTTGAAGACTAAGGCTTTCAATTCATCATCCATTTTATCGTATGATTTTATTAGAATGCTGAATTGAGGTACCTTAAAGTAAAACACTATCTGATTTTTCATGCGCCAATCATAATAGATACGCATGTACGCTCTTTGCTTTTTGGGATACTCTTTCTCGTATATAACACTCATTTCATTGCTAACGGCGGTATACCCCTTTTTTAGAAAGTAACTTTCAAGTTCAGTAATTTGTTTCTGATCACATATTTTACCGAACATTTCTGATGCAGTATATTGTTTACCGTCAAATATACCATGGAGAAATATCATAATATCTTGAGCGCGGATCTTACCATCTTTTAGCCCACTACAATGCAGCTTCCAGGCAGAGAACAGTTCTTCGTATTTATTATGTCTAAATATATAGCAATCTTTTGATTCATCACAAATAAGCCCGACCAGTAACAGTTTATCCTTTGTTTTCTGCATGATCTTCATACCTGACTTGCTTATGATTAATCTTTTATCAAAAATTTCACCTAATAACCCCATTTTTACAAAGTATTCAAAAAAACTAAAGAAATTCTTTTCGATTTTTTGCATTTTCAAGATAAGTTCAGGCTTGACATTATTACACTGCCACCATTCATAGCACTCGTCAGGTTCATCTGCCACATTGATAATTGATAAATCGTTATAGACTATATTAATAGTGTCATACAAAAAGTCGTACATCTGCCTCTGCGATAATTCACTTGTATCACAATTCATATTCAGCTTTAATTCGGGGTAGGTTGCCAGGTAAGAATAAATTATACGCCTGCCAAGGTTTTCAAATGGTTGTCCTATTTTGTTTTCAAACATCGTTATCTTCCTCCCACAAAACTTATTCGAGAATATAAAAATGTTATACCTCACAGGCTTTTCCGCCAGAGTGTGGCTCCGCTGTAGCCTCTGTCATAGCCAAGCTCCAGCAGTTTATCGTAAATCGGAGAATCTTCGATTTTGCAGCGTTCCTCATCCTGACCTGATTCGAGCCAATGTTCTGTGAATAGATTTTTTCTGCCTGTCCAGATCTGTCGGTTGTGAAAGCTTTGCACAAAGCTTGAAGCGGCCTTCTCCAATATGTCTGGCTCATCTGTCAAGCTCTGGAACGTGCTGCCATATTCTCTGACTGCCAGTACAGGTTTCCCATTTCTGAACACAACGGCTGTTCCCTGCTGCTTTCCGAGCCTGGCCGGCGAAGCTGAAGAGAGGATATCCTTATATGGATTTGCAGGATCGCAGCTGCAAAGCGTGATATACTTTTCCTCGCCGGAATAATTGTCATGTGTCCTGAGCCCGTCGATATCTATGTCACAAGCAAATTGTATACCCGATAGACCTGAAACATAAAAGCCCCTTTTGATACCACTCGTGAACTCATTTTTTTTAAGCCATGTATAGATATCCGACCATTTGAAAACACCCTTATCCGTATTTGCAATTTCCCTGGAAATTATTCCGTACCGATCCAGAAGGTTCAGGATATGATTATGCAAAGCCTTTTCTGTGCCTTCCTCTGCTGTTCTACCTGTTACAACGAAATTTCCTATTGTGCTGCCTGCTTTACCAAAACTGACCACTGTACCGGAACTGCCCACATTGCCGGAACTGTCTGTTGCGGTATAATAGTCTGTCGAACTAAATAATGGTGCCCTATACCACCTTCCCATACTGGGAGTTGTATTATATTTAAGCCATGGTGAGTTTTTCTTTTCACTGTCTATGTAGTAGCGGGCAACAGAGAAGGAATCGTTTGCCACTACTCCCCGCCATACCAAGCCTTCTAGTTTTGCTAGCAGTTCGGCCGGAGACAGTTTCATACGTTTCGATAGATCCTTTATGAAAATGGCACCGCTGTCGTTCAATATCTCTAGTATACTTTTTTCTATTTCATCAGCGGCGAATTGCTTCATCGATTCATTTACCAGACCACTCGCCTGCTCCTTTAACTTTTCCTGTTCTTGTACATTAGCCTGTGCCTGCGCACTAATCTTTTCCTGAATATTAGCCTTTGCCATTATTTTAGTCTGTGCCGGTACAAAAGCCTGCCCCTGTTGATCTCCCAGTCCATGTGATTGCTGTCCCTTTATATCCTCCTGTCCATTTGATTGCCTATGCTCTTGCTCCTGATCAAGACTGTCCTCTTCTTCACTGCTCAGAAAAAATGCAGCCTCCCTGGCAGTCTTGTTGGTTCTGCCGCGCCACTGGACAATACCGGTAGCACAAAGATAATCCAACATCTTTGGTTCGTAGTTCTCAATTCTGGAAGGCAATATGAAATCCTCCCACCAGGAGACCGGGAAGTACTGACCCTGAAGTAGCTTAATAACTTCAACTAATTTTTCATCCTGTGGAAGTACATTATCATTAAGCAAATGCCTGCTGAAAAGAAAATTGCAAAAAACCTCAGGCTCCTTTGGTTTTATATCGCTTCTGGCCAAAACAACTGTTTTTTGCTTGATCCGTTCATAAACCTTTCGATGGCAATAAATCGCATCTCCCTGCGAAGCCATTTCTTTAATTCTATATATTTCCCCAGTAGCTTTAAGCTCGTTGACAGCTTGGTTGAGCAGATCTGTCTTCATCTCATATTGCTTTTCAAGCTCTCTTGTCGTAAAAGGACCACGAAACAGCACCGCTCTTCTGATTAGTCTCACAGCTGCTTCATTTGCGTTAGGTGCCAAATCAAAAATATAACTGCTTAACAGCTCTACTGCCCTTGCCTCTTTCTCCTCTCCAGGCTTTCCTGTCTTTACAATTGAGTTTTCCGGATCCTCACCGGCAGTGACTCGATATAGCGGATAATCCTCTGAAGCCACCCAGTAGAGTCCACCCAGCCCGTCATGGCTGTCCAGTCCACCAAATTCAGCCTGCTCATCCTGTCTATTTACACGTGTCCGGATGATTCTTCCCTGCTTTTCCAGCTGTTCAAGCAGTTCACACAAAGTATCCTCATCTGTCTCAATGAATTTCGTGGTTGAATAGGGCTCTGCTCGTAATTCTCCAAAGGAATAGAGAAAATAATACAATTCATCTGCATTATTAAATTTTCTACAGTACTTATATTCGTTAAGCTCCTTTTCAACCGCAGCAATGGCTCTTGGATCCAGCAGGTCGTATTCGCCGTTAACTCCTGCCGCAAGCTGGATAAAGTCCCTGTCATTGACCAATAACTGGTTTCTGCGCTCTGCAACCGGCAAATCGTATATGTACTGATAAATCTGCCAGAAGTTAAATATCAGCTCAGATGAAAAGGGAGAAGGCTTCTCAGTATAAACATCCACAGTCCGGATCCTTCCTTGAGCGATTTGTTCCATGACTTCATACAAGCTGCTTATATCAAAGATGTCATTCATACATTCACGGTAAGTTTCCACTACTGCAGGATGATCGGGCTCCTTCAATACAGCCTCAGCTGTTTCAGCACATCTAAGCCGCTGCACCCACAACGGCGTCCTTTTCCCAAAGCCATTCATTTCCACCAGTAGAGACCGCGTAAGATTGTATCTGAAATTGACATTGAACAGATATGCGTCAGGCAATAATTCAAATATATCATCCTCAAGGCTTCCCAGGTCTATTAGCGAAAACAGATTGGAAAGCTTGCCGGTATAACCTAGGATATGAAACAAAATCCCGTCATTGTTGTAGACATACTCCATACGGCAGTTCAAAAGTCTGGACAGCTTCGCTTGGAGGATTACCGCAAGCGGCGCATGGATCCGGCCGCCAAAGGGAGAATGGATAATAATGCGTCTGTCTCCCACTTCATCACTGAAATGCTCACATACAATCCTATTTGCACCAGGCAGGGATTTGAAAACCGAAAGCTGATCGGCAATATAGTTTCTCAGGTTGTCTGCGGAGGTTTTATCCATCCCGCATTCTCTGTTTGCGAATTCGGAAAAATCCTCTTTATCATATATCGTCTCTAATAATTGAAGAAATTGCCCCAGCTTTTTCCCTGTTTGTACTGTTCTGAGAACCTGGTCGCCAATCCAGAAGGGTATCTTGGCACCGGACGCATTAGATGCGCTGACTATCACCCTGTCCTTCTCAACCTTCTCCAGGCGCCATACAGAGCTTCCCAGATAAAATCTGTCACCTAATTTGCTTTCGAATACAAATTCCTCCTGAAGCTCTCCGATCTTCATTCCTGTATCTCGCAAATACACTGCATAATTGCCCTTATTTGGTATTGTGCCGCTGTTCATAAGGCACATTCTTCTTCCCAGCGGATTACCTCGTATCTTTCCGCTGACCCGGTCATAGTAGATCCTTGGCTTTGCAGATCCCGGTGAACTGCCGGGAGAAGGATCCGCAAGCATCAGCAGCACATCCTCAAACTGCTTTTGCGGAAGGTCCCTGTAGGGATAAGCCCCACATATTATCTTGTAAATCTCCGAAGCATCCTGCTCCCCTTCACATGCAATTGATACGATCTGTTGGGCTAAAATATCGAGACAGTTTTGTGGTACCGTAATATTTTCTATGTCATATTTCTTTGCCTGATAGGAAACAAAAGCGGCATCCAGCAAATCTCCTCTTGTCTTTGGAATGATGACTCCCTTGCTTACGGCATCAAGTCTATGGCCGGAACGGCCAATTCTTTGCAGAACCTGTGATGATGTTCCGGGAGAACTGACCTGTACAACCAGATCTATACTTCCGATGTCGATGCCAAGTTCCAGAGACGATGTAGACACAAGACAAGTGATCTCACCGTCCTTCAGTTGACGCTCCAGCTCCTGGCGCAACTCTTTGGAGACACTACCATGATGAGTTTTTACGAATGGCTCCCCCGCCAATATGTTTAGTCCGGAAGCCACCATCTCAGCGACCTTCCTGTTATTAACAAAAATCAAAGTCGACCTGTGCGCTTTGATCAACACCAACAGTTCCGCATAAATAGCCGGCCATACTGTGTTTTCGGGAAGCACTTTAAAATCCTTGACCGGCATACTGATTTTCAGATCAAAAGATTTTTTCTTGTCACAGTTGATAACAGTGACTTGTCTGCTTCGCTCCGCTGCAGATGATATTTCTGATATTGTCTGATCCCGCTTAGGGGACATCTGTAATCTAGCCCGATTCTCTGTATTCAGCACTGTCACAGCAGTTCGGTTTCCCGCCAGAAAATGCGCAGCCTCTTCAAGCGGATTGATAGTAGCAGTTAGGCCGATACGTTTCAAAGGTTTCTCAGATATATGTTCAAGTCGTTCCATCGTAACGGCAAGATGAACTCCACGCTTATTGGCACAGATGGAATGTATTTCGTCTACTATAAGGTATTCCACAGTGGAAAACAGCTTGCGGTATGATTCTGACGTGAGCATGATATAAAGTGATTCCGGTGTTGTGATTAAAATATCGGGTGGATATTTCTGCATCCTTGTACGGTCCTTCTGAGGCGTATCACCAGTCCGAATACCGACGTCCACCTCGGGAAGTACCTGTCCACATTCTGCAGCCTTCAGTCGGATCCCTTTGATCGGCATCACCAGATTCCAGTAAATAACATTATTTAATGCTTTCAGAGG
>JAEYRF010000180.1 GCA_023409615.1 Bacillota bacterium | reverse complement strand
TGCCGCCGACTTCCTTCAGATTCCACCTCACGGTGGACACCCTTGTCTTAAGCTATACACTTCCCACTACTAAGGCGTGTTCGGGACTTTCACCCGCTAGATTGCGCCCATGCTGGGCGCACCATAGTAAGAGCCTCAGGATTAAAACCTGAAGCTCTTTTATTTTCTCTGGCTTTGACAAATTGTTTGTCTTTTTCGTCACTTTACTGATTACGGTAATAGTTCAACTGTCTCATCAAGTGGTAAGCCAAGTTTTTCAAATGTGCGGCGACGGTTTTTGCGATCTTTTTGCTGAATTTTGTATGCACGGTCTGCTACTTCAGCTGCTAATTCATAAGGAATAACTAAAACACCATCGTCATCACCAGAGATAACATCGCCGGGACGAACATATACGCCGGCACAGGTAATGGGCTGACTGTCTGATACTTGTGCGATACGGCCCTGAGGATGTGTATATGAACGAACTGTATAGAAACATGGGGTCTTTTGGCGCAGGCATTCAGGAGTATCGCGCAATGTTCCATCAATGACAAATCCAACTACACCGTTAGCCTGCATTGCAAGTGTATTATCAGAGCCTAAAACTCCACCTCTTATACGTTTTGCATCGATAACCAATACTTCATCTGCTAATATTGGAGGGCAATTGTCCATTCCAAATGAATATCCGCCTTGGGACCGTGATGTATACTGTAAGCGGTCAAAGTCTTCATAGGACATAGCAGGCATGTGTTCGGGTACACGTATATATTCCTGCGTGTGGGCAATACCGGCAAAGCGCATTCCGTCATAAAGCGGCACCATTGCCGTATCCATTTCATACTTGTCTTGATATCCCATTGAATCAAGCGCATCACATAAGTCTGCGTTACGTTGCTTGCGAATTTTTTCTAATACTTCTTTAGATACTGACATTGTTTTATCTCCTTATAAATTTATTATTTTTTACCGGAATTCGTCCGGTTTGACAGCTTAAATAGTATTCCCATATGCCGGAGCAACATTCGCTTCCTCAACCTCTGTTGTTAATCCTTCGTACGGAGCTTGGCAATATTGTTTTCGTCAGGTATGCGCTTCAGATCTACATTTGTAAGCTCAAGCAAAGAAATTTCAACGAGGTAAAGTGTTGTGGTTCCCTCTTCTAAATGACCCGTATAGGCTTGTTCCAAATCAGAAACAACCATGTGGAAATGAGGATGTCCGTCAACAACTATTCCTTGCAGGGAAGCAAGTTCCATGGGCTTTTCAAGTGTTACAAATTCATCTACAGGCTCCACCTCATACCCAGTCACACGGTGTAGTACCACCTTGGACAGAGAACCGATCGCGCTTACGACAACAGCATCACGGATTCCGTAACTATCCAGCGCATTGCGTATACTTTCGAGAAGAAGATCTCCCCTCTCAAGATTGATAACGACTAGTCGTCCTGTACCTTGTTTACAAAAACTAATCAAAGCTATGTCCTCCTTTCAATTTCAAACGGGATCATTAAAACATGCTTTCGGGGTAACTAACATACTGTTCGGGAGATGTTGGCTGCGAAAATATAGATGCAGTTACAAGCATTTCGTCAGTTACATTTCGCACCTGATGCTTGGAGTTTGCCGGGAAAAATACAGCATCTCCTTTTTTAAAATCAATGATTTCTCCGTCAATCCAGCACTGTCCTGCACCTTCCAGGATGTAGATAACTTCTTCAATATCCTTGTGAGCGTGCAGCGGCTTAACAATCGAATTTGGGAAACAATGCATTACTGCAATAGACATCTGTTTGGCACCCACTGTTTCTTCGGTGATTATCCATCGCAGATCCCTGCCTTCCAGTTTAATTGGATTAACATCGTCGTGACTAATTTTATAACGCATTTTCCGCTCCTTTCTCCGTATTAGTTGTCAATGCACAACCATAGCATATATGTTTCAATATTTATAATAATATGACACTTACTTCCTAACTAAATTTCTCTCGCTGCATTAACTTGCGTATAATCACAGTAAGTCCAAGTGATAATGCAAGGATTAACACACCTATCACGCTGCCGTATCCAAGTTTGAAATAAGAAAATGCGTTTACGAACAGGTGCAATGGCAGAACTTCGGTTGCATGATTCGGTCCGCCCATCGTCATTACCCAGATAAGGTCAAAGCTGCGTAGGGATCCAACAACTTGAAGTATAATTATTGTTTGAATAACAGGCCAGCATAAAGGTATAATCATGCTTCTATGCATACGGAAACCACTTGCTCCGTCTATTGAAGCACTTTCCAGAACCTCCTCATTCAGCCCCATAAATCCGGAATTAAATAGAACAATTTGTACGCCCACCTGATTCCACACCTGGGCTATAATGATAGCAATAATTGCTAGATTGGGGACGGCAAGAGGTGACATATAATATTGTCCAAGTCCGACCGCCGTCATCAGCGGCTTTAGTATGCCGATGGAGGGGCTGAAGATATATCCCCATACAAAACCCACAGCAACGGTTGTAAGAACGTTAGGCATAAAAAATACCGTTTTAAAAAACCTATGTCCGCGTAACTGCAGATAGACTATATAACCGATGATATAACCTATTACAACTTGCACCACTGTTGTAGAAAACATAAAGATAAGTGAGTTTTTAAGTGATTTCCAAAACAGCGGAGTGCTAAATACGTCAGTATAATTTCTAAATCCTGAAAACACCTTAGTGCTTAGAGTCGGCCAGCTGTAGAAGCTAAGTATAACCCCTTGCACCAAGGGATACAAAAGAAGTACAAGGTAATAGATCAAGCCGGGAAGCACAAGCAGGGCTAGAATTGCAATATCCTTTCTTTTTACATGCATTTATTTTTCCTCCTTTCAATGCCTGGTGTTATCCCTTGATAGCTCCGGCTGTCATGCCTTTCTGAATCTTTTCCTGTGCAAAAATATAGAAAATGATATTTGGTATGATCGCTATCATAATTCCGGCGCATAACTGTGTATACTCGGCAGCATATTCGCTAATGAACCCCATCAGACCTATCGGGAGAGTTTTTGTTGCCTGTTTGCTTGTCAGCAGCATTGCAACCATAAGCTCGTTCCATGAACTTAGTACTGCCAAAATTGAAATCGTTACAATTGTGTCTCTGGAGAGTGGAATGGCAATATGCCACAGCATCTTTAGTATACCGCATCCGTCTATATGGGAACATTCCTCGAGCTCTCTTGGGATAGTACCCATAAAGCCCTCAAGTATAAACACCGATATAGGAATACGGAACGCCCCATAGATGAGTCCTAATGCCATAAGATTATTCATCATTTTAAAATTATTTGCTAGAATATACAATGGAATAATGGCCGAATTAATCGGTATCATCATACCTGAGATTATTATAAAGTAAAGAACCCTCTTAAACCTGAATTGAAACCGGGAAAGCACAAAAGAAAGCGGCACACACGCAACGATTGTTAGTACAACTGTTACGGCCGAGGTAACGATGCTGTTCCTCATGAAGTTTCCCATCTTAGAGCGTGTCCAAGCGATATAAAAGTTCATAAACTGAGGTTTCTGTGGAAGCCCCCAGGTATTGAAGGTGAGCTCCTTCTGTGTTTTAAGCGCAGTGAACAAAAGCCATAGCAGAGGATAAATCACAATAATCGTCATAGTTATTAGTATAATATAATAGAATATCTTTGCCCCTTTGCTGGTAACCATGCCGTTGCTTCCATGTAATTTTCCTTTAGTGTAAGCTTGCTTTGCCATAGCTATCTCCTTTCATATATACTACCCGGAAAAGCATAAGACCAAGGGGGCTGTGCCGGGAGACGCTCCCTCTATAAAGTTTCCGGGCAACACGGTGGACGATTTAACCATATGTCGCCATGCTGCCCGGAGTGGTTAATAATCTTATTTCAGAGTCTTCAGATAATCTTCGGCAGCTTTCTGAACTTCAGCTACCGCTTTGTTAACATCGTACTCTCCGGAGATGATACCAGGCATTGCGGTTTGCTTGATAGCAAGGTCAACACTTGGTGGTGCATATGAATCCATTGAATACATATAAGCTGGTGCATTACGGTATGCCTCTATGCACTGGTTAAAAATCTTCATAACTTTAGTCTTGTCATAATCACAGTTACCAGCGTAAACACCGTTGCCGCCTTCCATGATTTTCGCACCGAGTTCCGGGCCTGCTCTAACTTTTGCAAACTTGATACAAGCCTCTTTTGTTTCTGCGTCAAGACCAACAGGAATCATCAGACCCCAGATGTTTCCGCCGACACGAATTTCCGGGTCGCCGTCAGGGCAGTCTGTAAATGCAGGGAAGTTAATACGCTCCAGCTTATCTACAAACTCCTGTCCTCCGGCAGTTGCAAAGTTTGCTGGTTTCCATGCACCTTCATAGTACATAGCAGCTTCGCCTCTTGCAAAAGCCTGATCGGCTTCGTTAGTGCTAAGACCTAATACGCCGGCGGGATAAGCTCCTGCGTCTACCAGCTGCTTAAACTTAGTCATAGCGGTAACAAATCCGTATTCAGGATTGTTCCACTGATCCATTGCGTCACCCATAGTAAGCGCATCAGTCTTTTCCTTGCCTGCAACTCCGGCCATCAGGACCGATGCAAGCCAGGCAAAACGAATGTCCTTGCCTCCGGTTACCAGCAGTGTAATACCCTGAGCTTTCGCTTTACCAGCGAGATCTACCATATCGTCAAAGGTTTTTGGAGGCTGCCAGCCATATTTGTTAAAAATCTCAGTATTATAGAATAATCCATCAATACTTGCATCATAAGGCATAGTAAGTACTCGGCCCTTATCATCTCTCATATTGTTGATGATCTTTGCGCCCATCCACTCTTCAAATTCCGGGTTGGCGTCAATAATAGGCTGCCAGTCCTCAATTTTGTTGTCGCGTGCAAACTCTCTCGCGTAACTGATTATACAGGAGCTGATTTCAGGTGGATTACCCGCCGCCATCTCGACGGTTATTTTAGTACGAAGATCTGCTGAAGCAATTAGATCTGGTTCTACAGTAATATTTGGGTTGTCAACATGAAACTGTTCAATAGACTCCATAATATAGTCGTAAGCAGGGCTGCCAAGAGTTTCTGGTCCGAGGAACCTGATTGTGATCGGTTTTCCGGAATCTTGTGTCTTCTGGTCAGGTGCTTTCTGAGTCGTAGTAGGTGAAGTGCCTGCATTGTCCGGATTCGGGACATTGCTTGTACCACACGCAACCAGTGCAACGACTAATAACATGACAAGTGCGATTGATAATACTTTCTTCATTTTACTTATTCCTCCCTCTGAAATATGTTATTCCTTCACTTTCCTTTATCTTCATCAACTGTGTTCTGCTCTTGCTTCCTGCCGGAAGAAGTAAGTCTGGCAGAGACTCATCTACTCCCGGCATTAAGTAAAAGCATTAACAGATTTAAAGATCTACTATTTACTTGATAAATTGATATCAGAGTTCCTTTATAAGTTTGATACCGATATCTTCCTTGCCATTAATGCCTGGTAAGGCAACTCTTCCAACTTCATCGGTTTCCAGGACACTGGATTCTTCACTCCAGTTTCCGGTTTCGGGATCAAACCAATTCATCCGGTAACGCGTACATGGAGTTAACCCGCGTGCTGTGACAGGAGGACAGTCTTTTTCCATGAAATAGAGTGCATAGTCACGAGCCTTGGTTGCGGCACAATAAGCCCATCCACGATAACCGAGGGCATCACCCGCCTTATTAGGTGTAACCAACTCACTGTTCGGTTCAAGATCGAAGAAGCGGTCACCCTCAGAAAGAGCAAAATTTCGAAGATATGGAGACTGCTTTCCGGAAAGAAACTGCATGGATTGCCAAATGTTTCTCGGTGCTTCGGGCTCAATATCGCCGCCCCAAATACCTTCTGCGCCGTAAATAACGCCGCCTAGCGCCCCTGAAAGGAAGCTGCCGTATAGTCCGGCGCGGTTATTGAGTTCCGCTTCGTGTGAATCAGCCGGAGGCTGTTCATTGGGGAATCCGGGATAATATGGCTCCCCTGCGATAGCAGGCATTGCGGGTATTGAATAATGGATCTCGGTAAGATACCAATGGTGATCATGTTCGCGCCAGTTTCCCGTCTGGTGGAAAGTAAGCCATGGCGCTTCCTCCGGCCCGCCGAAGTTGACAAGTGTTGAAGGAGCGGCATTTGTACCAAGCAGTGTTCCGAACGGCGGCGGTCCATATTTCTCCAGCCAAAGATTGATTGGCTCGTTATAATCACGTGATGGAATTGAACATTCTTTGTAATCAAAATGTATAGGAGACAGCAGACAAAAATGCGTCTGATATCGGGCAAAAATGTATTGCACATAACGGGTGTAAGTATTCGGCCAATCACCATATTTCTTCCAAACAGTAGATACATCACGTCTTGCGGTCTCAATGAAACTTAAGATACCCATTTCATGTAGATATGCCACCTTCTTGTCCATGTGACGGAAGTATTCGGGATTAATACGGTGAAAGTCAGGTACAAGCTGCTCATAACCCGGAATATTACCCGGGAACATAAACGGTCTTCCACCTTCATTATGCATATTCTTAGCCGATTCTGTGCCACTCTGCTTCCACGCCGATCGGGCAAAGATTCCCTTTTCGATTTCTACTTCCGGCGGGTATTCGTCATTAGCCCAGGTAGGGTGTGACGCCAGCATGGCAATTGTATTGTAGCCCTGTTCTTTGCGATAATGAACCAAGTCTTTGAAATAACATTCTTCGATAGGCCGTCTTGTATCGTCGTCGCTCCATTTAAAGCGGTAAGTGGGAGTTGCCCACCAGGTATCACCTATCATAAAAAAGCTGCTGCCGTCGGGATGTACAAAGCCGTGTCCATTCTCACTGGGGCGAAGGATTCCTCGGCGGGAAGGGTTTGCTTTCTTCTCCTCCTCGCTCCATTCTGTTGCGATAAAGTGACCCGATACCCCATTTAAGCCTTCATCCTGTATTGAGCTTCCGCTGATATAAGACCACTCACCGGGGGCTGTTGCGGTATAACGAACTCTGAAAGTATTGTCGCCATCCCAGAATCCATATACACGCTTTTCAAAGCCGGGACCTTTCAGATTAATCCAAACATCGATGTCCATATACGGATTTTCATAATTGCCGGACGCGGTCAGGGTTAATTCCATTGGTTCCCAAATTTTCACCATAATATTTACGCGGACGCAATGCATCCTAACTCCTTATATTATTAGTTACATCATTAGTTCTATCCTGAAATTATTAGTTCTATCCATACACCGATATCAATGTAGTTTAATTTTATTGAATTCATAGAGAAAGTTAAAGAAACTATCTTTATAAAAAAAGTAATATTTTAATATTGATGGTTTTCTATAAAAAATAACCTCCCTGCAGCTGATCGCAAAGAGGCAAATCCAATAAATCTAATTAACGTGTTAAGCTTGTTTTGCAATATACTCTTTTGGGGTGAGACCGGTATTCTTATGGAAAGTCTTAATGAAATAGCTCGCATCTTCATATCCAACTAATTCCGCCACCTCATAAATCAAATATTTCCCGCACTTTAGCAGTCTTTTACATTCTGCTATCTTCATGTTTGTCACATACTCAATAAAACCAACATTCGTCTTACGCTTAAATAGACTGCTCAGGTAACCGGAGCTTATTGACAGATGATTAGCCACATCACTAAGACTAATTGGTCTGCGGCAGTTTTCAGCAATATAGCGCTTTGCTTCGATTACTAAATAATCGTCCCCGGATCTTTCCTGCAATGAATCAAACCATTCCAGTACTTTTGACTGAAATGAGCTCATCCATTCACAAAGTTCATCCAGAGTTTCTATCTCACCAATGATTTCGTACAGGTTTTCCGAGAAAAAATCTTTGTTTTCAAAAGTATTTTTCAATGTGGAAAGAACAATGCTTACGACCGAAATGCAAAGTCCAACCGCTTCAGCCTTTGCAGGCTTTTCAGGCTCAGAAATCAGCCCCAGAATGTCTGCAAATACCTTCCTCAGCTCATCGCTCTGCCTAAGCTCCAACGCCCGCAGTAAAGGTTCCGACCATTCAACATCGAATAGACCTGTTGCAGAAGATTCTCCAAAGTGAATAACCTTTCCATACCCAAGAAAGAACACTTCTTCTGTAGCACAAATGGCTTCATTCATAATCGCAAGAATGTCTCCCGCCTCATGTATTGATCTGGAAATTCCCACTGCCGATGCCACGTTAAGGTACTGGCGAAGCATATTTATTATTACTTCACTCATTTCCACAGTCTTGTCAATGCCGTCAGTACGTGGAGTGTAAACAAACAGGCACATGCCGATATCTGCAAGAAAAGTAACTCCTGCACCATACTGCTTGGTAATGTCATTAATGATACTATGTGCCGACATCTCCATTATGCGTCGATCATTATCGCCGAAGGATGAATTTTTCTTTGGCATTGAAAATCTCACTGATATACAGGAAAGCCGATGCAGGTCAATAGCGGGATTTGCCTGAGAAAGTATATCCGAAGTCTCCTCGTCCATAATCTGACTGGCAAGCACACGGCGCAAGGTACGAGCGGCCTTAGAGACAGGAGATATTTCTCTTTCACGTGCTTCCGCCCTATCTCGCAGCAGCGCATCCTTTGTACTTTCAAGCGTTTTTAGCAGGACATCAGATGTAAGCTCCAGCTTTAAAAGATAATCTATAACCCCATGCTTCATGGCTGTTTTTAATAAAGCGAACTCTTCATAGCTGGACAATACTATATAATGCGCACCATCATATTGGCTCCGTGCCTGCTCAATCATTTGCAGCCCGTCCATAACAGGCATCTTAATATCAGTTATTACAATATCGGGCTTTTCGCGCAGGATAATATCTAAGCCTTCTTTACCATTTTCCGCCTCGCCAATAAGATGGTAGTCCCCCTTTTCCCATTCGAGCATGTTTTTGAGCTCCATTCGGGAAATTACCTCATCATCAACAATTAGTACTCCAAACACAAATATTCACCTCTACTTTTCTTGCAAAATAACAGGCTGCAGCTTTGGCTCACGTCTCTTGACTTTGGGAAAGCGCAGCGTTACAGTAGTTGATTCACCAACTACACTTTCAATCACCAGCTTGCCACTGTTATGGAAAAGCTTAATGCGTTTATACACATTGGCAATACCGACTTTTGTCATCTCTTCACCGTCAATACTTTCTTTATTAAGTATTTCTGCAATTTTTTCCTCTGGTATTCCGCTGCCGTTATCACTAATGGATACGATGACATCATCCTCCTGTGTGGTTATGGAAATGGTGATAATTCCCATTTCACCTGGTTTGTCCAGACCATGATATATGGAATTTTCCACAAGAGGCTGCAAAGTAAAGCGCGGAATAAGATAGTCCATCACAGATTCATCGGGGATTATATATTCTGCAGTTAACAGTCCGCATTTGCGAATCTTTTGCAGGTATAGGTATTTATCAAGCAGATCCAGCTCTTTACGAATGGTGATCTGTTCTGCCAGGCCTTTGGAAATCTCTTTCAAAAGTGCTCCGAGGGAAGAAGCCATTTCTGATATCCCCTCGATTTTTTGAATGTTCGCCATAACCTTAATGGAATTTAATACATTGTATACGAAATGCGGGTTAATCTGGTTGAGCAGCACCCTATATTCGAGTTCACATTTTTCATGCTCGTGCTGAATTGACTCGTTCATCAGCGAGCTGATTTTACCAGTCATTTTATTTACCCCTCGTCCGATCAGGCCCATTTCATCATCGCCATTGATAGAATCATCTACACTGAAGTCACCCTTGGATATATCCTTCAGTCTTCGCAGAATACCAACCAGCGGCTTTGTCAGACGGTTTGACAGATAATAGGTAAGTAAGAAAAACAGTATAAAAATCAATATAAATATTGTGACCAGTACAATCAGCAGGAACTGCGTCTGTTTCTCGAGAGATACCAGGGAATGAAAAAGCAGCATCGTCATACCGGTATTGGGCGAGTATTTATAGGTAACAAGCATCCTCTTGTCGTCGAGAGTCACGTAGCGATTCCCGTCTCCCGTTTGCATATCACTGTCATAGAAACTGTAGTCTATATAGCTGCCAATCAGCGTTGGGTCACTATGCAGCACAGCTCTTCTATTTTGATCGATTACGACGATATTGCGATCCTTATCCATGCGGTAATCCTGAAATACATCAGATATTAACTGAGGGCTGAAGGCAAGAACCTGCCAGCCTATTTCAGCTCTGGTATCAGAAAATATAACAGGTCGCACTAAGGGTATTATCATTTTTGTTGTTTTAAAGGAAGCAGGATTTTCAGTAATTCCGCTCCAGACCAAAGCACCGCCTGCCTGCATTCCTATTGTATGCCATTGGTTTTCTGTCAGATCCCCGAGCCAATATGCATCGTCGTTTGCTGCCTTAAACACAACGCCGTTATAGCCCTGAATATATAGGAAAATTACATATTTCCCTATAGAGCTTGATACCAACTGATCATTAATTAATCGCTGAGCAGTTGGAATATCACGGCTATACTGGTCCATATCATTTGCATAATCTCGTATTAGAGCCGTTTCAATTCTACGGTTGACATAAATCCAATCCGATAACTTCTCACAAAGCTTTAACTGTTTCTCCATATTTCCCATAAGGTAAGTAATATCGTTTCGGTCGGCAGCCGCAAGATTATCTTTATATAGCCTTTGCTGACTATCATAATAGAGCAGGCTTATGATAATGGCGACAAATAACACGATAATCATAAACGATAAAGTCACCTTGGATTTAAGAGACCAGTTTTTGGGGCTTTTAATCACATTATTGCCCCCCTCAGATTAGTAAAATAATTTATAAATTATATGAAAAACCACTACATTAAGTATATCATATGCTTACTGGATCTGTATAATCTATATCCTTCCAGCATCTAAAAGTCGCCAGTATGCAATAAATTAAAGATTCCCCGCACAAATGTTTAATATTGCATCTATGCGGGAAATTTATGTTAACATTAAGCTTCTTCGCCACGAGCAAGCTTTACATGCGAGTCAGCCATCTCATATCCTGAAGCCTGGGCGCATGCCGTATTAAGATCCAGTGCAGTAACAGCAGTTGCCGCTATTTCAGCCAGTCTCAGCACGTTTTCATTATCATCCACGCTCTTTCCGAATCCACCGCATCCGATTAGCTTTAATGCTTCTTTTGCAGTTCCGAACATTGTACCGCCGCCTATTGTCGCAAGCTCCATGCATGGCAATGATACCATGAAATGAACTCCGTCCTCCCTGGCATCCGCCTGCACAAAGCAGCTTGCGGAAGAAATAACATGCGCCAGATCCTGGCCTGTAGCTGCATAAAATGCTGCAATCGCATTAGCTGCATTTACGTTAAAGCCTCCTATTGTGCCACTGAAGCAGGATCCGAGATAACATTTATGGAATACAACCTTCTCTACGCTTCTTGGGTTGACTCCTGCCTTGAATACCTTTGTGAGAACCTCTGTCGGGATAAATACTTCAGTTTCGATTGCTTTGCCTCTGTTTTCAATAACGTTAATATGCGAAGATTTCTTATCCGAGCAAAGGTTACTGCTAATGGTCAGCAGTCTCCAATCGGGCAGATCCTTCAGTATTGCTCTTGTCAAATCTGCAGCTGCCTTCGTAACGCCGTTCATTCCCATGGCATCTCCGGTCTTGAACTTCATACGAAGGAATACTTTCGTGCCAAGCTGATATGGTACGATTTCCTCCAGTACGACAAATGGATCCCTCGAAAACTTTGCAAGCCTTGCGAACAGCTCTCCATCCGTTTTTATCTGATCAATGAAACGTCTTGCTTCAGCTATGTCAGGTGCTTCAATCAGAGGAGCTCTTGTCATCCCATCATAATGTACAAGCGTCCGTAATCCGCCTGACAGATTAATGGCCTTCATTCCTCTTTGAACACCGGCTATTAGTGCAGCCTCATTTGTTGCAAGCGGAATATATATATCCTCACCTTTGACATGCTGTCCGTTAATGCGTACAGGTCCCGCATAGCCCATAGGAACTATTGCTCCGCCAATTTTTGTCTCAATACCGGATAGGATCCTTTCTCCGCCAAGAAGTGAGCAGTTATCCACCCTGGTCTTCTTAATAAGATCAAGGGACACACCGGTTTTTTCTTCGAGCGTCTCACAGCGGATTACTGCTGCATCATTACACGCATCCTTAACGAATTCCGCATTGTTTTCATATACATCCGTAAATATTGCGGTTTCAAGATTCTGAGTCTTAATTTCACCACTTACATATTTCAACTTTATCTCTGCTAATTTTGCCAGATTCATCATTTTTCCTCCTTACACACACCGTGGATCAGTGTGCTTAATGTCTGAGCGTACTCACCTGCTGAATTTATCTTCTCCTGATCTATGCCGGTCTCTATGCCCATTCTATGGAACATCTCAACAAGAACCTCCGTCTGGCAATTCCCCTTTGCACCCGGTGCATAAGGACAGCCGCCAAGACCGCCGGCTGCTCCGTCAAATATCGTTATACCGGCCTCCAGTGAAGCTAAATTATTGGCAAATTCCAAGCCATTGTACTTGTGATAATGTACTGCAAGGCTAGCCTTTGTAAGCTTCTCATTAATCATCTTCGGAATCTCATATGCGTTTATAGGATTAGCCATACCGGTCGTATCGCCCAAAGATATTTCGTAGGAGCCGTAACTTTCGAGTGCAAGAGCTGTTTCAAGGGCAAGCTCAGGTGCCATATCTCCCTCGATTGGGCATCCGAACACTGTTGCAATATAAGAACGCACCTTCACTCCATTCTCTTTTGCCACCTTGTTGATCTTCTCAATTTCTTTAAGAGAATCTGCCCTGCACATATTCAGATTTTTCATATTATGACTCTCACTGGTGCTCATAATGGTTACGACCTCATTCAGGCCGCATTCAATAGCGATCTCCAGTCCGCGCAGATTTGGGATGAGCGCATTGTACGTAACGCCCTCTTTACGCCTGATCCCTGCAACCACTGCTTTGGCATCTGCCATTTGCGGTACCCACTTGGGATGGACAAAAGAGGTTACCTCAATTCTTTGACAACCTGCATCCGTTAAACGGTTGACGAGTTCAATTTTTTTCTCTGTCGGAATAAATTCCGGCTCAGGCTGAAGTCCGTCTCTAGGCCCCACCTCAAATATAGATACCCGCTTGGGAAAATTTGTTTTATTCATATTCGCCCTCTCTTTCTGTATACTGCAAATTAAAAGTGTAAATTATGGAATCAATATTGCGCGTCCATTAAAGTCATTAAATTTATCCAATGCCTCCTGGTAATCTGTCATTGGCATCACCTGCCCTACATAGGCGTCCAGATTAATTTTTCCGCTGTCAATAAGACGCATCAGAAGTTCCCAGGTTTTAAACATGTGTCTTCCATATAGACCCTTCAGTATAAGCTCACGATACACTACCCGGTACATATAGTTCGGAATGACAAGATCACCGGTGATCATGCCGATATGTACCAGCGTACCTGCGGTGGCCAATGAATCAATTGCCTGGTTGAGCACTCTCATGTTTCCTGTGAAATCCACCACACAATCAACGCCCTGTCCATTCGTCTGCTCCATAACAACTTTCACAAGGTCTTCTTTAATTCCGTTTACCGCGACATCTGCACCAACCTTCAGGCTGTATGCAAGTCTGTTATCATTTACATCCAGTGAAATCACCTTGACTGCGCCAAGTATTTTTGCAAGCTCGCACGCCATCAGCCCGATCGTTCCAACACCAAGTATGGCAATGTTCTTTCCGCTCGGTTCAGCTTTTTGCAGTGCATGCAGCGCGGTACCCAGCGGTTCCAGCAGTGACATCTGTACAAAGTCGGCATCGTCGGCCAGCTTGATTGCTGAAATCTCAGGTAAGCGGATATATTCGGCAAAGCACCCGTCAACATTCCTGCCGAGGACACCCATATGGTTTGAACAGATATGCTGATTGTCTGTTCTGCAATCATGACAGTAGCCGCAAGGAATATGGGTTTCACCTGCTACACGGTCACCGACTTTGAAATTCTTTACCAATCTTCCAACCGCTGCCACCTCACCGGAAAACTCGTGTCCAAGGGTGAATGGTAATTTGTAGTTAGCAGATGCCACAAGATCAGTCCACTCAAATACCTCGACATCTGACTTGCACATCGCAGCCGCTTTCACCTTCACTAATAAATCATGCTCACCTATCTCGGGTATAGGTACTTCGACAAACTCGGCGTCCTTGCCTGGCTTCATTTTTCTTAATGCTAGCATTTTCTCACCTTCAACTTTAATTATTTGTTATAAAGAACTCTTTCATACAGCAGTGGTAAGCCTCCTTAGTTTGTATAGTTTTTCTGTATTCTCACCGGATGGTATGAATCTTTTTAGTATGAGATTTGTTGTCGGAATTTATTAAAATATTTAAGAAATAATCTAATATAGTCAATATTATAAAAAACTTCGATTTGAAAGTCAATAAAATTATAATTTATAATTTATATTTTAGAATTTTAAGCTTTTCAAGCTTATTGCATGATTCACTATAATCCTTTATTACCAAGCTTTATCGAATAATTATAAAATTTATTGTAAAGTGATTCTAAAAATGATATGATATTTATATTATAATTTATAATATTTGAGTCAAATTAACTGTTCCGCTTTACTTTATTAACTTTATGTGGTATTTTTTGAAACAATAGATTGTTTAAGGATGTGCTTTGATAAATGACAAACAATTTTGTTCTCACAGATTATGCGTATACCTCAATTCTGGATATGATACTTTCATCGGAAATAAAACCCGGGGATAGAATCAGAGAAGATATCCTTGCAGAAAAATTTGGGATCAGCCGTACTCCGGTAAGGGAGGCAATAAATCAGCTAACCCAAAATGGATTTGTTCTTAATATAAAACGTAAAGGCTTGTATTGTGTAAACATAACCAAATCGGAGCTTTTAGATTTACTTGAGCTGCGTGCTGCTTTGGAATCCATATCATTTGATAAATGTATTGACTTGGCTACCGATAAAGATATTGATTTCATTAAAGGAATAATCAATGAATTCAACCAGAAGTATAACCAACTATTACGTTCCGTAGAGTCCAGCAGCAGTAGAGAAATTGCGCAGCTCCACAACACATACGATGTAAAATTCCATGTTAGTATCGCAAATATATCAAAATCAAATAAGCTGATAAAGTATATAACCGAAATTGAAAATACTTTACTTATTGCCAGACAGTGTATTTATAGAAATGCGAATGAGGGCAAATCAATCGTACTGCTTTCATGGAAACAGCATGAATTAATGGTTGAATCCATTCAAGCCAAGGATAAGACAGCTGCTATCAATATGTTCAATTCACATCTGAAGCTCATGAAGGATACACTGGTCGATATTGATAAATCCAATATAACCGATGAGTCCACTACTGTCCCCGAAAAAGACACTGGCAATTTATAATCACTATATTACGGCAAACATCTACTGTTCAAACCCTGGGGATTTAAATATAACTATAATAATATTTATTGTAATTTCTTCAAGTTCAATGTTTGCATCATTATCTGAAGGACACTTTTATCAACACTTTATACAGCTTAATAGCAAATATATATTGTAATGATGCTCAGTTGACAAAGCATTGCTTACTTATTTATCATTGAAATGACTATAGCTTCATAATAACAAGCAAAGAGAATAAATATACAAGGTTTACTATTACTATTCGCAGGAAAGCATAACACTATACAACATAATAAGACAGGAGGTTATGAAGTTGAATATTACTCTACAAGAAAAAGCAGCATTAGACGAGTTGTGCAAAAAATTCAGGATAGATGTTATCAAAGTATTGCACGACAAGCAAACCGGACATCCTGGCGGATCTTTGTCCGTCTGCGAGATCCTGACGACCCTCTATTTCCACAAGGCAAATGTGACGCCTTCGGATCCCGGAGCCCCAGGAAGAGACAGAATTGTTTTATGTAAAGGTCACGCAGCACCCATGTTGTACCGCGTACTGGCCGAGAAGGGTTTTTTCCCTGTAGAAGAGATGAATACGCTCAGGAATTTTAATACCAGGCTCCAGGGACATCCCTGCGCACTGGCGCTTCCAGGTGTGGAGCTTTCCACAGGTCCCTTGGGAACGGGCCTGTCAGCAGCGCTTGGTATGGCACTGGGACTTCGCCTTGACAAATCAAATGCACATGTGTACGCAATACTCGGTGACGGAGAACTCAATGAAGGGACAGTCTGGGAAGCTTGTATGAGTGCTTCAAAGTTCAAAGCAGACAATCTGACAGCCATACTCGACTGGAACGGTGTACAGCTTGACGGGACCTCTGAGGAAATCATGCCAATGGGTGATATTGAGGCAAAATTCCGCGCTTTCGGCTGGGAATGCTTCACATGTGACGGTCATGATACAGGCGCGCTGTGCGAAGCATATGAACTGGCGGCACAGGTAAAAGGCAGACCGTCCATCGTGCTTGCGAAAACAGTAAAAGGAAAAGGCATATCTTTCATGGAGGGTAAAAACACATGGCACGGCAGCCCGATCGGGGATGCATATTTTGAAACGGCAATGCGTGAACTGGGGGGTGCAGAATAATGGCAAAGTCGATACGTGAAGCTTATGGTGACGCTTTAGTTAAATATGGGAAGGACGATGATAGAGTTGTCGTACTTGACGCGGACGTCAGCAGTTCAACAAAAAGCGGTATTTTTGCAGCTGCCTGCCCTGAAAGGTTTTTCAATGTAGGAATAGCAGAAGCAAATATGGCTGCTATGGCCGCCGGATTTGCCTCTGTTGGGAAAATACCGTTTGTTAACACCTTTGCAACGTTCATAACCAGTCTGTCACTGGTATCTGCAAGGGCTTTCGGGAGCTACTCCCGACTGGGCATCAAATTTGCAGGAGCATACAGCGGACTTTCGGATTCATTCGATGGCCCAAGCCACCATTCAATAGATGATCTGGCAGTAATGCGCGCTCTTCCAAACTTTAAAGTATATGTGGCAAGTGATGACAGACTGACCGACTGGATCGTTAAAAATGCGATTGACGACGCTTCACCCATGTATATCAGGCTGTCAAGGGATGTCTTCCCTGCGCTTTACAAAGAAGAAGATATTTTTGAGGATGGTAAGGGTAAGATATTAAAGGATGGCAAGGATGCAGTAATTGTTTCCTGCGGCATAATGACATCAAAGGCTCTCGAAGCTGCTGAAATGCTAATGGCAAAGGGAATAGATGCAGCAGTTATTGACATGTTCTGTATAAAACCATTTGACACTAAACTCTTGCTTGATTATGCAAGAAAGACCGGCGCCGTTGTAACAGCTGAGGAACATTCCATAATAGGCGGTCTGGGGTCTGCAGTCGCACAGGAACTGTGTTCTGCAAATGTTTCAGTACCGGTTGGCTTTGTTGGGATCAACGATTGCCATGCCGAATGCGGGCCATATAATGATCTTTTACATGAGTATGGACTCAATACTGAGGCTATCACGGCAAAGGTTATTGAAACAGTATCAAAAAAGTAATGATAGGGCCGGATAAAAAATAGATAATAGGAGAAGAAAATTATGAAAGAATCAATTCACAAGTATTTTAAAGTAGGACTTATTTCCTTTATGGCCTATCCCTCTACTATACGGGGTGAAGATCCGAATGTTGTCGAAATACTTAAAAAGACAGCTGTTGATGACTATTTTGACGCTATAGAGGTAAGCTGGATAAAGGATGACACACTGCGCAGCAAAGCTGCAAAGCTTCTTGAAGTATCCCATCTCACAGTCTGTTACGGAGCCCAGCCTCGTCTGCTTACAACCGGCCTCAATGCCAACAATGTCAATGAGGAAATGCGTGCAAAAGCAGAAGCAACGCTCATGGAAGCAATTGATGAAGCCGAACAGCTTGGCTCAAAGGGAATAGCATTTCTTTCGGGAAAATGGGAACAGGCAACAAAAGACCTGGCATATGAGCAGCTTCTAAAAACTACCAGGAATCTGTGTGCGTATGCAAAGACAAAAGGAATGATGATCGAGCTCGAGGTTTTTGATTACGATATTGCAAAGAAATCTCTAATCGGTCCTGCGCCATATGCGGCAAAATTTGCAGCTGATATGCGCTCAACCTGCGATAATTTCGGACTTATGATCGACTTATCTCATATCCCCATGTGTTATGAAAGCAGTGAATTTGTAGTGCGTACATTAAGGCCATACCTTACACATTTCCATATCGGGAATACCGTTTGTAAAGATCCTTCCAAAGAAGGCTATGGCGATGAGCATCAACGGTTTGGATTCCCAAACAGTTCGAACGATACGGATGAGCTTCTTCATTTCCTTCGTGTCCTTAAAAACGAGGGTTTTATGAATGCAGAAAATCCATATGTGCTGTCTTTTGAAGTCAAACCATGGAAAGACGAGGATTCCGATCTTGTGGTGGCCAACGCCAAGCGTGTTCTTAATAGGGCATGGGCATTGCTTGAGGATTAACAGACATTAATCTGCGGTCGATAGGCAATAAACAATATACGATGGAGGATATAATTATGAAAATTGTAGTTCTTGACGGCTATACAGAAAACCCCGGTGATCTGAGCTGGAGCGGGCTGGAAAAACTTGGCAGCCTTACAGTATACGATAGAACCCCCCTGAACGACGAAGATGAGATAATTAAACGCATAGGCGATGCTGAGGCGATATACACAAATAAAACACCACTGAGCAAGAAAACACTTGAAGCAGCTCCCAATTTGAAATTCATCGGCGTACTGGCCACCGGCTATAACGTTGTTGACGTTAACGCGGCAAAAGATAAGGGCATTGTCGTCAGCAACATTCCATCTTACGGCACGGCTGCTGTCGCACAGTTTGCAATTGCAATGCTGCTGGAAATTTGCCATCATGTGGCGCACCATAGCGACGCAGTACATGAAGGGCGCTGGGAGAAAAATGCAGACTGGTGTTTCTGGGACTATCCACTGATCGAGCTGGCGAACAAGACCATGGGAATCATAGGATTCGGCAGAATAGGGCAGGGAACCGGAAACATCGCACAGGCAATGGGGATGAAGGTTCTGGCATACGACAGCTATGTAAATACAGCGTTGGAGAGCGACACATGCAAATATACTGATCTTGATACACTTTTGAAGCAGTCGGATGTCATAGCACTGCACTGTCCCCTCTTTCCTGAAACACAAGGTATCATTAACAAAGATACCATTGCTAAGATGAAGGATGGCGTAATCATTCTCAATAACAGCCGTGGCCCGCTGATCGTCGAACAGGATCTTGCAGATGCACTTAACAGCGGCAAGGTATACGCCGCCGGTCTTGATGTGGTAAGCAGTGAACCGATCAAAGGAGACAATCCTCTGCTGAAGGCAAAAAATTGCATTATTACTCCGCATATCAGCTGGGCGCCTAAAGAAAGCCGCCAGCGTCTTATGGACATTGCGGTTGATAATCTTCAACAGTTTATAGACGGTAAGCCTGTAAATGTTGTCAATAAGTAATTAGGATAAGAACCCGGTTTTACAGGGAGCTGTCGCACCAGGCATTGAGTGCGCAGCTCCCTGCTATTTCTATGAGCTTATTTATGTGAGCTAATTTCCAGGTGTTCATCCAGACAATAATGGGTATAAATCGTTATATTAAATGTTTATACTCATTAGTGCATTAAGTTTGGAGGGAATTATAACAGTATGGGCGACAATTGGAAGAAAAATATAGTACTTTTTTTAGCAAGCCAGACCATATCACTTTTCGGATCGTCACTGGTGCAGTATGCGATATACTGGCATATTACATTGGAGACGCAATCCGGGTTAATGATGACGATATATATAATCTGCGGGTTCTTACCAACCTTCTTCTTATCTCCCTTTGCAGGAGTATGGGCAGACCGCTACAACAGGAAAACGCTAATTATCCTGTCAGACTCCTTGATTGCATTGTCAACACTGATAATGGCGATCCTGTATATTATGGGATACAATGCCATCTGGCTGCTCTTTGTGATATCTGCCGTGCGCGCCCTTGGCGCCGGGATCCAGACTCCGGCCGTCGGAGCGATTCTTCCCCAGCTAGTGCCGGAGGATAAGTTAACAAAGGTAAATGGGACAAACGGAAGTATCATGGCGTTCGTTACACTGCTCTCTCCCATGATCAGCGGTGCTCTGCTATCAATAATCACAATTGAAAAAATATTCTTTATTGATGTGATCACAGCGGCAATTGCCGTTTCGATTCTGCTTATTTTAAAAGTAGCTCCTCACGCAAAAGCGCTGGAGAAGCAGAATACCAGTTATTTCGACGATTTGTCCAAAGGTTTCTCTTATATTAAAGGCCATGACTTTGTAAAGAAATTCTTCAGATATTGTGCAATCTTCTTCGTGCTGGTCGCACCTTCGGCATTTCTAACAGGACTGCAGGTCACTCGCAGTTTCGGCAATGAAGTCTGGCGCCTTTCTGCCATTGAAGTCAGCTTTTCAGTCGGTATGATTGCAGGAGGCATAATTATAACCTCCTGGGGCGGATTTAAAAACAGGACACATACAATGATACTTGCAAGTCTCATCTTTGGTATATGTGCCATTGCACTCGGCAGTATTCCGGTGTTCTGGATATATCTTGCATTCATGCTTCTGTGCGGTTTAGCCATGCCATTCTTCAATACTCCCTCCACGGTTTTATTACAGGAAAAGGTCGAACCGGATTATCTGGGAAGGGTATTTGGTGTTCTCGGGATGATTTCAAGTTCACTCATGCCGCTTGGCATGCTTGTTTTCGGTCCCATATCAGATTTCGTCAAAATAGAATATCTGCTTATTGGGACAGGCGTGCTGTTGGTTATCCAAGGTTTATTCCTGATTGGTGACAAGGTACTGATCGAAGCCGGAAAACCGGTGGTGAGGCTTGAGTCTGCGGCGGTGACTGAGCCTGTCACGAATCCGGAACAGTGACCTTTCTGGCCTCTCCCCTAATTTGATTGCATGCAATTTAATATATTTGAAATAATAATGACTATATTCAAAATGTTGCAATAAAGAAGGAAGAACAGCTGGAATGGTATCCTCATATACAAAGAAGCACCATAAACGAGCCAAATTAATTTTTAATCCCGTTGCAGGAGCAAATCAGGAATCCCCTCTGCGGCTTATGAATGTGATTAAGGAAATGCAGGCCCTGCAATTTCTGCCGGAACCTTTTTTGACAAACCCGGACACTGATCTGACCGAAGTAGTCCGGGATGCTATTGCGCGAGGTATCCGTTTGCTGGTAGTGTGCGGCGGAGATGGCACAGTCTCTGCTGTCGCAAGAGCCATGATAGGTACAAAAGCCACCCTGGGTATTATCCCTACAGGCACGCAAAACAATGTAGCCCTTAGTTTGGGTATCCCTACGGATATTCCGGAAGCAATTTCCATACTGCGAACCGGTAAGCGAATTAAGATAGATATGGGCATGATTAGCTTCGGAGATATTTGCATGCCATTTCTCGAGATTTGCTCAGTAGGGCTTTTCTCAGCTCTTTTTGAATCCGGGGATGATATCCAGCACGGTAATATCGCCCGCATAGGAGATTTTCTGGCTACTCTGACTACTGCTCCGCCATCGGAAATATACATCACACTGGACGAAATGCAGGAGATAACAAGCTCCGGGCATGTTGTATTAGTATCAAATATGCCCTATGTTGGCCGACATTATCAGGTAGGCCCGCAGAATTCATATAGTGACGGTCTTCTTGATGTGCTTTTATGTGCCGATATTTCAAAACTTGATTTAATGCTTGGTTATATGCTTAAAGGACAGGAAATAAATGCTGTAACAGATTCTCGAATAAAGAATTTCCGCGTGCGAAAAATTTCAATTGATACAAAACCCGTTATGGCTGTTATGGCAGATGGAATAATACTTGGAGAAGGTTCAGCTCAAATCGGGATACAGCAGGACGCATTAGCAGTTATTATACCGGGTAAATCAAATAAAACAGGTGAATCGAGTGAAAGCCTTGAAAAATAAAGTCATTGAAGTTCATTCCAAATGTAAAAAGTTTGGGGATTGGGTTAGGCAAATCGGAATTGTCTACTGGATCATTTTAATCAGTATCCTGTTAGCCTTCTTCCTGGTTACAATGCCAAGTAATCTGTGGAATGAATTTTGGATAAGCATAAAAACCCAAAAGCATCTTGCGATTCTTGTCCTGATCTTCTGCATAATCACTGTCTCACTTGTGTGGAAAACGGGCCAGCGTCTGGATGAGTGGGCCTTTTTAGTTTTCAATCTGCGTGGTCGGCGTGCCCGCTGGCTCGACTGGACCATGCTGGCAATTACTCAGATTGGAAGCGGCGTCTTTGCCGTGGGAATCGCGATGATGTATTTTTTAATAGGAAATCAAACATTTGCATATGAAATCGTACTGGGATCCCTGTCACTATGGCTTGTCGTCGAGTTAATGAAATTTCTGATATGCCGGACACGCCCCTATATCAAATTAACAGACACTCGCATTGTTGGCTCTAGAGCCGGAGGACACTCTTTCCCCAGTGGACATACCAGCCAATCGTTTTTTTTAGCAGCATTGTTTTCAAACTATTATCAATTTGCTCTGCCCGGTTGGCTGATGCTACTTGCTGTCGCACTGCTGGTGAGTATCACGCGCATGTATGTAGGTATGCACTATCCGAGGGACATACTTGGAGGCTCTGTACTCGGAACATTCTGGGGACTTTTTGGAGTCATTTTAAGTAATTCAATTATATGAACTATGAAGAAACACGGCGATAATCAGACCTAAATCATAGTATTCACTCATACTTTGAGTAAACCAACCACCACATGTCTTTACTATTCATTAATCATAGATTATAATGAAACTCCGAACACATGTTCTGTATGGAGGAAATACTATGATGCTCAATGTTACCATCGGCTGTGCTGCCTGCGGATTTTCAAATACATTTAGTGTGAATGATCGCTTTGATTGTACAACTCTTGTATGTCCAAAGTGTAAGAACGAAGATTGCTTATCTATTACATCTGTTTCAGAGATAATACACGACAATTTTAAGAAGCAGAACATCCTTAAAAGGCTCAGAATGATACAGGAGCAAAGTTAATAATTCTGCTCTGGTTCACTATTTTCAGATTTTTGTAACCCATCCGCCCAACCTGGAATAAAATACTTAATGTATAGAAGTTTTGGGGAGTGGTCTGATGCTTATCCATGTAGTAAAGTCTGGTGATACGCTTTATAAAATTGCGAATCTGTATGGCGTATCAACCTCCGCAATTATCAATGTGAATGAACTGTCAATGCCTGATCGGCTTGTGGTCGGTCTTGCGCTGGTTATTCCAACCGGAGACGCTTATCATACTGTAAGATCAGGAGAAACTCTGTGGAGTATTGCACAGGCATATGGCTCAAGCGTCCAGGCTATCATCCGGGTTAATGAAATAGCCAACCCAAGTCTCATCTATCCGGGAATGGTACTTAGGATTCCCTCAAAACCAAGGCCAGTGATTGATGTGAACGGATACGTCTATAATCTTGGCGAACGGGCTGCAAGGTCTGTCAGAGAGGTTGGTGAGTACCTCACTTATGTTTGTCCGTTTGCATACAGAATCAAAGAGGATGGCGGTCTTGAGACTATTGACGATAACCCCGCAATTAACGCTGCTTATTCGGTGGGCGCAGTACCATTGATGGCAATCACCAACTTTACCTCAACAGAGTTGGGAGAAAACCTGGCACATGCTGTTTTGAGCAATTTACAGATTGTGAATCGTCTTCTAACAAACATTGTGAGTATAATGCAGCGCAAAGGCTATCTTGGCCTCAACATAGATTTCGAAAACGTACTGCCTGAGGACAGGGAGAATTATAACCGTTTTATACGACTCGCTGTGGAAAGACTTCACCCTCTCGGCTATTCTGTCTCAAGCGCACTTGCTCCCAAGACAAGCGCTGAACAAACCGGGCTGCTGTATACGGCGCATGACTACCCGGCACATGGCAGGATACTCGACTTTATTGTACTCATGACCTATGAGTGGGGATACCGTCTTAGCCCGCCGCGCGCAATTTCGCCACTGAATTTAATAAAACAGGTTCTTGACTATGCAGTTTCCGTGATCCCCAGAAATAAACTGTTTTTTGGTTTTCAGATATATGCTCGGGACTGGCTACTCCCGCATGTACAAGGACAGGAGGCTGAAACCTTCAGCAATAAGGAGGCCGTTGAAAGAGCCATCCGTAATGGTGCAGTCATAAATTATGATAATATTGCCCAATCTCCCTGGTATCGCTATACAGACGCACAAGGCAGACGTCATGAGGTGTGGTTCGAGGATGCCCGGAGTGCCCAGGCAAAATTCGACACCGTAAAGGCCTACGGATTAAGAGGAATCAGCTATTGGGCTTTAGGTCCCGCCTTCCCCGAAAATTGGGCTCTCCTTGGAGACAACTTTACAATACGTAAACGGATATGACACTGGAACTGGCATGCTCCTCTTCATCTACTATTTTCGCAATTGCATTATTCAGTTTCTGGCGTTGCTCCTCCATCTGACGGCTGCAATCCTCTCCTTCTATATATAAAAGTATCAACTTATCCATTTCCCGGCTTATTTCAAAAATATTCATCCGGAGACCCCCAATATATGTATTATCATTGCAAATTGTCCATAGCGATGTTGCTTTTAAAGTAACCTCTGCTATTATTGTATCGAATTTTGTAGAATCGTCAATACTTATTTCAAAATTGTTACTCGTAGGGTAACAATGGCAAGAATATAAGCTGCGTCTGTTATAATTGTTTCTGGGAGCTGATCGTTTTGACATCTTTTGGAGATAGATTCAAGGACCTTAGACTAGAAAAAAATCTAACACAACAACAATTGGCCGAAATGTTTTATACAAAGAAGAGTTCTATATCAAGGTATGAAAATAATCTTCAAATACCTGAAATAGATTCTCTTCAAAAGTTCGCCGACTTTTTTCATGTCTCAATAGATTATCTCCTGTGCCGTAGTAATATAAAAAATGGCGAGTTGCTGAAAACCGCATATCTTCCCAAAAAAATTGTTGAGCTTCCAATCCTTGGCGTGGTAAGAGCTGGCGAGCCATTATATGCACAGCAAAATTTATTAGGCTACTCATCCATTGACGCCGCCCTTGTACCCTCTGGTGAATGTTTTTATCTACGAGTAAAAGGAGACAGTATGAATATGTCGAATATTGTGGATAATCAGCTCGTAATGATCCGACGCCAGCAGGAAGTTGAAAACGGCGAGATCGCACTAGTACTGGTCGGTGATGAGGATGCCACGATAAAAAAGCTTTACAGATCCGATGCCACTATCACATTGATGCCTCACAGCTCAAATCCTGAGTATCCGCCGAGGATTATTAACCTTGAAAAGGATACGTTTAGGGTAATTGGTAAAGTGGTAGGCACATTCATTAGTTTTTAACACATCGTTCTTGTCTGAATGCAGCAAATAGGTTATTGTTAAATGAGTATAATATATACTACCATACACTGAAAACCGGAGGCTGTCATGACTTATCAGGAATTGGTACAGAAGGCAATTAAGGCAAGGAAATATTCCTATAGCCCCTATTCCAAATTCAAAGTGGGAGCTGCATTGTTAAATGCAGATAATGAGATGTTTACAGGTGTGAACATCGAAAACGCATCTTACGGTCTGACTATATGCGCGGAGAGAACAGCCCTGCTCAAGGCAATATCTGAGGGTTCAAGGAAGTTTGGTGCATTGGCTGTAGCTTGCGACACGGATTCTTTTAAGGATGCATATCCCTGCGGAGCCTGCAGGCAGGTCATGGCTGAGTTCCTTGATGATGAAACGGACATTATTATATCCATTAACAGTGGAGAATACAGGGTCCACAAGCTAAAGGAGTTACTGCCCCATGCATTCAGACTGTAACGCCTAAGTTCAGAGGAAATTGTTTGGCTGAAGAAAAACCACGGCTGGAATAGTAGGCACACGGTTAAGCAATCAGAATAAAACATGAATAAGTGGCATCAATCAGGACATATTCAAGGATTATCGAAATATTTTGATAAATATGCACAATAACCGTTAAATACAGCATATTGTATATTGAATTATGAGAACTATAGTTGTATAATTAATATGACATTAATATATCGTTAGGTGAGGCTACTATACAGATACAAGCTGCTGCCCGGAAACATCGAGAGATGCCAATGGGTCAACAGGTATTATCGAAATAAGGTTCTACTTAATGTAGCTGGATTAAGGTAATCCAAAGCTGTATAGTGCTAAAACTCAACGAGTGATGGAGAAAATATGATTTAATACCGTCACTCATTAGTGACGGTTTTTTTATGAGTACAAAATTTCCGGAAAAAGAGGTGAATGGCGTGGATAGTGACCCTGGCAGTAGTTATCACATACGATGCTTTCCTATTATGAGGGAATTGTTCTCCATGCCATTTGAAGTGACCTGACAATGGTATAGAAATAAGCCCTCATCACAAAATATTTGTAGAAAGAGGGTGGTTTTGATGATTGAAATCTTCAAAACAGTAAATAACGAGATTGTTCACGCAGATTCTTTTGAAGAGGGTGTATGGGTCAATCTGGTCAATCCGAATGAAGAAGAAATCAAAAAGGTCAACAACGCGTTAAATGTTGAAATGGACTTTCTGCGGGCTGCGTTGGATGAAGAGGAAAGAGCCCGTATCGAAAACGACAATGGTCAAACGCTTATCATCGTTGACACTCCTGTCACAGAAAAAGAAGGGGACAGGATGACTCTCTATACGACGATTCCTCTTGCAATTATATTGATGAAGCATATAATTATTACGGTCTGCCTGAAAGAGGACACTCTTTTAAGCGACTTTTCCAGCAATAAGGTAAAGACATTCTTTACACAGTACAAGACAAGATTTGTACTACAGGTTCTTCACAGAAATGCTACGAAATATCTGCAGTACCTCAAGCACATAGACAAGACCAGTAACCGAATCGAGCAGGATCTGCACAAATCCATGAAAAACAAGGAGCTTATTCAAATGCTCAAACTCGAGAAGAGCCTTGTATACTTCTCAACTGCATTAAAGTCCAACGAAGTCGTACTGGAAAAGCTGATGAAATATGAGCATATAAAGAATTACCCGGAAGACACTGATCTGCTTGAGGACGCTATCATTGAAAACAAGCAGGCCATAGAAATGGCCAATATATACAGCAGCATTTTGACGGGCACCATGGATGCGTTTGCTTCGATCATTTCGAATAATTTAAATATTGTAATGAAATTTCTGACATCCGTGACCATCGTAATGGCTATCCCCACAATGATCTCAAGTTTTTTCGGAATGAATGTGAGTCTGCCGCTCGCAGGACGGCCATACTCCTTCTGGATTATCGTGGTGCTGGCTGTTGTTATGTCAGCCGTAACCGGTTTTACTATGATCCGCAAAAAAATGTTCTGACAGATGCTTTATTTCTAGATTAGTAATTTCTTAAAAATTCGGTATAGTCGTTTAGTAGCGGCTATGCCGTTTTTCAGTTTAGTCCGGTAGGTCGATTACGCCTATACAGTATTATGTATCTGGTGTTTTACTCTTGTCACATCGTCCCTAACATAATTTTGCTGCAATACTTCAGCTAGAGTTCAGATAAAAAACAATCGCACTTCAGTTCAATGGTTTAGAATTAAATCATTCCAGAGAAAGGAGTGTAAAAATGAGAGAATCCCGAGGTAGACATGAGCTGAAGCATTATATAAACTATGCTGACACATTACAGCTTAGATCAAGACTTCCATTTGTAGCTAGTCTCGATCAAAATGTGGCAGAAGGAACCAGCTATCGAGTTAAGAGCCTCTATTTTGACAACTACAACGACAAATCGTTAAGAGAAAAGATTGACGGCATAAACGAGCGGGAAAAGTTCCGTCTGCGTCTTTATAACAACGACACATCTTTTATCCGCCTTGAAAAAAAGAGCAAAAATAATGGCATTTGCTTTAAGGAGAGTGCCATCATGACGGCAAAAGAATGCAGGCAATTGCTTGATGGCGACCTTGCTGTATTAAAAGAAAATGGAAATTCCCTGTGTTTAGAGCTATATGCCAAGATGCATTACCAGCAACTAAGAGGGAAAAACATTGTGGACTACATGCGGGAAGCTTTTATCTATCCCATGGGAAATGTACGTGTAACCCTGGATTATGACATTCGCACAAGCAACAATGTCCATGATTTTTTGGAAAACAGACCCGTTCCTGTACCAATTTCGGGAGTTTATATTCTCGAAGTGAAATATGACAGCTTTTTGCCCGAGATAATTCGTGGCATGGTATCTCTTTCTAGTAGAAGAAGTACGGCGTTTTCCAAATATGCAGCAACAAGAATTATATGAATTGGAGGCATAATATAATGACATTTAGTGATATTTTCAAATCAAGCTTTTTAGAAAAAGCAGCGGAATTTTCTGTTCTAGACATAACAATTGCAATGCTGCTGAGCTTTGCTATCGGGCTACTCATTTTTTATGTTTATAAAAAGACATTTGCCGGAGTAATGTACTCTGCATCCTTTGGCGTTTCCATCATGGCTATGACCTTGATTACCACCCTTATCATTCTTGCAGTTACATCAAATATTATCTTGTCACTTGGTATGGTCGGTGCTTTATCTATCGTTCGTTTCAGAACAGCCGTGAAAGAACCTCTCGACATCGCTTTTTTGTTCTGGGCAATTTCGGCGGGTATTGTAGTCGGCGCAGGACTTATCCCTCTTGCTGTAATCGGGTCGGTTTTCATAGGCATTATCCTGCTTGTGTTTGTGAACAGGAAAAGCAACGACACACCTTATATAGTTGTGCTAAATCTTGATAATGACAAAGCTGAAGGCGATTGCATGGAAATAGTCAAGTCAAAAACAAAGAAAAGCCTGATTAAGGCAAAAACGGTTTCCAGAAATGGTATTGAACTTACAGTTGAAGTTCGACTTACAGATATGTCTGCAAAACTTCTTAATGAATTACTCACCATAGACGGTGTGAACAATGCCTGTCTAGTAAGCTACAACGGCGAATATACTGCTTGAGTATGCATGAATTTGAGGTGAAAGTATGATACAAAGTAAAAAAATAAATATATTAGTTGCAATAGCTGTTGTTTTTGCCTTGATAATGAGTGTTGCTCTTATGGTAATTAGCAATGCTAAGGCAGAAAACAGTGCCACGAAAACCGAGGCAGAATATGCAACTAAGATTTTCGGTGCCGATATTGTTTCAATTGAGATTATTGCAGATGAATCCGATTGGCAAGGAATGCTCGATAATGCTAAAAGTGAGCAATATATAATGGCCGATGTGGTTGTAAACGGTACGAAATTCCAAAATGTCGGTATTCGCCCAAAGGGCAACTCCAGCTTAACCCAGGTGGCAGACTCTGACAGCGACAGATATAGTTTTCGTCTGCAATTTGACGAATACGTTAAGGGTCAGACATGCTTTGGACTTGAGAGCTTTGTAGTAAATAATATGCTTGGAGATAATACTTACATGAAGGAGTATGTTTCCTATGAGTTAATGCAGGAAATCGGCGTAGATGCCCCATACTTTGGATTTGCAGATATCAAAGTGAATGGCAAAGGCTGGGGTCTTTATCTTGCAGTGGAAACTTATGGCGACAGCTATGAAACAAGAACCTTCGGCACAACAGGCGGCATGATGTACAATGTAAAAAGCATGGATATGGGCGGTAATAATAAAGATGGTAATGGTTTTCCACAAGGTAATACAAAACCTCCTATAAGCGGAAAAGGTGGTAATTTCCCGTGGAGCGGTATACAGCCACCGATAAACAGGCAAGATGAGTCAATCCCTTCTGCTCCAACTCAGTCTGACCGACAAAAGGGAGACGGACAAATGGAGAGGCCGAATGGTAATTTCGGTGAGTCCATGCGGGGCAGAGGAAGCAATGGCGGCAGTTTGGAATATACAACAGATGAAGTTTCCTCATACAGTGCTATATTTAATAATGTTGTAGGAAAAGGCAGTGACAGTGATTTCAGACGAGTTATTTCTGCATTAAAGGCATTGTCCAAGGGAGAAAATCTGGAAACCTATTTTGATATTGACCAAATTTTGCGGTATCTCGCAGCTCATACCATTGTGGTAAATCTCGACAGTTATTCATCAAGCATGGCCCAGAATTATTACATCTACGAGAATAAAGGTAAGATAACAATTCTGCCATGGGACTATAATTTAGCATGGGGCGGATTTCAAAGCGGAAGTGTATCTTCTGTTATCAATTTCCCAATAGATTCTCCTGTAAGCGGTGTGGAGATGAGCTCTCGGCCTTTGCTTGAGAAGCTGTTTTCAAATACAGAATATTTGGAAAAATACCATGGCTACCTGCAGGAGTTAATGACAAGCTATTTCACAGACGGTAAATGGGAAGAGAAAATTACACATCTTGATGTACTTATTTCCGACTATGTTAAAAACGACAATACAGCATTTTGCACTTTTGAAGAATACAAAACATCAGTTGAAGCTTTCAAAACTATTGGTAATCTGCGCTGCCAAAGCATACGAGGCCAGCTTGACGGCACGATTCCGTCTACCACAGCAGAGCAGACTGCAAACCCGGATAAGCTTATTTCAGCAGACAATTTAAGTATATCTTCACTCGGCAGTATGATGGGCGGCGGCAATCGCGGCGACGTGGGAGATCGACCGACTAACTGGAATAATCCACAGGGTGGTGAAAGCTTCGATCCTAACCAGACAGAAAATATGCCTGATCGTGAGCTTATGATGCAGGCTATGCAAATCTTGCAGAATGCTGGTGGAACCGTTACAGATGAAGTGAAATTAAGACTCATAGAGCTTGGATTGACTGAGGAACAAATCTCATTACTCTCACAAATGGGAAATAGATTCTTTATAGCAAATAAGAAAAGAAATTATTAAGCATTTACTAATGTTTAGCTAAAGCTCAGATAACTTGTGTTTAAACTTTGTTTGCTATAATATATTTATAGGAAGGTTGCCTTTCAAATCGGAGGATTATCCATGGCAAAAATACTGATTTGTGATGATGAAGATGGCTTAAGAGCCGTAATAAAACGATATGCGTTGTTTGAAGGGCACGAGGTTTATGAAGCCTGTAACGGAATGGAAGCAGTGGAGCTATGTAAGAACCAAACCTTTGACATTATTATAATGGATGTTATGATGCCGGAGCTTGACGGTTTTTCTGCGGTGAAAGTAATCCGCAAAACCGCTGATACTCCCGTAATTATACTTTCTGCACGTGGCGAAGAATACGATAAGATTTTAGGCTTTGAAGTAGGTGTTGACGACTATGTGGTTAAGCCTTTTTCATCTAAAGAAATTATGCTTAGAGTAAGCGCAATCCTCAGACGTATAAAAACATCACAATCACCCAAAGAACAAGACGGACATATCATTTTTGAAAAAGATGGTTTTTTTGCAGATATGACTGCATATAAGGTGTTTATTGACGGAACACAGGTAGATATGGCTCCAAAAGAATATGACCTTTTGTTTTTACTCATACGCAATAAAAATATTGCTGTCCCGAGAGAGAAGATACTTACAGAGGTATGGGGGTATGATTATTACGGTGATGACCGTACTCTTGACACCCATATGAAATTACTTCGCAAGCACATGGGAAATTATGCCGGACTTATCACAACACTTAGAGGATTGGGGTATCGTTTTGATGGATAAGCTAAAATTAAAATGGAAAATCTTTATTTTCCTGCTTGCCTTTTGCGGTATTTTGATCTTTATCCTATGGCTTCTTCAAACAGTGTTTTTAAGCAACATGTATAAAATGATAAGGCGAAATGAGCTACATGAGGCTATGGCCATTGTTGAAAAAAATATAGACAGCCCTGATTTAAGAGAGATTCTATTTCAACTTGAAACAGATAAAAACGTCACAGTAACGCCTAGCAGAGATTTTGTGAAACCTATAACTCCGACCCCGAATGGCCGAGGTGGTGTTCGTCCCGAAACAATTACTGAATCAAAAGAGTTTACTTTGTCAAATGGACAAGTAATTTCACTTACCTTCCATGCCATGATTACACCTGTAAACGCTACGGTGTCAACACTACAGATACAGTTATATATTATTACTGCTATAATGGTTTTGGTTTCTATTGCAATTGCACTTGTTTTGTCAGATATAATAGCAAAGCCTCTTGCACGTCTGAATGATGGAGCCAAAAAACTTTCCAGTGGTAACTACAATGCAGATTTTAATGGGAGTGGATACTTAGAGGTAAAGGAGCTTTCCGATACACTTAATTCCACAGCAATCGAGCTTTCAAAGGTTGATGAATTGCGGCGTGAACTCATTGCTAATATTTCACACGATTTAAGAACACCTCTTGCCCTAATTTATAGTTATGCTGAAATGATGCAGGACTTTCCTGACGAAATTACCTCTACACAGGTGCAGACTATTATGTCAGAAACCAGGAGGCTTTCATCTCTTGTAAATGATGTTCTCGATGTGTCTAAGCTCGAAACTGGCACCATGGAGCTTCATATGTATAACTATAACCTCACCGAAAGTATAGACGAAACAATTATACGGCTTTCAGAGCTTTTAAAAAATGACGGCTATTCCATAGTGTTCAAGCATTCTGAAGATGTGTATGTCACAGCGGACGAGTCAAAAATCACACAAGCTTTTTACAATTTGCTTATCAATGCAGTTAATTACAGTACGGGTGACAAACAAATTGTTGTGAGACAAAGCAGGGTGCAAGATAGTGTGCGAATTGAAGTTGTTGATCATGGCGATGGCATTGCACCAGAAAACATTCCTTATATTTGGGACAGGTATTACAAAGCTGGAAAGAAGCATAAACGGGCAATTACAGGAACAGGGCTTGGGCTTTCTATTGTAAAAAAGATTTTTGAGCTTCACAATGCCGGCTATGGTGTAGAATCAGAGCTAGGAAAAGGTTCGGTGTTTTGGTTTCAGTTGGGTTCAAAATAACAATGAAAGGCATCTCTTATCGCTCACACAAATTCCCGAGGCCGTCATAAAAATTTTCATCGGCCTTTCGAATGATTCCCTGACTGTCATAGAACTCTTCGTCCGCCTTTCTCAATACACCCAGATAGTCAAAGTAATCCTCCCCTGGCTCGCGCATTATACCTTCGCCGTCAACATAGCTTTCCCCGGGGTTTCGCAGACTTCCATGGCTATCATAATAACTCTCTTTTTGGGAGTACAAAAAACCATCTCTCCTTCGCAGCTTAATTCCATAACTATTATAGCACAAATTTTGCAAAACAGAACAGCAACTATATTCCCGTCTTTGACAGTTGAAGAGCAGAAAAAGCTTGGTATCCATTGCCAATAGCGGATTACAAGCTTTTCTCATTTAATCAAAAAGTGCGTAATGTCTTTACGATTTCGTGAGTCTAAAAATTTTCTTCATCTGGCTGGATTTTACGATCTGGTAATCCGTGCGAAAACCAAATGCTTCATGCAAATCATCGGTAAGGTCGGTCCTGGTATATGCCGGGGTATAGCCTTCTCCTCTTTCCTCCAAAAAGTTCATATCACGCAGCCCATGGATGATCTCCTGACAGGTATACTTGCCATTTAATTTCTTTTCGAGGAGCCGGAAGATGACCAAGGACATGAAGCAGGTCATGAAATGAGCCTC
>JAEYRF010000175.1 GCA_023409615.1 Bacillota bacterium | reverse complement strand
TGTCCCAAACCCAGTCCTCGCCGGATGGCAGCCGGTCTGCTAAACCAGACCGGGAACAAAAGGATGTATCGTCGGGGACGTCAAGGGTCTTCAATGAACGAGCAAAAACCGCTCGCCCTTGACCTCCGCCAACAATGTACGCTTATTTTTACAATATACAAATTTCAAGAGAGGAGAACCTAACTTAGAACACTGAAAATATTGTCTTGACAATGGGGGGCATCATAAATGACCCCTTTCGTTTATTAAAAAATACTAAGTTTAGCAGTACTGTAACGTTAAGCACCCCTGCGAAGTTAAACACCCGCAAGCAGCTTTTTGTGTTAAGTTTAGCACCCCTATAGTGTGAAGTTTAACACCCCGGGGGTGCTAAGTTTAACATATAAATACTAATAATAAAAACCAATAACAAATAGTTAAATGTAAGCGCTTAATCTTGGTGCCGCAACAATTTATGCAATGCGCCCCAAGATTAAGCGCTTACTTTCGACTGTATGGTTCACCCTGTAATCGGAAGCTGAACCGAGTATTCTTCACTCTGGCCGTCACCGTCGTTAATTGTGCCAGAGACAGCGGAAAGCTTGTCAACGAGATATTCCACCAGTACTACAAAAAGAAGATATCTGAGGGCAAAACCAAAAAGCAGGCTATGAAATGTGTCATGCGCCGTCTTGTCAATATTGTTTATGGCATGATGAAGAACAAGACAGAGTATCGTGAACCGGACGCTAAAATGTTGATAGAAGTCCTATAGCATTTTAACCTATGGTCTGATAAAATATTTTACGTAAAGGGAGCGTGTGAGTATGGAAGATAAAACATTTGAACTGCTAACCAAGATGTACGGCGAGTTTTCCGGTCGGTTTGACGGCGTGGAAAACAGGCTGAAAAAAGTTGAATCTCTGATCGAGAATGACGTGAAAGAAGACATAAGTGCGCTATATGACGGTTACAAGCAGACTTATGAAGAAGTTGTGAACATCAAAAAAGCCGTGAATGAAATCTCATCAAAGGTTGAAAAACAGGATGTAGAAATCCGTGTCGTAAAAGGTGGAGCAGCAAACGCCTGATAGCAGTAAATCATAGGTTTGCCAAAATGCAACACAGGGGAACTGGAATGGTTCGACTTTTGTAGAGTCGATATGATAAAGTCATATGCATACAAAAGGAGAATTTTCTATGTCATGTAACAATAGCAAGTACTCAAAAGAAACGAGAGAACGAGCAGGCAAATATATCATTGAAAGCGAACAATCGCAATGAGTGTGTCAGAAGAAATGGGAATAGACACAAATACCTTAATTGAAAAAGTAACCTTCACGGGGGTGCGGATGAGAAAAGTAGATACAATTGATATGGTATTTTCCTTGCCAGTTTGATAAAATATTATATGTGGAGGGGGCGTGTTAGTGTGGAAGATAAAATATATGACTTACTGGAGAAGATGCATATTGAGTTTTCTAGCCGATTTGACGGTGTGGAAAGCCGGTTAGGCACTTTGGAAAAAGGGCAACAAAAGCTTGAAAATGTTGTTACTCGTCTTGAGAACAAAGTAGATAATAATTCAAAGGCTTTGTTTGATGGCTATCAGCAAACTTATGAAAAGCTGGATATTCTCGAAAAGAAGGTTGATGAGATATCTACGAAGATAGAAAAGCAGGAAGTTGAAATCAAAGTTATCAAAGGTGGAAGGGCCTAAAATAGATTGGCAGTTAAGCAGCTGAAAGAATTTCATTAAATCATGACACGTGACAATTCAAAGGTAGGCGGTTGAAGAGTAGGGTATCTGAAAGGGTGCTCGTTTTTTTATGTATTTATCTTAACAACTCAGATTATACTGGTATAATAGTGATAGGCAAATGATACTACAATACTATGCACCATACATAACAAAGTGAGGTAAACATGAAAAACATCCTGCGACTAATCAAATATGCAAAACCATACTGGAACCTGCTTATCATTTCCGGAATCAGTATGATCGCAATAACGCTGCTGAACCTTGTAAGCCCATGGATGATTACGAAGCTGATGGATATTCTCACGGGTGGCTTCACCGAAGCGTCCATGGGAGCAATCGGCAACATTGCAGTCATCATTGGGGCCACACTGATACTGAAGATAGTGTTCAGGTTTCTCAATAATTATATGGGCCACAAAGCGGCCTGGAACCTTGTGGCAGACATGAGGGTGCTGGTATATGACCATATGCAGAAACTTTCTCTCAGATATTATCAGGACAAGCAGACCGGACAGCTGATGTCCAGAACGATTAACGATACTGCAACCTTTGAGCTGCTGATCGCTCATGCCGTACCTGAATTGCTCTCAAATATTCTTGTAGTTATCGGGGTTGCAATCATTCTGTTTTCAATGAATGTATATCTGGCTTTGCTTACTTTGATCCCCGTCCCATTTTTATTTGTCGGCAGTTGGCTGTTTATCAAGAAAATTAGGCCTAATTTCAGGACAGCACAAGGAAATCTGGCTGAGCTGAATGCGACGATGCAGGACAATATTTCCGGTATGAAGGAGATACAGATATTCAACCAGCAGGGGAGAGAAAAGACACATATAAGAAAGAAGGCACAAAGCTATACATCCGCCATACTACATGCTCTGAAGCTTAGCGCTGTTTTCCATCCTGCCGTTGAGGCCATCAGCTCATTTGGTACTGTCATTGTTGTGTTTTTCGGCAGCCGGATTGCTCTGAGCGGGAGTTTGTCCGTTTCTGAAATTGTTGGTTTCTTGCTTTATCTAAACTTGTTTTATACACCAATCAGCGCGCTGGCCAGGGTCATTGAGGATCTGCAGCAGGCAATTGCCGGGGCAGATAGAGTTTTTGAAGTGATGGACACGGAGCCTGACATTCAGGACAGCTCAAATGCAGTAGATTTATCCGCTAGCAGAGGAGAAATCACTTTTGAGGATGTCAGCTTTAACTATATTGATAATGTTCCGGTGCTGCAGAACATCAGCTTCCGCGCTGAGCCCGGTAAAATGGTTGCGCTGGTTGGCCCGACCGGTGTCGGAAAGACGACGGTAATAAGTCTGATCGCGCGCTTTTATGAACCGGAGGATGGCAGAATATTGCTCGATGGCAAGGATTTGAAGGATATATCACTTTCATCGCTCAGAAATCAGATCAGTATTGTTTTGCAGGATATCTTTTTATTTAATGGTTCTGTAGCTGAAAACATTGCTTACGGCTGCAAGGAAGCTACAATGGATGAGATTATACACGCCGCCCAAATTGCCCGCGCTCATGAATTTATTGCAGAAATGCCTGAGGGTTATGATACGGTGATCGGCGAACGCGGCGTCAAGCTGTCCGGCGGCCAGAAGCAGCGCTTGTCCATTGCAAGGGCGGTACTGCGCAACGCACCCATACTGATCTTTGACGAGGCTACAGCTGCAGTTGATGTGGAGACCGAAGAGAAGATACAGCAGGCGATACAGGAGCTCGCAGAGAGCCGGACGATTATTGTGGTTGCACATAGGTTGTCGACAGTAAAGCGTGCCGATAAGATTCTTGTCATCCACAACGGGAGAATCGTCGAATCAGGAAATCATTCTGAATTGCTTGAGTATAATGGTGTGTACAAGCAGCTTTGTGATATCCAGTTCAAAAATCGGGAGTGACGTAATATAAAGCAGGCTGTAGAATTGGGCTCACAGCCTGCTTTATATTAAGAATATTCAATTTCCCTAAATCAAGCTTCTTTATTTTTTCCAGAATCCGTCTGCCGAATCTCTTTTCTCTTTATTTTACCACTTATAGTTTTTGGCAATTCGTCCACAAATTCAATGATTCTGGGGTATTTGTAGGGTGCTGTGACCGTCTTTACATGGTTCTGAAGTTCTTTGATCAATGCATCGCTGCTGCTGAAGCCCTTCGCAAGAACGATGGTCGCCTTGACCACCTGTCCTCTGACAGGATCAGGAACTGCTGTGATAGCGCATTCCAATACAGAGGGGTGCTCCATCAGTGCACTTTCCACCTCGAATGGTCCAATCCGGTAGCCAGAGCATTTTATCACATCATCAGATCTGCCGACAAACCAATAGTACCCATCTTCATCGCGCCAGGCCATATCGCCGGTGTTGTATGTTCCGTGATTCCATACCCTCGATGTGGCTTCCTCATCTCTGTAATACCCCTTGAAAAGACCGGGAGGAAGACCCTTGTCCAGATTTTTAATGACAATATTTCCTTCAACACCGGCAGGACAGGAACGGCCATTCTCGTCAATAACGTCGATATCATATAAAGGAGAGGGCTTTCCCATTGAGCCCGGCTTTGGTGTAATCCATTCAAAATTGGCGCACAGTACCGTTGTCTCTGTCTGGCCAAAACCTTCAATAATACTCAGTCCCGTTACCTTCTTAAATTGGTTGAAAACCTCTGGATTCAAAGGTTCACCGGCTGTGCCCGCGTACTTTATGCTGGATAGATCGTGCTTGGACAGATCCTCCTTGATCAAAAACCGGTAGATGGTTGGAGGTGCACAGAATGAAGTGATCTGGTATTTCTCAATGACATTTAGCAGCCTTTCAGGAACGAATTTCTCCATGTCATATACAAAAAGTGCAACACCGCAGATCCACTGACCGTAGATTTTGCCCCAGCCGCATTTTGCCCAGCCCGACTCAGATACGGTCAGGTGCAGCCCATCTTCGGTCAGACGCTGCCAATAATGCGCCGTTACAATGTGCCCAAGCGGATGGTAAAAATCATGCAGCACTATTTTCGGCATGCCTGTCGTACCGGATGTAAAATACATCAGCATACTGTCATATCCGCCTGCTGCCGCGTCGCCCACAGGTCTTGTCCAATCTGCGGAAGCCTGGTCAAGTTCTTCGTCGAAGTTCAGCCAGCCTTCTCTATCAGCGCCGACAAGGGCCTTACATTTAACAGTCGGCGATTCGGGCAATGCCTCTTCTATAAATGAAACTATCTCATGATCTGGTACAGATACGATCATATTCACTGAAGCGGCATTGTTTCGATAGACGATATCCTTTTTTGTTAACTGGATCGTTGCGGGTATAGAAATGGCACCGATCTTCTCAAGAGCCAGTGTGCAAACCCAGTAATGCCAACGCCTTTTTAACAGCAGCATGACTGTATCGCCCTTATGTATACCGTGGCAGGTGAATAGGTTGGCGGCCTTGTCACTCAGTCGCTTCATGTCACCGAAGCTGAAGATGCGTTCATCACTGTCGTCATTGCACCATACCATAGCAGTTTTATCAGGTGCTTCAGCGGCCCACTCGTCAATAACATCATATGCGAAGTTGAAATTTTCAGGCAAATTTACTTTGTAGTTAGCTTTAAAATCCTCATAGGAGTCGAATCTCTCCCTCGGAAGAAATCTCTCAATCATTTTTCGTGTCTCCTTTATCATGGAGTATAATGGTCAGAAACTTTCCGGGTTTATCATCCACGGCGGTCTGACCGTGGGGTATCGTTGGATCAAAATAAATGGAGTCTCCCTGAGACATAATAATTTCAGTGCCTCCAAGAATAACCCTGATTTTCCCCTCTAGCACGTAGTTGAATTCCTGGCCTGAATGAGCCACTAGTGCCATTTTCTTGTTTTCTTCCGGATCAATGGTAACCAACAGCGGTTCGAACAATTTGTTTGCAAAGTTATATGCAGGGCTCTGAAATCGATATCCTTCGAAACGCTCAATATCAGGCGCCTCGCCGGCCTTTGTATAGGAATAATTATGAAGGCGCGGAGTGGAGCCTGTTAGCAACTGTGTCATCTCTATACCCAATATTCCCGCAATTTCATATAATGTACTTATTGGAACACCATCCTCTGCATTTTCGTATTTCAGATAGGTGTCGATCGGTAAGTTCAGCCTTCGGGCCAGTGTATCGGTAGTGATTTCTGAAATTTCCCTTGCTTCACGTATACGATCCGCGATTTGCTTAATTGTCTCAGACATACCATACCTCCTTATCGTATTTACATTCAGTGATTTCAATCATAATCATAGCATAAAATGAAACATCAGGACATAGGAAGCTACTTCAAACATTAACCAATTATTAATTTTTTATTTCCCATCAATAGATATGATATATGTGGAGGCAGTAAACAAATGAACGATTACGAAAGACAACTTAAAAAATCTGCCCGGAACGGTTGCGTAGAATCTTATGAGGAGCTTATCAGGCCTCATATGGGCAGAATTTATACGCTTATGCTCAGAGAATGCGGAGATGAATTCCAGGCCGGCCAGCTTACACAGGAGGTCTTTGTTAAAGCATTTGAAACATTGCTGTCACGCAAAAGCGATAGCAGCCTGGTCTGTGATATTTACAGGATCGCAGAAAAGGTCAGCAGGCAGAACACATGCATATCAGGCAAAAATGTCCTGATTGCCAGTATGTAATATGAACGGCATTAAAAACAGTCCATTCTTTGTATCATTCTCCAAATTTGGTAACAAATCATTTGCAGCACATCTGGAAGCGTTAGTGAAAATAATGTAGAATAGTATTAACATTGTCTGTTTATGATGGATTTTAACGAATGGGGACAAAAATGAGCGAGGTCAAAGTTAAAGTACTTGTAGTAGAAGATGAATCATCTATAAGAAAGTTTATTGCAATCAACCTTGAACGCAGTGGTTTTGAAGTGTTTGAAGCTGAAACCGGTGAAAAAGGTCTGGAAATGGCGGCCTTTTATAAACCTGAGGTGATGGTGCTCGATGTCATGCTTCCTGGTATTGATGGCTTTCAGGTGTGTGCCAGACTACGGGAGGAGTTGCCGGAACTAATCATCATAATGTTGACTGCAAGGGGTCAGGATATCGATAAGATTACCGGGCTGGAGATCGGGGCAGATGATTACATGGTCAAGCCCTTCAATCCGAGAGAGCTTACAGCCAGGATACACTCAGTACTGCGCAGATCCGAAAGGATAAAAACGCCGGACGAGACACCGCTTATTTACAAGAATCTGACGATGGATTTGAAATCACAGAAATTCTTAAAGGATAATGTGGAGATTGAGCTTACACCCACGGAGTTTTCAGTTTTGAAGATGTTTATGTCCAATGTGGGCAGGGCATTGAGCAGGAACGAGCTTTTCAACTCAGTATGGGGTAAAAATTATTTTGGAGATTTAAAAACCTTAGATGTTTACATAAGAAGGATCAGAGAAAAAATTGAGGAAGATCCCTCAAAGCCTCAATATATCGAAACAGTGTGGGGCTTTGGCTACAGATGGTGTGAAAAATGATTTTGAGCATCAGGAAGAAAATGGCCTTCGGCTTCATATTTATCATCATTCTGACGGTCCTGGTTATGGAAACCTTGATTATCAACATTGTACGTGTCAATTACTATAACAATCTTGAGGCTAACCTGCACAATCAATTAAAGATTTCCTGCGAGCTGTATACTAGATATTTTTCTGATGCACCTCTGTCGGACAACGTTCTTAATAATGTAGATACCTTCTGGAAGCAAACCAACGCTCAGGTACAGATCATTGATACAAACGGGCGGGTTTTAATGGATTCCATCGGATATATGCCCGAGGAGGATGAACGTCTGCCTGATGTGGAAGATGCGTTGAAAAATGGAAAAGGTACATGGATAGGTAAGGTGCCATATGACAAAAGCGGGATTATGGCTGTTTCGGCCATACTGCAGGCGGATGGATCCACTGCAGGCGTACTTCGCTTTATAAGTACACTTAGGGAAGTTAATGAGGATATAGAAGCTGTAACTAATATTTTTATCATTATCGGATTGGCCGTAACAGCCGCATCCGTCGTATTGAGTTTTATACTTTCAAATACCATCGTCAACCCGTTGAAGAAAGTCACGAATGTGGCGGCTCACATGGCATCAGGGGATTTCCACGTTCGCAGCAGGAAGGCATATAACGATGAAATAGGAAAACTATCAGACACACTTAATTATCTGGCAGATGAGATTGAGAAAAGAGACAAATTGAAAAATAACTTCATTTCTTCTGTTTCTCACGAACTTCGGACTCCTCTGACATCGATCAAAGGTTGGGCAGTTACATTGATGGAGGTGGGACAGGAGGACAGGGAACTTTTTGATACCGGACTTGATATCATCGAAAAAGAATGTGACAGGCTGACGACAATGGTAGAGGAACTGTTGGATTTTTCCAGGCTTGTTTCAGAAAAACTCAGCATCAGGAAGGAACTTGTGCTTCTTGAAGAGTTTGTTAGTTCGGTAGGCAGACAGTTGACACCCAGAGCGTCAAGAGAAGGTCTATATTTTAATGTCGAGGTTGAGGGTGAACTGCCTGATATCATGACTGATGGTAATAGATTGAAACAGGTTATTATCAATGTTCTGGATAATGCCTTCCGGTTTACAAAGGCAGGTGGAAGTATACTATTTAAAACAACAGTAAGTGGGGGCGAGGTTATTTTCACTGTTAGTGATACAGGCTGCGGAATACCGGCAGATGAGATGCCGTTTATCAAGGAGAAGTTTTTCAAAGGTAAAAATAGTAAATTGGGCAGTGGTATTGGCCTGTCCATCTGTGATGAGATAATAAAGCTGATGAATGGCAGCTTTTCAGTATACAGTGCAGTGGACAAAGGCACGAAGGTAGTGATCCGTATTCCGGCGATTACGGAGGGCGAGGTAGCATGATGTTGAGAACTGTCCCCCCAAAAATATTTTCCAAACTGATTATCGCCGTGATCCTGCTGACGTTATTGACCGGGTGCACTGCGGCAATACCGGAGAGTGAGGACCGGATAGACCGGCCGTCGAATCTGGCAGCACCTGTGTCCGGGACATGGCGTCTGAAAGATTGCTTACAGGCAGAGACCGATGGGGAGGCCTCAATAGTGAGTGATCCATTGGTTGGTCAGACAATCAGCCTTTCGGCAGATGCAATGACATATTCAGGCGACTATTACAGTGATGTGAGCTATAAAATAAAAAGAGTGAATGTAAACGAATATTTCTTACATAAAAACATAATCATTCCTGAAAAATTGAGTTTAAAGGATGATGAAGCATTTGTAATTACCGTTTACTCAGGGGATAATTTCCTGTTTGAATTCATCAGGGGAACAAATGACAAACTTATTGCGGCCATTGATGATCGTTACTATTGTATGGAAATGATATCTGATGAACTCCCGCTGGCCCACGATGATACAGAGGAAATAATCCAACATGAGGAATACCGGCAGGAGAAAGCTTCGGAACAAGTGCTGCGCTCCGGATTGCTGCTCGGAGTAAGGACATCTGTTAAAACTGAGGATGGGTTGTGGGACTATAAGTATGGTACATATTGGATTTCTGCAACTGATTACAAACATAATCCCGTATATTATGCAGATGATATTTATCTGCCCAGAATGGATGGATTCTGGAAGGTAAGAATGGAAAAACGATTGGGACGAGAAGGCACGGAGGACAATTTAGTTGCTGCCAAGGTGACAGGTGCTGATAAGGGTTTAAGTAGTAATGAGAAATATGAAGTCTCTGTTTTCAGCAACACGACAGACCGTATTGAAACAAAACTGCGAAAGGCAGTTGTTTATATTGGAAATGATTATGTTTGCGTAGAAAATACAGTATATGATAATAAGGAAAATAGCAAGCCGGGAGATCAGACTCCCAAAGAGGCTGAAAAAACACTAAGAACGCTTCCTATTGATAACTTAGCACATCTTGACGGGATTACCATATCAGATCTTGTTGGTGAAAATGGTAGCATGGCTATGGAGAGTGCCATCTCAGAACTAATAGAAAATTCCGGCAAGAGTATACTTATGAGTATTGACGAGAAGTCTCAGGAGAAAAGCTTTGCTCTATATCGTAAAACCGGGCACTGGTTTTTTAAAGGCAGGTTCGATATAGATCAGCAGGGCCAGCTTCCTTATGTGGATTTCAATTTGAACCTGATACCGCCCTCTAATATGGTTGCCTATGACATCTTGCAGATACCATGGACGCAGATGAAGGATAAACTCCCTCATGCAATCGATATTTATACATCTCCCAATCAAGACATAGCAGTAGTTCTGACAGCTGATGAGATAATGATCTATACAATTAAGAATAAAAAACTTGCAAATGAGCCCCTGGCTGTATATCCCCTGGAGGAAGGGAGCTCAGTCATTATGGCCGAATGGTCCATGGCTGATTATGTACCAAGCTGGGAAAAATCCTTTCTTAAGAACAATGTAACGGTTAAAATGGAAGCGGCCTCCGAATAGTAAACTCCACGTCTTTTAAGTGGTGCCTTTTCGCCGGTTTTAGGCGGTCAAAATCGTCAATAAGGTGATTATAAAGCATTTTTAAAAATATCATTGATTTTTTGCTGCCAGTATGCTAATATTACACAAATGGCGTACAAATGTGCGCCTGTCGAGGACAATTAGGAGCGGATATGGATAATGAATCAACGTATTTTTTAGTTGACAGTGCAATTTTGCCGGATGTGTTTTCTAAGGTGATCGAAGTAAAAAAGATATTGGGCACAGGCAAGGTTAAGACAGTTAATGATGCAGTTAAAGAGGCAGGATTGAGCAGGAGCGCCTTTTATAAGTACAAGGATTTTGTCTTTCCGTTTTACGAGACATCAAGAGGTCGAGTGATTACACTTTTCTTTGTGGTGGAGGATTTTGCGGGAATACTCTCAAGTATTATCAATAAGGTTGCCAAAGCGAAAGCCAATATCATCACTATTAATCAAAATGTTCCTATCAATGGATTGGCAGATGTGACTATATCCATTGCGACTACCGGGATGTCGATGGACATCGGGGAGTTGATGGAGCACATCGGAGAAATTGAAGGCGTGCGCAGACAGGAGATCCTGGCACGTGAGTAGGAAGTGGTGCAGGATCATATGTAAGGCAGGTAATGAAGAATGGCAGGGATGTAGTAAAGCGGCATGGTTGGCAGTATGACAGAAAGGCACGGTGCATGCCGGCAGTAAGACAGCAAGGTGAGGCAGTAGAACGTAGTGCATGCCGGCAGTAAGGCAGCATGAAGTATTCAGATAGAAATGAGAGGACTGGTTTTATGCATATAGCAGTTATCGGTTATGGCGTCGTTGGGTCGGGTGTAGCCGAAGTCATCCGAAAAAACAGTAAGAGCATAGCGGACAGAGCTGGTGAGCAAATTACACTAAAAAAAATACTGGATATCAGAGATATTCCGGAAGGACCGGACAGAACTCTGCTTACTAAGGATCCGGACGATATTTTTGAAGATCCTGAAATCAAGGTAGTTGTTGAGACAATCGGTGGTGTCAGGATAGCTCATGAGTATACAAAAAGGGCCTTCATTGCAGGGAAACATGTAGTAACCTCAAATAAGGAACTGGTGGCGACCCATGGGCCGGAACTACTGCAAATGGCAGCTGACAATGGGGTTAGTTACCTGTTTGAGGCCAGTGTCGGTGGCGGGATTCCAATCATAAGACCGCTTAGCCAGTGCCTTGCTGCCAATATAATCAATGGTATCACAGGAATATTGAATGGAACAACAAATTATATTCTAACCCAGATGAAAAGGGAAGGCCGCGACTTTGACGATGCATTGAAGGGCGCACAAAAGAATGGGTATGCAGAAGCTAACCCCACTGCTGACATCGAAGGAATTGATGCATGCAGAAAAATTGCTATCTTATCTTCAATCGCATATAATGAGTTTGTCGATGCTAAAAATATCCATACAGAGGGGATTTCCAATGTAAGCCTTATTGACATGCAATATGCTCAGGCTATGGATAGCACTATAAAGCTGATTGGTATTAGCAAACGAGTAGATGATAAAATATTCGCACGTGTATCTCCAGCAATTATCAGCCATAACCATCCTCTTTCCAATGTGGAGGACGTATTCAACGCCATCGTTGTTAAAGGTGATGCCATTGGTGACGCCATGTTCTATGGAAGAGGCGCCGGCAAGCTGCCGACGGCTAGTGCTGTTATTGCCGATATTATTGACATTGCCAGACACAACGAGGTTGGTAAGAATCTGTGGATAAGAAGAGAATATGATAATACAGTGCCCTTTGAGGACAGCGAGACACGCTTATTTGTGCGGGTTGCAGTTAGAAACCGTGAAGAGGCATTAAAATATATTATAAAGGTGTTCGGATCTGTCGAGACAATTCCTGCCCCAGAAACAAGTCTGGAGTGCGAGGTGGCGTTCACTACCTCAAAGGCATCAGAAAAGAAGCTGTCCGAATGTGTTGAGGCATTAAAGGGGATCGCTTCCATCAGAGAAGTACTCAGCGTAATCAGGATAGAGGAGGAGTGAATTAATGAGTTTGATTGTACAAAAGTATGGCGGAACATCTGTTGCAAATGCACAGAAGATTGAAAACGTAGCAAAACGAATCGTGAAAGCCTACAGTGAGGGACATTCTGTCGTAGTAGTCGTATCTGCGCAGGGAGATACAACAGATGATCTGATAGCAAAAGCGTATGAGATAAACCCGGAAGCGTCAAAACGTGAAATGGACATGCTGTTGTCCACAGGTGAGCAGATTTCAATGGCACTGCTTGCGATGGCAATAGAGAAGCTGGGCTTCCATGCTATCTCACTTACAGGATTCCAGGCAGGGATCAGCACGAATAGTCAGTATGGCGGTGCGAAAATAAAAAATATTGACACAGAGAGACTATTTAAAGAGCTTGATAAAAAAAATATAGTTATTGTGGCCGGTTTTCAGGGCTGGAATAAGTATGACGATATAACAACATTGGGCAGAGGTGGTTCCGACACAACGGCAGTTGCACTTGCGGCGGCGCTGAAGGCAGATATTTGCGAGATTTACACAGACGTAGATGGTGTGTTTACAGCCGACCCTCGGATTGTAAAAGATGCTTGTAAGCTGGAGGATATTTCCTACGATGAAATGCTCGAACTTGCAAGCCTTGGGGCAAATGTACTGCATAATAGATCAGTTGAAATGGCAAAAAAGTATAGTGTGAAGCTGGTTGTCAGATCCAGCTTAAATGATTCAGAGGGAACATTAATAAGGGAGGTTTGTAATGTGGAAAAAATGCTTATCAGAGGTGTTACACGAGATAATGATATCGCAAGGATTTCAGTTATTGGAATAGAAGATAAGCCGGGGATGGCCTTCAAACTATTTTCGTTGCTAGCGAAGGAGCATATAAATATCGATGTAATTCTCCAATCTGTCAGCATTGATGAGACTAAGGATATCTCCTTCACCGTTAAAAAAGCAGATATGATTAAAACGCTTGCTGTTATTGAGGCTAATCTTAGCACGCTTAATGCCAGAAAGGTAAAGCATTCCGATAAATATTCCAAGGTTTCTGTTGTGGGAGTCGGGATGGTGAACAATCCCGGTGTTGCAGCTATGATGTTTGAGGCGCTGTACGATGCGGATATCAATATCCATATGATCTCGACTTCTGAGATGAAGATATCGGTGCTTGTTAATGTTCAAAATGCCGAAAGGGCTGTCAATGCTATTCATGATAAGTTCAAGCTTGGAGAGATCAATGGTGCCAATTGTTAGGATATAGAGATCATGCTGGTAGGGGGACGTTTCATAAAAAGGAGTTTTCGGGATGAAAGGCTTGACACACATTTATACAGGAGACGGTAAAGGGAAGACGACAGCAGCGATAGGCTTGGGTGTCAGGGCATGCGGTCGGGGTCTGAAGGTATTAATGGTCCAGTTCCTGAAGGGGACACCCACTGGAGAAATGTTCAGCTTGAAGGCATTGGAGCCCGGCTTTGTATTATACAGAGGTACTCAGACAACAAAGTTCACATGGGAGATGAATGAGGAAGAGAAGGTTCAGGCAGCTGCAGAGCAGCAACGCATTTTCGAATTTGCGCAAAACGCTGCAATAAAAGGCAAATGTGATTTGCTGATTCTGGATGAGGTTCTTGGGGCTGTCTCCTCCGGTATGCTCGAAGAAGATTGTCTGCTGGAGTTTGTTAAAAATAAGCCTAATGGCCTGGAACTGGTATTGACCGGCAGGGGAGCGATGCCGGAATTGGTCGGACAGGCTGATTATGTATCGGAGATCCATGCTGTCAGGCATCCGGCGGATAAAGGCATCAACGGAAGAAAAGGAATTGAGTTTTGAAAATTTTTGGTCAGCTTAGTCAGGAGGAGTTTTATGAAGAGTGTTTCAATTAAAAAAATGGTTTTGACCAGTTTATTCATAGCACTAGTATTCTTGTCTACTTATTTTACTAGAATCCCAACTCCTCTGCCGGGCGGGTACTTCAACCTTGGAGATGCGGCAATCATGCTTGCTGCTGTGCTCCTGGGGCCTGTGGCCGGATTGATAGCGGGCGCAATCGGATCGGGTCTTGCAGACTTGGCTGCCGGTGCAATGCTGTTTGTACCTGTTACCTTTGCTGTAAAAGGAATCGAAGGACTGGTCGTTGGCTTGCTGACTGTAAAACTGCGTAAAAAAGGGATAAACGGGTCTTCGTTTCATTTTTCACTACTGTTGGCTGTTGCTGCGGGTGCGATAATCATTGCTGCAGGATACTTTCTGGCGGAAGCATTTATCCTTGGAGCCTTTGATCCGGCATTCGGGCTGACTGCTGCTATTGCGGAACTGCTGCCAAACTCTATTCAAGGTGTATTAAGTGCGGCTTTAGGGTACATACTTGTATTGGTCCTTTCAAAAATGAATGTTGATAAGCTCATTAATTAAGACCGGATAAAATATGGCAACTATAAAACAGTGGACGAAAGAACTGCGACAGGTAAAAGTGTGCTACAGATAAAAATGTGCGACAAAAAAAGAACTGCGACTTAAAAAGCCAAATTGGAGAGAGTTGGATATGAAACTCACAATACTTGGGAATAATGGTCCGTTCCCGGCTGCCGGCGGGGCCTGTTCGGGGTACCTTATCCGAAGCGGATATGCAAATATCCTTATTGACTGCGGAAATGGAACGCTAGCCAATTTACAGAAGGTCATCAGCATTGATAAGCTGGATGCCATCATTCTGACACATTTACATAGTGACCATATTTCAGATATGCATGTGCTGAAGTATGCTGTTCAGATTAAAAGAAAAAGGGGACAGTTTGATCATCTGATCAAGGTATATGCACCTCCTGAGCCGAGTGAAGAATATCAAAGATTGAATGTGCAGGATGCCTTCATTTTGAATATAATATCGGAAGATACCCAATTGCAAATTGGAGATATCAAAATTTCCTTCTCGCTAATGAAGCATCCGGCAATGGACTTTGCAGTATCAATGGAATGTAACGGTAAAAGGTTTGTATTTTCTGGAGATACATCATGGACGGATGCGATCGTCAGCTTTGCAAAAGGTGCCGATCTGCTTATGCTGGACGCCGGACTTCTTGTGCGTGACTATGGAGAAGGTGTGCCGCATCTGACAGCCGAACAGTGCGGTATTGCTGCTTTAGAGGCAGGTGTAAAAAAGCTGATCCTAACGCATTTCTGGCCGGATTATGATATCAATGATCTGTTGGAGGAGGCGCGGCAAAGCTTTGCCAATGTGGAGGCGGCACAGATATTACAGGATTATGAGGTATAAAAGGGGACGGGATAATTACAATCCCCGTCCCTTCTGGTTTGATGCTTCTGATTTAACTCTCTGGTTTGACGCTATGGTTTGATTCTATGATTTGATTTTATGATTTGTCGCTTCTTGTTTGGCCTCTCTGATTAACCCCTATTTATTACCTCAGTTTAAATTTCTTCAGGTTATTATCCAATCCCTGTACAAGTTCATCCAACTGCTCTGCAGCTGTCTTCATTTCATCTATTTCTTTAAGCTGTGCTTCCGTGGTAGCGGCAACCTGTTCGCTGGAAGCGGCTGTTTCCTGTGATACTGAGGATATGTTTTCTATTGCAGAGATAACATTGTCCTTATCGGCCTGCATTTTAGCAACCGCATCATTAACATCCTTGATCTTTTGAACTATTGACAAAATACCGTTTGCAATATCGCCGAAGGCTTTATTGGTGCTGTCAACTGCGCCGGCCTGCTCCATTGAAACCTTTTTCATCACTTCCATAGCTTCAATTGCCAACGCAGATTCCTCGCTGATGTTTTCCATTAAGTGGGTGATTTCTTCAGTGGATTGTCTGCTTTGATCAGCCAACTTTCTGACTTCATCGGCAACCACTGCAAAGCCCTTACCTGCTTCGCCTGCTCTTGCAGCTTCAATGGCGGCATTCAATGCCAGCATGTTGGTCTGCTCTGCAATATCTTCTATGGACTGTACAAACATACCGATATCCTTGGTTGTATTTGTGAGGTTTTCAACAACGGAAAATATCTTTTCAGTTGAAATGTAGTTTTCTTCCGACCTGGCACGTAATATATTTACAGACTCCAAACCGATATCATTCAGGTCATGAATATTGTTTGTCTCATTCATTACACTGCCGTAGCTCTCGTAAACAAATGTTATCTGTTCTGAAAGCATATCTACAAGCTGTACACCTTGCTGTGCTTCCTGAGCTTGTGCCGAAGCACCAGTAGCAATTTCATCCACAGTTTTGGAGATCTCGGTGATGGAGGCGGCAGCCTGATTGGCTGTTGAGCCAACTTTTCTTGAGGACTGAACGATGGAAAGTGATAAAGTGAAAAAGCCTTCAATTAGGTTTCGGATATCACTGAGAACTGCGTTTATATTTGAGGCCACACCGGATAGCACACCGAAACTTCGTGGCTCCAGAAATTTGGAATAGTCGCCTTCCTTTATTACTTCCAATTCTGTCTCAAAACGTTCTGCTATCTTCTTGACCAAATAATTGTTAACAATACGCATTACCTGTGATGTAACAATAGCTGTTAAGAATACCAGTATTGCCTGCCAGTACAATTTTGTAATCAGCGCAAAGATTACGCTCATGACCAAGCCTGTTACTACAGTGGCAACCATATTAATATTTACTTTACTAATTGCGTTTGTCTTTTTGGTTTTTGATGAAAAACTGCTTTTTTTTGCCATATCCATCCTCCTCAGTAAAACAACGATAATACTTATTTCGATAAAACTCGCCAAACTCCTTCTATACCAAGTAAAGTTGCTTGAAAAATGTTAGGCAAATTGTATTGACATCAAAAGTATAATTGTATACAATGATACAAATATACAATGAAACGAATCGTGGGGTGAACAGTATGCTGGAATTTAACAAAAAGACAAATACCCTTGAACAGACGCAATATCGCTATTCACTGCAGGATATTGCTGCTCCCAACTTATATAGGGAAATATACAGTTATGATGAGATACCGAAGTGTGCATTCAATCATAGAAGAGTGCCAATGTATCCCGCAGATGAGATATGGATCACAGACACGACTTTCAGGGATGGACAGCAATCCAGAGCGCCTTACACGGTGGAGCAGATCGTAAAGCTATACGACATGCTGCACAGATTGGGCGGGCAGAAAGGCATCATCAGGCAGAGTGAGTTTTTCCTGTACAGCGACAGAGACAAGGAAGCTGTGTATAAGTGCCAGGAGAGAGGTTACGATTATCCGGAGGTTACCAGCTGGATACGGGCAACGAAAAATGATTTCCAGCTGGCAAAGGAAATGGGTATGAAGGAAAGCGGCATATTGGTCAGCTGTTCCGATTATCACATTTTTAAAAAGCTTAATATGAGCAGAAAACAGGCGCTTGAACATTATATGGGCATTATAAAAAGCGCTATAGAAGTGGGAATTAAACCGCGATGTCATTTTGAAGATATTACGAGGGCTGATTTCTATGGCTTTGTTGTTCCATTTGCACTTGAACTTCGAAAACTAAGCGAGGAAAGCGGTGTTCCAATTAAGATCAGGGCATGTGACACACTTGGCTACGGCGTTTCCTATCCCGGAGCCGCACTGCCAAGAAGTGTTCCCGGGATTATATATGGGCTGCGACATCATGCCGGCTTCCCAAGCGAATTAATCGAGTGGCATGGTCATAATGACTTTTACAAAGCTGTTTCGAACTCTGCAAGCGCATGGATGTATGGTGCATCCAGTGTGAACTGCTCATTGCTTGGAATTGGAGAGAGAACCGGAAATACGCCGCTTGAGGCTATGGTAATTGAATACGCCCAGCTTCGTGGAACTACGGACGGCATGGATACCACAGTGATCACAGAGATCGCTGAATATTATGAAAAGGAACTGGATTATCCCATTCCTATGAGAACGCCGTTTGTGGGCAGACATTTTAACGTAACACAGGCTGGCATCCATGCTGATGGACTGTTGAAGGATGAGGAGATATACAACATATTTAATACAGACAAACTGCTGAGAAGGCCTGTTGGTGTGGCAATAAACCAGACTTCAGGTACGGCAGGCATTGCACATTGGGTCAATGGTTTCTTTGGGTTTGAAGGCAGCAAACGCCTTGACAAGAAGGACCAGAAGGTCATCAAGCTTAAGGAATGGGTAGATGAACAGTACAAGAGCGGCAGAGTTACAGCTCTGAGTGATAATGAACTGGAGGAAGCGGTAAAAAGGCTTGCTCCGGAGATATTTGACCTCGTATTATAAGAGCTAAAAGATAAGGTGACAGTCTGTAATTGGAAAGGGGACACTTCTCAACTATCATCAAGAGGGGGACACTTCTCAACTATCATCACAAAGAATGTCCAATGTACCCGACCGAGGACTGTCCCACTAAATAGAGGAAAATGGGAGGCGCCAAAATGGGATTAAATCTGGCACAAAAAATAATTAAAGAACACCTGGTTAGTGGAGAAATGATTGCTGGAAGCGAGATTTCTATAAAAATTGATCAGACGCTGACACAGGATTCCACCGGAACAATGGCATATCTTCAGTTTGAGGCTATAGGGATTCCTAGAGTCAAGACTAAGAAATCTGTTGCATATATCGATCATAATACACTTCAGGCAGGGTTTGAAAATGCCGACGACCACAAATATATCCAAACAGTAACCTCAAAGCATGGCATCTATTTTTCAAGACCGGGCAACGGCATCTGCCATCAGGTGCATCTTGAACGCTTTGGCGTACCGGGCATGACGCTGCTGGGTTCTGACAGCCACACCCCGACAGGGGGCGGCATCGGAATGCTTGCAATCGGCGCAGGCGGACTTGACGTGGCCGTGGCAATGGGTGGCGGTGCGTATTATATGATGATGCCAAAGGTCTGCAGAGTTACGCTGAAAGGGCAGCTGAAACCATGGGTATCAGCTAAAGACATTATTCTTGAAGTATTACGCCTGCTGACAGTCAAGGGTGGCGTAGGCAAAGTGATAGAGTATGCTGGTGAAGGGATAGATACACTTACTGTTCCTGAAAGAGCAACAATAACAAATATGGGAGCCGAGTTGGGGGCAACCACCTCAATATTCCCCGGAGATGCAGTCGCAAAAGCTTTTTTGAAAGCTCAAGGCAGGGAGAATGATTGGGTAGAGCTTCTGCCCGATGCAGATGCGGTATATGACGAAGAGGTTACCATTGACCTGGGAAGCCTGGAGCCATTGGCTGCAAAGCCGCATAGCCCGGATAACGTAGAGACTGTCACAGGAATCGGCCAGATAAAGGTTGATCAGGTTGCAATCGGAAGCTGCACAAATTCATCTTACATGGATATGATCAAGGTTGCACGAATACTGAAAGGAAAAACAGTTCATCCAGGCGTCAGTCTCGTTATTGCGCCTGGATCCAGGCAGGTACTGACAATGCTTGCAAAGGAAGGAGTTCTTGCGGATATGGTCGCTGCGGGAGCAAGGATTCTGGAATCGGCCTGTGGACCGTGTATCGGTATGGGTCAGGCACCTGCTTCTAATGCTATTTCGCTTAGGACCTTCAACAGAAATTTTGAGGGAAGAAGCGGGACCAAGTCTGCGGGAGTCTACCTGGTAAGCCCGGAGACAGCTGCGGCAAGTGCATTGTCTGGAGTTTTAACCGATCCGCGCACCTTAGGTGAGGCTGCTGCTGTTGTTATGCCGGATAGCTTCATGATAAACGATAATATGATTTTGGCGCCTGCACCAGAAGTTAATGATGTCGAGGTCGTAAGAGGCCCTAATATAAAGCCATTCCCTATCAATGAGGAACTTTCTGAAGAGGTGGAGGGAGTTGCATTGATAAAGGTAGGAGATAATATCACGACTGACCATATAATGCCGTCTAATGCCAAGTTGCTGCCATTCAGATCCAACATTCCCTATCTGGCAGAATATTGCCTGGCTCCATGTGATCCAGAATTTGCAAAACGTGCAAAGGAGAACGGCGGAGGCTTTATTATCGGAGGCTCCAACTATGGACAGGGCTCCAGCCGTGAGCATGCCGCTCTTGCCCCGCTTCAACTGGGCGTAAAGGGTGTCGTGGCGAAATCCTTTGCAAGAATCCATATGGCAAACCTGATCAATTCAGGAATCCTGCCTATGACATTTGTGAATGAAGCGGATTATGATAATATCAAACAAGGTGATATAATTGTACTTGAAAGTGCAAGAGATCAGATTAAAGCTGGAAATGAAGTTGTTTTGCTAAACAAGAGTTCCGGGTTGAAGATTAAAGTAAATATTGCGTTGTCCGACAGGCAGGTGGATATTATGCTGGCCGGTGGTTTACTGAATTATACAAAAAATCAGGATTGACAGGAGTGAAATGAACGTTGGTTGAATTTAATGATTCTGATTCGCTGTCTAGTTCACTGAGACGTAGAATTTTCAGCCAAATCCAGAATGACATTCTGAATGGCGTTTATGAACCTGGTGATAATCTGATTGAAACCAAGCTTTCCGAAGAACTGGGAGTCAGCCGCACACCTGTGCGCGAGGCACTCAGGCAGCTTGAACTGGAGGGATTGGTTCAGTCTGTGCCTAATAAGGGTGTCACCGTGAAAGGTGTTTCTTCAGAGGATATTCATGACATATATACCATCAGGATGCTGATAGAAGGTCTTGCTGCCAGGTGGGCGGCAGAGAAGATCACACCGCAGGAGCTGGAGGAGTTGAAAGAAGCGGTTGATCTGGAAGAGTTTTATACAATGAAGCATGATTATAGCCGTCTGCTGAAACTGGATACTCGATTCCATGACATCATATTCAAAGCCAGCAAGAGCATGCCGCTGATGCATACGCTCAGCACATTCCACCATTACGTCCAGAAGGCAAGGAAGATATCAATGAGCAGTCCAAATAGAGCAATGGAGGTTTTGAACGAGCATAAGGCCATAATGCAGGCAATCATCGACAAAGATGCCGCAAGAGCAGAAATGCTGACGACAGAGCACGTGAAAAATGCCAGCGAGAGCCTCTTGAAACATAAAGTTGAGGGGTAGGAAATGCAAGTTGCAACTAGATTATAGTTGCAACTTTTTACGGTGCGCCCAGCATGGGCGCAATCTAGCGGGTGAAAGTCCCGAACACGCCTTAGTAGTGGGAAGTGTATAGCTTAAGACAAGGGTGTCCACCGTGAGGTGGAATCTGAAGGAAGTCGGCGGCA
>JAEYRF010000163.1 GCA_023409615.1 Bacillota bacterium | reverse complement strand
ATGTGGTGAAATATAAGCAGTCCTCTCCAAATTCCTTACTTCCAAATGCAATGATATGATTTCTAACAGATCCACTCATAGCCATTAATGACAAGGTATGTGTTAATACTCATAAAGGCAACGTGTCATGAAAAAGTAAATTGCAATTGACAATATAATTCACTTTTTTGCAATTCACTACTTGCAATATTATCTTAATTATAGTTATTATGGAATGGTCGAAACTTTTCCAGACATGTGAACATTATGGAGAAAGGAACTATCTGTTTTGATTACAATAAAAGAAATTGCTCAAATGTGTGGCGTTTCATCATCGACCATATCTAATATATTAAATGGTAAACGGAATGTTAGTGAGTCCACCAGGCAGAGAGTGCTTGGGGTTGTGAAACAGACCGGTTATCAGCCAAATTATTTTGCGCAGGGCATGAGAAAACAGAAGACGAATATCATCGGAATAATAGCTGAAGATCTCAACCAGTTCAGTTCACCGCCAATTATTGAGGGAATCATGGCTCGCTGTGACGATATGAATTATAGGACGATTCTGATTAATATGCGGCTGTATGACAGATGGAGAAGTACATGGTACGACGATGACAAGAAATTGCATTCAGTCCTGACTCCCGCCATTCAGGAACTTCGCTCCATTAAGGTAGATGGAATTATGTATGTTGCAGGACATGCCAGGATTATAAACTGCTTTTCTAATGATTTTGAAATTCCGGCAATGGTAGTATATGCATATTCACAGTCACCCAGATTCACTTCTATCGTAATAGATGACGAGAAGGGCGGATATGATATCACACGGTACCTTATCTCAATGGGTCACAAGAAGATTGGCGTGGTAGCAGGAACTGCTGATAATTTACATACACAGAAAAGAAGCAAGGGATATCAGAGGGCATTGTTTGAAGATCAAATTTTATATAATCCTGACTGGATACAATATGGCGACTGGGAAAGACCGTCGGGCTATCATGAAGTAGAAAAGCTGATAAATGAAGGAGTTACTGCTATCTTTTGCATGAATGATAATATGGCAGCAGGTGTTTATGATTATCTGGAAGAACATAATATGAAGGCAGGAGTAGATATTTCTGTCGCTGGATATGACAACAAGGAGATTTCTGAATACTTAAAGCCTGACCTTACGACAAACGGATTGCCTCTTGTCGAAATCGGCAGAAAATCAGCGGAAATCATGATATCTTCACTGGAACAGGGCAGAGAAAACGAAGCTCAGAAGACAATCAAAATTCCATGTCGGTTAATCATACGCAATTCCGTCAAAAGAATATAACGAGGCAACAAAGATATCCCCCGCCTCGTTGAAACGCCGCTGAGGCTGGTCGATGACCTTGTCGTTTTGTATGTTGCAAAGGAAATCCGTGCTTGCGCACTCAACATACTTTCTGCTCACCCATGCATCCTGGGTAATGAAATTTTTCTACAACCGGAAAATTTCATTTTGAACCGAGGCGTTATAAGTATATTGTCCGGCTGTGAAAACATTAATTGAAAATCCATAAAACAAATGTTATTATTAGTATAAGACATATGTTTTCTATTTATACAGCTTTAATAGAAATGCTGAAACTATATCATAAAGCAGAAAAACGATTAACTAATATTTTGAAATACGGAATTAGGGCAACGGTTTGTGGAAAATGCACAAATGTTAAACAAAAAAGTACCTGGCATCAATAGTATTTGCATAAGAAAGTTTAGAATTTTTATTGACATTTATATACGCGTTGGCATATAATTTTTTATAAAGTAAAACGTTTTACAAGCTTATAGACATATAAGAGACTAAGGCGAGATGCTAAGGGGAGTTATATGAGCAGAATCTTTGCGAAAACAGCGGAGAAAAGAATACCTACAACTAAGAATTTATATGGAATTTTCATTGAAGACATAAACAGAGCAGGAGATGGAGGACTTTATCCTGAACTGATTAGAAACAGGACTTTTGAAGATTCTATTCCGCCTAAAGATTGTACAACGGAAGATGATGGCTATGCAGTAGTTTCATGTTTCGGCTGGCGCGATGAATTCAACCACGGAGAAGGGCTATCCAGGTGGATGCGCAATAATGGTACAGCTTATACATCTATTCCTGCCTGGTACTGTCAGAAAGCCCGAATGGAGCTTGACACACAGGATACTTTAAATAGCAGCAGACAGGCATCTCTGTCGGTCGTCTTCCAGAAGGAAGGCTGCGTCTGGAATACCGGATACTGTGGTATCCCTCAGAAAGCAGGGGCATCATATGTTTTTTATATGTTTGCCAAGTCAGATGAAGAGAAGAAGCTTACCGTTTCAATTAAAAAAGGGCACCAGATCTTCTGTAGTACAGAATTTATAGTAAGCGGCGGGACATACTCCCGTTATGATGCTGTATTGACAGCGATAGAAGACTCAAACGATGCAAAACTTGAGATTTGCTGCCACGATGGAGGAACAATCAAATTTGGGTTTATATCCTTGATGCCGGCTGATACCTACAAGGGTCATGGGTTAAGGAAGGATATCGTTGAGAAATTAGAGGCTTTGAACCCAAAATTTTTAAGGTTTCCCGGTGGCTGTATTGTTGAAGGGTTTACCCCTTCGACTGCAATGTATTTCCGCAATATAGTCGGCCCTGTCTGGGAACGTCCCGGCCATTTATTGATGTGGCATTACCGCACTTACAACGGACTTGGATTCCATGAGTACTTACAGCTTTGTGAGGATCTCGACATGGAGCCTCTGTATGTTTTTAACTGCGGTATGACCTGCCAGGCCAGAAACTCTATGCTGATGGAAGGACAAGCACTTGAGGACATGATTCAGGATACGCTTGATGCCATTGAGTATGCAGTTGGAACACAGGACAGTAAATGGGTAAGGCTTCGCGCAGAAATGGGTCATCCTGAACCTTTTAAAATGAATTTCCTGGAGATCGGGAATGAAAATTCCGGACCTGGTTATGAAGAACGATATTTAAAGTGCTATGAAGCAATCCGCCAGCGTTACCCATGGATCAAATTCGTGGCTAATACTCATGTCGAGGAACACGGATTGCCTGCAGAGATAGTGGATGAGCATTTTTACAATACTGCTGAGTATTTTGCAGAAAAAACCAATTATTATGACAACTATGACAGAAAGGGACCTGAAATATTTCTGGGCGAGGTCTCTGTGGTAAGAGGTTATGTAGGCCAGTTATATGGTGCTCTTGGTGAAGCCGCATTCCTTATTGGCGCAGAAAGGAATCAGGATGTTGTCTCTTTTATTTCTTATGCACCTCTTTTGGAGAACGTGAATTACAATGCATGGTTTCCTAATATGATTCGCTTCAATAATTCAGAAAGTTTTGCGATTCCATCATACTATGTCTGGAAACTGTTCGGTAATAATAGGGGCGACTATGTCGTAAACTTTATTGAGGAGACAAAAGATATCTGCAGGCCTGTGAAAGGAATGGGATCTTTAATCGGGGAACCCGGACTGCTCTTCCGGAATTCGAAATGGAATGGCAAGGAAGTTAAAGTTACACATGAGCTGATGGGTCGTGTCGAGGCACAGACAGATGGTTTCTGTGTGACGGTACCAGATGAAGAGCAGATAGAAGAAAGTAAGAAACTATATGATGTTGATCCTGAGAAAGTTTTTGTGGTTTTCGGTGAAGAGGAAGTTACAGAAGGTACTTTTGAGATAGAAGTTTTTGCTGATCCCGGTAGAGAGATAACGATCGGAGTATATAGTTCAAGAATGCCCAAACAGGTCTATGTATCTGATGAAACACACCCTCCGAGAGATTGGAATGGAGAGAATGTGAATCCGTTCCTGTGGAAAATAAATGATGGAATGAGCACTTTTAAGGAAAAAGCAGGTCACGAATACATAGAATTATCAACCGCAGCCGAAGCAGAATTGAAAATAGGAGAATTCAATCATTTTTGCTATGAAGCAGATGGGGAAAGGATGCTTCTATATCTTAACGGTAAGCTCCTGCATGAGGCAGATGTACCTGCTTTTAAGGCATTGACCGCCATAGTATGCGATACTGACTCGGAAATCATCATTAAAGCAGTCAATATGTCAGAAGAAGATGATGAGATTGAAATTATACTGGATTGTGATGTTGAAAATGATTTTGAAGCATATGTGGTCAGTGGTGAAAAAACTGCAGAAAACAGCTTTGAACATCCGCAGTCTGTATGTGATGTTATCCGCAGTCTGACTGGTTCGGGCAGAAAATTTATCTATAACGCACCTGCGTTTTCTGCCAATGTTATCAGGCTGAAAAAGTGTATTTAATTTATTTTTATGAAACAGGGGGGCTGTGTGGATGAGGTTGATTGGAGATAGGAAAAAGGCCAGAGCATTTCGGGAATTTCTATATATAGTGCCTTTTCTGGCTATAGTAGCTATTTTTTCCTACTATCCGCTGTATGGATGGTTCTATGCTTTTTTTGATTACAAACCGCCATTTCCAATAACATGGGAAAAGTTTGTCGGATTTAAATGGTTTGCAACCATGGTATCGAACAAGGTCAGGATTACTCAAGTTCTGGAAGTATTGAGGAATACATTTGCAATCAGTGGGATAAGCCTAGGATTTTCTTGGTTTCCAATGGTTTTTGCAATATTTCTTAATGAAATTAAGTTTCCAAAGTTCAAGAAATTTGTACAGACAGTTACTACACTACCGAACTTTATCAGTTGGGTCTTGGTATATTCTATTGCATACTCTGTATTTAGTAGCACAGGTGCAGTTAATGTTGTGGCGATGAATCTGGGATTGCTCGAGGAACCGGAGATATTTCTGGCATCCTCTGAACACATATGGTTCAAGATGTGGTTATGGCTGACATGGAAGAATGCCGGCTGGGCAGCTATTATGTATATTGCCGCCATTGCCGGTATTGATGAAGAGATGATTACAGCAGCGAAGGTTGACGGTGCTTCCAGGATGAAGATCATATGGCATATTACAATTCCGAGCCTGTTGCCTACCTATTTTGTAATTATTATGTTGAATCTGGCAAACTTCCTGTCTAATGGTTTTGAGCAGTTCTATGTCTTTCAGAATGCTTTTAACAAGGATTATATTCAGGTTCTTGACCTGTATGTATACAATCTGGCTATGGGCAACGGCGGCTATTCTCTGTCCGTAGCAATCAGTATGTTTAAGAGTGTTGTCAGCATTATACTATTGGCTACTTCCAATGGAATTTCAAAACTGGTAAGAGGACAAGGTTTTATTTAGACAATGCTCGGCTAAAAAATTACATCCGCTTCTATCAAATGGGAATGAAGCGGTTAGTCCCCGGCAATTTCATATAGAAATTGTCCGGTATGTTCCAAGTAAATGACTAGCGGAAGTTATTTATAACGATGCCTGGGTCAGGAGGGTATGATATGAAGATAAATCCAATTGTGAAAAAGCATAAAATGCATATCAGCTTAGGCGATAGACTAATAAGCGCTATTACCTACTTTGTGTATTCAATATTTGCATTCGTGTGTGCTTATCCATTTTACTATATTTTTATAAACTCAATCAGCGCAAATGATTTGAGTGATAAAGGGAAGGTTTTATTCTGGCCGTTAAGGATACATTTTTCCAACTATAAAAATGTATTGAATATTCCGGACCTGTTTAATGCACTGCAGGTTTCGGTTGCAAGAACAGTGGTAGGGACGGTTCTTACTGTTCTATTTGCAGCCTTCCTGGGATACATGTTTACACGAGAAACAATGTGGCGCAGGAAATTCTGGTACCGTTTTGTTGTGGTGACAATGTATTTTAACGCAGGTATTATTCCATGGTTTATTACCATGCTGAATCTGGGCCTTACCAATAACTTCTGGGGATACATATGGCCGGTTGTAGTACAGCCATTCTATATTGTATTGTGCAAGACCTTCGTGGAGTCTACTCCAAAGGAATTGCAGGAGGCGGCAGAGATTGATGGAGCCGGCACCTTGACGGTCTTTTTTAAGGTTATGATTCCGGTTATCAAGCCAATTCTTGCAACAATCGCGATCTTTGCGGCAGTAGCACAGTGGAATTCTTTCCAGGATACACTGCTGCTGGTAACCAATAACAAGCTTTATACATTGCAGTTTGTTCTGTACCAGTATATTAATCAGGCAAACTCTCTTAAAGGCTTGATAAATAACTCATCGAGTACGGCGAATCTTGCCGCAAGCCTTGCAAAGGCGCAGACGGCGACCTCGATCCGTATGACGGTTACTGTACTTGTTGTAACACCGATTATCATGGTATATCCAATCTTCCAGAGGTTTTTCGTAAAAGGTATTATGATTGGAGCTGTAAAAGGATAATGAGCAATGAAGGCTTGCCTTGATTGTTGATTATAGATACATTTACTTACTAAAAGGAGGTTTAATTATGGGGTTCAGAAAGTTACTATCATTACTGCTGGTAATATCGTTCATTACAGTAACAGCTTTGGCAGGATGCGGGAATACTGCAGGCGATGTCAAAGAAGCTACAACAGCAGATGCACCGGCTGACAAACCGGCTGATGCACCGGCAGACACTGCAGGTGGCGATGAAGGCGCAGGCACTGCAGCAATTTCTCATGATAAGCAGCTGACAATTGATATTTATGATGTTGCAGCAAACTATCAGGGACTGCAAAGTGGTTGGTTTGACAAGGTTATAAAGGACAAGTTCAATCTTGCACTCAATATCCTTGCACCTCAGGTAGCCGGCGACGCATTATACCAGACACGTATCAGCTCCGGAAATCTTGGTGATATCGTTATCCTTGAGGGTACAGACTTCAAAGATTGTTATCAGAATGGACTGATTAAGGATATCAGTGCCGAGCTTCCAAAATGGTCTAACCTGGCTGGTTATACCGATCAGATCAATGTATTCAACAAAGGTCTTCCCGATAATGATGCAGGTAAAATTTTTGGTTTACCATGTCAGATGACGAATACATCGCCGACATCTTATTCACAGGATGTAATTTATTCAAGCCCACTGCTTCGTTGGGATCTGTACAATGCAATCGGTGCTCCTGAAATTGCAGATCTGACTGGACTTTTGGACGCACTGGCAGAAATCCAGAAAATTCATCCTAAAAATGAAGCCGGAGATCCTGCATATGCAATGACTCTTTGGCCTGACTGGGACGGCGGCGACAATATGTTAGGTATTGCAAATGTTGTGCAGCTGACCACCTGGTATGGAGAAAAAATCAAGGGTTCTGTTGTGTTAAAGCCCGATGGAACATTTTACAAGCTTACTGATAAGGCTGGAACCTATTACAAATTGCTTCACTTCCTGTACGAGGCTCAGCAAAGAGGTCTTGTAGATCCTGACTCAAAGGATCAGGACTGGAATGCAGTATATCCAAAGATTACAGCAGGACAGGTTCATTTGCTCTGGTACAGCTGGCAGGTTGGTTTCTGGAATACAAAGGATAAACTTGATAATGGTAATGCATTTATATTCATTCCTGTAAAGGATCAGAAATATTATGCAGACTCTGACACATACTATGGCAGCGGCCGTGTATTCGGCGTAGGCTCCGGTGTTGATGATGAGAAGTATGCCAGAATCATGGAATTTCTTGACTGGTATGCAAGTCCTGAAGGTTTGACATATGCACATTGTGGTATCGAAGGTTTTAACTATTCAGTTGGTGCAGATGGCAAATTCACTGTTATGAACGAAAGTGCACTGATGGATAACCTTCCTGTTCCTGCAGAGTACGGCGGCGGCGGATTCAATGATGGCAACAATGCAATCAATCAGTGGCTTGTTGATGCTATCAGCACAAATCCAAACACCGGTGAGCCCTATGCAAAAGATTATTGGAGCACATATAAGGCATCTATACAGACGCAGATGAAGAAAGATTGGGCTGCTAAATTCGGCGCAGCTGAACCTGCAGAATACATGAAGAAGAACAACGTTCTGCTCGTTAGCCCGAATGTCAGCGTATCACTTCCAAGTGACACGAACGATGTTGCTGTTTATCGTAACTCCTGCGGAGAGGTTCTTGAGGAGTACTCCTGGAAGATGATCTTCTGCGGCAGCGATGCAAAATTCGATGCTCTCTGGGATGAGATGGTAGAGAAGATGATTGGTAACGGCTATGAAGAGCTTGCCCAATTTGATCTTGAGAAATGGCAGATTGAGCTGGATGTTAAGAATGAGGCGGCTGGTAAATAATGTCGTCTATGTTCTGACAGTAGACCGAAAGTACGCTTTCGGGTAATAGAACTCAAGGGGACTTGTCTGAGTAACATCGGCTCTGCACCAATAGCTGGTGAGAGGCTATGTAAGCAGACAGGTCCCATTTTACTTTTCTCAGTTATATGATAAAATAGCCTTATCAAGTAAGGCTATTTTACGCATCCGGCGGAATTTATTTGTGAGCGAAATTAGTGTAGTACGCATATCGAAAGGATGAATATTATGTCAGAAAAAATTGATCTTACCGCAAAGCTTCCGAACGGTAAAATGTTCGAGTTCTGGGAAACCCCACAGAAATACGACCGCGAGATCCATGTGGACAATCAAAACCCTGGGTCATCCGACAAAAATGACGGTACTGCATCGAAGCCACTGAAGACGATCAATGCTGCGGCTCAGATAGCAGCTCCCGGTACAAGAGTTCTGATTCACGCTGGGACATACCGCGAAACGGTACAGCCAGCTATGGGTGGTGAAAATTCGGAAAGAATGATCAGCTATGAAGCTTTCGATGATAAGGAAGTTATCATCAAGGCATCGGTGGAGGTAAAGAGCTTCCGTCCAAGTATCGGTTGGAGAATGATCAGAGGATTTCACGAAGACATATCAAAAACCAAAGGCGTCAAGGTGTGGGAGATCGAATTGGATCCGGAGGATTTCAAAGGCTATAATCCCTTTTGTGCCGTAAATATCCTTCATGACCGCCTGTTTATTGAATATGATAAAACTGATATGACAACTTATCTAAACAGAAGAGGTATGGTTTTTGTAGACGGTAGACCGATGAAGCAGGTTCCGCTGTACTATCTTCTAAGTGAAAATGAAAATGCATACTGGGTCGAAGCAAACGGGCAGAAGGTACATATCCGCCTGACCGGTGACGATGATCCCGTAAATCACATAATAGAGCTGAGTAACCGTGAGCAGTGCTTTGCACCGAAGATTCCCTTCCTGTCTTACATTAAGGTAAAGGGACTGACGATGGCACATGCGGCGACAGGAGCTCCGGTGCCCCAGCGCGGATCCCTTTCCTGCTATCGCGGACATCATTGGATTATCGAAGACTGTACAATCGATTGGTCTAATGCAACAGGAATTGACTGTGGAAACGAATGCTGGCATCATACTATGATAGAGGGACAAACTATTGGTAACTCCATCATACGTCGTAACACCATTAAAGATGTTGGTGTATGCGGCATTGCAGGAATGTTTGTGAAAAACATGCTTATTGAGGATAACATGATTACCGGCACTGGATGGCAGAGGATGGAGCTTTCCTGGGAGGCTGGGGGTATCAAGGTTCATAATTGTGTTGATTCTCTTATCCGCCGTAATATCATAAAAGAATGCTATGGCTGCGATGCGCTGTGGATGGATGTCGGTAATGAAAATAACCGCATTACGTCTAATCTGTTCCTCGACGGAATCAATTCCAGGGAACACATCTTTATTGAATGTACCAGAGATGAGGAGAACCTCATTGATAATAATATTATCTGGAATGTCGAAGGCAGGTACGACAAGAGTGCAGTACCGAATGAACCTGGATCATCCGGCTGGTATAAAACGACAGAGTCCGATATTATAAATGGCTATGGAATATATCTTGAGGGTACCGATAAACTCAGAATGGTGAACAATCTGATTGGAAAATGCAACAAAGCAGGTTTCTTTGCAAAGGTAGTTGCATTCAGGCTGCAATTCAAGCGCGGTGGAACCTCAAGGGAGAATAAGTTTTTTAATAATTTGTTTTACCAGTGCGGAGAAGCTGCAATTATCCTGCCAAATGAGCATAATACAGTAGAAGGGAATGCATATGCAAAGATGCCCGGCGGCTACCTGCGTGTTATGTATCCTGAACCAGAAATGTGTCTTGATCTTATGGCATGGCAGGAATTCTGCGGCTTTGATGAGACGGGATGTACCAGTGATGTTGATATCGACATCAATAGCGAAAATCTGACTATGGAGATATTGTTCAAAAAAGCACTGCCCGAAGTGAAAATAGATGAGAAGTGCTGCACAGATTATTTTGGCGTTCCGGCGGGCGAGTTTAGAACTGCAGGTCCATTTGCAGGATTGAGCGGCGAGAGGGTAGTGTTGAACATTGATCCAAGAATCAGGAAGGATAAGATTTAAAGAGGGAGCTCCATTTTGTGAAAAGAGTGAAAAAAGGTAGTTTACTAAATTATCTAACAATTTCACAGAAGATGGTTCTCATTTTCATTGGTTGTGTCATTATACCATTGTTTATTCAAAATGCGTTCTATTATACTGATACAGCGAAAAATATACAGTCCCAAATGATGCAGCGTCTAGCGAGCGCACTTGATGAAAAAACTAATAAGATCAATGCGGTAATATCCGGTACAGTTAATTTAACACACAAATATAATACAGACGAGGAACTGTATAGATTTCTCGATAAATACTATTCCATAGACTATAGTTATATGGTTGAATACCAGGAAAGAATTAAAGCATTGCTGGAATCTGATCTGGTATATAATAGGCATGTAAGGAAAATCAGTCTTTATACTGATAATCCGACTGTACTTAACGGAGCCATTGTTAATACAATTGCATCCGACGATACTATCAATCTTGGAGAGAATCCGATCGACTTCAGATTATATGATCTGCCTGGGTCAGAAAACGGTCCCCAGCTTCGTGTCTCTTTAGTCCCGCTGGTGATTAAGACCTCATACGACAGGTCTCTCAGTATAGTCAGGCCTCTGGAAAATTACACTCAGCATTCTAACTACTGGAAGCTAGTAAGAATTGATATTGATGTATCGTATATTTCATCCATGTTGGAAGAAAGCGGCATGTTTGATAATATTGTACTGGTAGACTCTGAGAAGAGAATCATTGCTTCCGGAAATACTTACAGCGATTTCGGTGAGTATGATAAGTTCTCTGAGGATGAGCTTAAAGAGGGAATAGTAGTACTTAAGAAGACGCTTAAAGACCTGCCATTATCACTTTATGGCTACTATAATTCGAAAATCATTTCTGACGAGTTTTCGAAAATGAGATGGAAGACAATATATATTATTGTAGTCAGCATGATGGTTTCGCTTTTTTGTATCCTGTTTGTAGCAGGCAATATTACTAAACGGACAAAGCTCGTGGTTAACCAATCTAAACAAATTGCAAATGGCAATTTTATTCAGACGTATAAAGATATTGGCGGGAATGATGAAATCGAGATACTGGCAGATAGTATGAATCAAATGAGTATAAAACTCAAGACACTAATTGAAGATGAGTATAATTCCCGGATTTTGAAAGCGCAGCTTGAACAGGAAACGACGCAGGCAATGTTATTGGCGCTCCAGAGTCAAGTAAATCCACACTTTTTGTATAACGCACTGGAGAGTATAAGACTGAAGGCGATTGTTAAGAATGAAACAGAGACTGCAAAAATGATACTATACATGTCGCGTATGTTTAGGAGAGTTATTAACTGGAATGATGACATTATTCCACTAGAAAAGGAGATAAAATTTCTAGAAGAATATTTAAGTATTCAAAAATATAGGTTTGATGATGAGTTTGAGTATATTGTTAAGGTTGAAGATAGAGCTCTGGATTGCATGTTACCCAAATTCGCAATCCAGCCATTGGTAGAAAACGCCTGTGTCCATGGCGTTGAATCAATTTCAGGCAGCAGGCTCGTTGAGATTAATGTAGTACTTCAGGGTGGCAGGATTGTAATCAGTGTCCGTGATAATGGATCAGGAATAAGTGATGATATACTCAATAGCCTTAAAGAAATACTAAGTAATCGTAGTAAACCAATTGAAAGTGTAGGACTGTACAATGTATATCAGCGTCTATTACTATATTACGGGAAAGAGTTCACTTTTGATGTAAAAAGTGAACTTGGACAGGGAACGGAATTTTGCATAACAATTCCTGTACGTCATTCGAGGGAGGAGTTCTATGTACTCAATTCTGTTGGTGGATGATGAGAAAAGTATCAGAGAGCATTTAACAAAGGCGATTCCATTTGAAGAGCATGGATTTGCCGTTATAAGCACTGCACTCAATGGGAAGGAAGCAATGGAGAAGCTTCCGGTAGTACGTCCTGATCTGATTTTGCTTGATGTGCGTATGCCTGTTATGGATGGACTGAAGTTTCTGAAGCTACTGAGGTGTAGTGAGTATTCAAATACGCAAGTAGTAATGCTATCCGGCTACAATGAATTTGAGTATGCAAAAGAAGCCATGAAGTATGGTGTCAGGGCGTATATAAACAAGCCTGTGGATGATGAGGAATTAATACCTCTGCTTAATACATTGCGTGAGGAGCTGGACAATTATAGGGATGAGAAAGACAAACATGATTTCCGTGAAAGCATGAATTTGTTTCATAAGCTGTTTAATGGCGCATCGATATGCAGAGATACGTTTAAAGGATATTCCATTATGTCATGTGTTCTTAAGAAGTATACAGGCAGTGCAGGAATACCTAATATTCAATCTGTTGTTCAGGATTGTATTACAAGGCTGCTGGGGGAAACCGGAAATATGCCGTTTCGGGTAAAAGGCAGCCAATACTATTTTCTATTACCTCCTAAGATACTTGAGTTCTATGAGTACAACATGATAAAACTTGCGGGAAAACTGGCAGAAAACCTTGAAGAATTTCATCTGGATTGTGCAATTCTTTTTGATTCTTATGTGTTCAGCAATAGTAATGATAGCTTCCGGGAGGACCTGTTAAACCATAATTATGAGATGCTTACAGAGCTGTTTTTCTCCGGAGGGAAATACATGGATTATCATCCTGAACAATACAAGGCGGTAGAAGAGCGGCTTCTTGAGTCAAAGTACCTGGAAGAACTGACACAGAGTATTGTAACTCTTGATAAAAAGAAAGCACTGCAAGTTATTGAGGGGCTAATGGATGAAGTCCAGAAATTGCGTATTGGAATCCAGTACATTCAAGAAATTAGCTTTAGAATATACTATCTGTTTTCCGATGAGTTGACAAAAGTTACAAAATCCAGACATCTCGAGTCAATTATACCACGTCCTAACTGGATGGAAAGTCTCTGCTTTGTTACATTTTCTGAGTGGAGGGAACTTCTGCGTTCTATGGTCATAGAAATATTTGAGTATCTCGAGCAGAATTACAGAACGACTAATACCGGCGTTTATGCAGAGATTGTTGATTATGTTCGTTCGCATTATTCGGAGCAGATCAATTTAAAAAAAGTAGCTAAAAAGTTTTTCATCAATGCATCTTATTTAGGTAGAGCTTTTCAGAAGTCTGTGGGAGTTTCTTTTAATGAATATGTAAATCAACTCCGAATTGATGAAGCAAAAAGGCTTCTGGTCCAAACTGACAAACTGATTTACGAAATAGCAAACCAGGTAGGCTTTATAGAAAGCAGTTATTTTGTTGTGAAATTCACCCAGGAGGTTGGTAAAAGTCCAACGGAATATAGAAACAAAAATTGATTTAAAAATTCTAATACATGTGGAGGCAGATGTACTATGAAATTCATCTGTAAGATAATTACTTTTGTCATATTACTGTCTTTGTCAGTTCTCTCAGCGACATCATGTGGTAAATTGGACGAAACGTATCCGATAATAGAGTCGCCCTTTATAAAACCTTTTGGAGGAGTGGATCCATTGCCCGATGCCAATGAACCGATAACTTTTAAAGTCTTCATTCGCGATCCTGGTGCAATTCCTTCGAAGGATAATCCGGTCCTCAGACAGATTGCCGAATTAACCGGTGTGACGATTGAGTTTGAATTTCTGGTAGGTGATCTTGATCAAAAGGTGGGAGTGCTGATAGCTGGTGAAGATTATCCCGATGCTATTTTTGCAAACAAGCAGACATTAATTGACGCCGGTGCTTTTATCCCATTGGAGGATAAATTGCCGAAATATAAGAACCTGAATGCTCTTTATTCTCCCCATTATGAAAAAATGACAACAGATGATGGTCATCAGTATATTTTGGAACTATACTTGTCCAACATTCCTTCGCCGATATTTGTGAATGACGGTCCGGGGTTTTATATACAGAAGGCAGTTCTGGAAGAGGCTGGGTTCACCTTGCCAAGAACACTTGATGAATACTTTGATATTATTGAACAATACGTAGCTAAGTATCCGACGATTGATGGGGTTAAAACGATTGGATTTGAAATATTGTCAGATGGATGGAGAGATTTTTGCCTGCGTAACCCGCCTCAACATCTGATGGGTGCAGGAAATGACGGAGATGTATTTGTTGATCTTGAAACATATACCGCATCGCTGTATCAGGTTTCAGAAACGGCAAAGAATTATTATAGAAAGCTGAATGAGGAGTATAACAAAGGTATCATTGAAGGAGGTACTTTTACACAAAGCTACGACCAGTACGTTTCAAAGCTTGCTTCGGGTGCGGTTCTGGGTTTCTTTGATCAGGGATGGAATATTTTACAGGCAGAAAATATCTTGAAATCTGATAAAAAATTTAACAGAATGTATGTCACAGTTCCTATAACGAATCCCGGTGTTAAGGATAGTTATCTTGATGTTCGTGATGGGACGATAACAGGAAATAATGGAATAGGTATCACAAAAAAATGTTCGAATCCGGATAGATTACTTGCTTTTTACGACTGGATGCTCCAGCGTGAGGTACAGGACTATCTTCAATGGGGTGAAGAGGGAAAGGATTGGAAAAGAGTTGGCGAAACAGGGCGGGTCTTAACGGACAGTCGTCGTGAATTATATAATGATGATGGAAAGAAGCGGGACTTGACCGGAATTACTCTGTGGAATTATTCTCCAAAGATACAAGGTCTATACGAAGATGGAATGCCTTGTGGACCTACGGATTCGGAAGACGAGTATGCATCATCTTTATCGGATTATGATAAGAAATTCCTGGAGGGCTACGGTATTAAGTATCCTGCTCAATTATTATCAAGTCCTGTCCAGAGGCCTGAATACTACCCGGTCTGGTCAATGCCAATCATTGATGGGAGCGCGGCTGCACTGGCAAACAGCAAGATGGTTGACACCTGTCGTAAATACTATCCGCGTCTGATTTTAACAAGTCCCAGCAACTATGATACATTATGGGAAAGCTTTGTGACAGAAATATGGGAAAATGAACCTAAGCCTTATCTGGAAGAGGTGAATAGGCAAATAGCTGAAGCAATGAAAATTGAATGATATGTTTATCTGCTATTCTATGAAATAACTATTAACTTGTATAAAAATTTTAATAACAGGTATGATTTTTTAAATGATTCAGCTTAGCACATGTGTTAATCTTAAGAAGAAAAGTGGGGTATCTTTTTAAGGTTCAAAGCTTCTACTTTTCAGGAGATATATCTAGAAAACACTTATATTTTATGAAAGGGGAACAAATAATGAAGATCACGAAAATTCTCGTACTGCTTATGGTTGTTATCATGACCGTTACTTCTTTAGCGGCTTGTGGTGCTCCGGAAAGCAAAGAACCAGTCACCGAGGACAAACCAAGCACTACAGCCTCTACTCCAGACAAAGAGGTAGCACCTGAGGCTACACCGGAGAAAGATCTTTCACCAATAACGTTTACCATGTTTGTCGCTGGTCCTGGAGAGGCTCCTCCGGCAGACAACAAAATCGTTAAAAAGATTGCTGAATTAACAGGCGTCACCATTGATTATGAATTCCTTGTAGGTGACATGGAGCAAAAAGTTGGAATCATGGTTGCCAGCGGCGATTATCCCGATTTGATTGGCGCAGGACAAGCGCGCGGAAGATTTTTGAATGCTGGTTCCTTTGCAGCACTTGATGACTATCTCCCCAATTATCCAAATCTCTGGAAGCATTATGAACCTTTTATGGACAGACTTCGCAGTGTATCACCAGATAATAAAGTTTATATACTGGACATCTGGAGCCGTCAGTATTGGCTTAAAGATGGACAGGACGATTTTTACGAGGGAGATTATAACGGCCCGGCTTTCTGGATACAGAAAGACGTACTTGCCTGGGATGGATATACTTATCCCAAGACACCAGATGAATTCTTTGACTTATTGGAACGTTATGCCAAAGCTAATCCTACCATTGACGGTCAGCCTGTCTTGCCGTTCGAGGTACATTCACAAGACTGGCGTTCGTTCTGTCTGAAAAATGCACCGCAGCATTTGATCGGTGGACGTAACGAGGGTGACGTTGTTGTTAATCCCGACACCCTTGCAGTCGAAATATATCAGAACAAAGACTATGCTATGAACTACTACAAAAAGCTTAACGAAGCATTCAAAAAAGGCTTGATAAACCCAGAAACATTCACCAGAAACTATGACCAATACCTGTCCGTTATTTCCACCGGTCGTGTGTTGGCAATGTTTGACCAGCAATGGAACTTCGCAGATGGTGAAAATGTATTGACTGGCGAAGGAAAAATTAATAGAACCTATGTCCCCCTTGGTATCAGCTATAGCGGTGAGCCCGTTCCGTACAACAGAGTAAGGAATGAGGGAATTATAGGCGGCAACGGCATGGGCATCAGCACAAAGTGCAAAGATGTTGAGCGTGCTATGCAGTTTATGGATCAACTACTTGAAGAAGATGTACACAAATTGTTATATTGGGGTATCGAAGGCGAAGACTACTATGTAGAAAATGGCCGTTACAGACGTACTCCGGAGCAGAAAGCCAATTTTGACAATCCTGACTGGAGGCTCGCTAACGCAGGACAAGTCATCGGCGACCAATTCCCGAAACTTGAAGGTCGTTATACCGACGGTAACTCCACCGGTGCAGGAACGCAGCCAGAGGAAAGACTTGCAAACCAATTCCCGTACGACAAGGAATTCTACGGAAAATACGGCTTCTTCACCAAGTCAGACTTCCTTCCTCTAATGGATCATCCTGGTTATCCTGAAGTATGGTCGATTTTCTCCACTATGGAAGAAGACAATATAGCCAAGCCGATATTTGACGAGATAACGGATCTTCAAAACCGTTACCTGCCGAACGTGATCATGTCGAAAGACTTTGATTCCGCTTGGGCAGAATATGCTAAGAGATACGAGAGTGTCGACTATCCGGCGCTTGAGCAAGAAATCGAAAAACAAATACAAGCGCGTAAGACTAAATAAATAACCTGCTCGTCTTTCAAAAAGATGTAGAAGAGGCGACCGAACCGGCCGCCTCTTCTACATGATATCATGAACAGGATGAGAATCAGAGCTAGGGGGATAGCGATATGATAACCAAAGAGTTAAGTCCAAAAAGCGATATGATAACCAAAAAGTCGAATCCTAAAAAAGAATTTTATGATCAAGTTCGTAAACAGAAAGAGTTAGTCTGGATTGCGGTGCCCTTTTTTGTTTACTTCTTTATTTTTTCATATTTACCGCTATGGGGTCTTACCATGGCGTTTCAGAATTATAAACCCCAAGTGCCATTTCTTGAGCAGAAATGGGTTGGTTTTAAGCATTTTCAAAATCTATTTACCGATCCTGACTTTTACCGTGTAATGAAAAACACCTTGGGGATGAGCATAATCAACCTGGTGCTTAGTTTTGTCACGGCCATCGCGTTTGCACTGCTTTTAAATGAACTTACGGGTGGATTTTTTAAGTTTAAGCGGGTCGTACAAACAGTATCTTATATGCCTCACTTCCTTTCATGGATTATCGTCTGCGGTCTGGTTTCAAACGTCCTTGCCATGGACGGAGGAATCATCAATGAAATCTTGATGTCATTAGGACTCATTCAAGAGAAAATACATTTTATGGGGGAACCGTCATATTTCTGGTGGATTGTCGGATTTACAAATGTATGGAAGTCAATGGGCTGGAACAGTATCATCTATTTGGCGGCGATTACTTCTATCGACCCTGCGCTGTATGAGGCTGCAGCAATAGATGGGTATGGTCGTTTCGGCAGAATGTGGAATATAACCCTTCCAGGTATCAAATCTACCATTATTGTCCTTCTTATCTTAAATGCAGGATGGATCCTCAACGCGGGGTTTGAAGTTCAGTATATTCTGGGTACAAACGGTCTTGTGCTTGATGTCTCGGAAACCATCGACATTTTTGTGCTTAAGAGAGGCTTTGGCAGAGCTGGTGGTTTTGCCTTTGGAACTGCGGCCGGTATGTTTAAAACAGTGGTCAGCGCTGCAATATTATTATTGTGTAATAAAATCGCCGGTTGGGTAGGAGAGGAAAAACTGGTTTAGTAGAACGTTTTCGTTGTGCTATTCAGCTTGGAGGTATATATAAATGAGAAAATCAAATGTTGATAAAATTGTTGATGTTATTATTGCGTTCGTTATGTGCTTGATTATGGTTGTCATGTTGTACCCGTTATGGAACACATTGATTACATCTTTTAACGATGCAAGGGATTCCATAAAAGGCTCACTCTACCTGTGGCCGAGAGAATGGACACTTTTTAACTATCAAAGTGTATTTAAAACAGAAAAAGTAGCAAACGCCTTTGTAGTATCGGTCGCTCGTACAGTGATCACAATGGCACTAAACGTGTTTTTCTCAGGTTTGCTGGGATACGTATTGAGCCATAAGGAATTTGTTTTCCGAAGGTTTCTGACGGTATTTATGGTAATGACAATGTATATAAACGCCGGACTAATCCCGCAGTATTTCCTGTACCGCAACCTGGGTCTGATAGACAGCTTTTGGGTCTATATACTCCCTTCACTGGTGGGAGCGTTCAACGTTATCGTTGTAAGAACATACATTAATTCATTACCGGCATCTCTTGTGGAATCCGCGAGAATTGATGGCGCTACCGAAATGAAAATATATTTCAGGATTATTTTTCCGCTATGCATGCCGGTTTTAGCCACCGTTGCCTTATGGGTCGCTGTTGGCTCGTGGAACTCATGGTTCGACTCTTTCATATTTGCACCAAAACAGCAGTTGAGTACCCTTCAATATGAGATGATGAAGATATTATCCTCATCCATGCAGTCGGGTGTCAGACAACCGGACTATCTTGCCGCATCGCAGCAGTCACGCAGTATGGTTACTCCGAATTCATTACGTGCGGCAATGACTATAGTTGCAACTGTACCTATCCTTGTGGTATATCCTTTCCTTCAGAAGTATTTTGTAACTGTTAATATTGGCAGCGTCAAAGAGTAGTAAGTGGTGTTGCGATAGAAATTTATAAGGAGTATTGATATGTTGAGGACCGTTGAGATAGAAAATGGAATTGTTCAGGGGCTGCCTGCAGCAGATCCCCGCATAACCAGCTTTAAGGGGATTCCTTTTGCAGAACCGCCAACAGGAGAGAATCGCTGGCGTGCTCCGCAGCCCGTAAAAAGCTGGGATGGCACTTTGCTGGCACATGATTTTGCTCCGATATCAATGCAGGCACAAACAGCTTTGAATAAGAGTAATATCTATACCAGAGAGTGGGCTGTGGACCCTGATATCCCCATGGACGAGGACTGCCTCTATCTCAATGTCTGGACACCGGCTTGCAGTACTGACGAGAAACTGCCTGTGTTTGTTTGGTATTTTGGCGGCGGGCTTCAGGTAGGAAATACTGCGGAAATGGAGTTTGATGGTGAGCGAATCGCCCGCAGGGGCATTGTTGTTGTGACAGTTAATTATCGTCTAAATGTTTTCGGGTTTTTATGTCATCCTGAAATAACGGCAGAAGCGCCTCAAGCACCCGCAAACTTCGGGAATCTTGACCAACAGTTCGGTACACAGTGGGTCAAACGAAATATCGCTGCTTTTGGGGGCGACCCGAACAACATCACTATAGGAGGGCAGTCCGCCGGCGGCGGAAGTGTATTGAACCAGCTTGCTTCACCTCAGAACGACGGTCTCTTTCAAAAAGCTATTATTCAAAGCGGAATCATTACCATGATTTATCCGGGCAACCGTGTGCCCGGAATCAAACATACTTTTGCAGAAGCTGAGCAATGTGGCGTAGAGTTTCTAAAATTTTTAGGGGTTTCATCACTGGCAGAAGCACGCAAGCTTGATGCCAAATATATCCTTGATAAATCATTAGAATACCCGGGTTCCTGGGATAAATGGGGTACTGTTGCAGATAATCAATTTTGTGTTGGTAATGCGTATAAACTGTTTATTGAAAACAAACGATGGATGGTTCCGGTATTACTTGGGCACACTTCATCCGAGTTTTTTGCTGTTCCCGAGGTCTCGACTCTTGATGAATTCAGAAACCTAGCGGTAGATATGTTCGCAGATAGTGCGCAGGAATATCTTGATTTATGCCAGTTTCAGTCCGGAAGTATAGACGAGGTACGAAAGAGGGCTTCGGTAAACAGTATTGAATTTGGTATTCGTGTTGCCGGTCAGGCTAATAGTGACACTGGTGCAAACACACCACTATATTATTATAATTTTGATGCAGAAATTCCGGGATGGGACAACCCGGGAACATTCCATTCTGTAGATCTCTGGTTCTTTTTTGAGACACTTGCAAAATGCTGGAGACCATTTGTCGGCAAGCATTATGATCTTGCCCGCCAGATGTGCAACTACTGGGCAAACTTTATCCGTTCCGGAGATCCGAATGGAAAGGATTCCACTGGCGAGGATATGCCAAATTGGGAGCCTTACACATCAGATGCTCCATATGGAATGGTGTTCTCAGATAAGGCTGAGTTTGTCATGAAACAACCGGATGAGCTTATGAAATTTCTTGTTAAACAGTATTTTAGAAAAAAACAGGAGTAATTTATTTTAACGTTTTTTAGTAAATTTAGACTTTTGCATTTGCTCAAGAGAAATATTTGACTTTAAAATCTCAGACGGTGCTATACCTCGATGTTCTTTAAACACCTTACTGAAATAAAAGATGTCTGAAAATCCACATTCAGAGGCAGCCTCGCTGACGTTGTACATGCCACTCGAAAGCATATTTTCGGCCTGGTTGATTCTAATTGTTGTTAAATACTGCCGGAAGGTTTGTCCGGTTTCCTGTTTGAATAGTGTTCCAAAATATAGGGTGCTGAGTTTTGTCATTTTCGCCATCTTTTCAATAGAAAGAGGTTCGGCGTAGTGATCTATGACATACTGCAGCACCATTTTAATTCGTTTATTTTTATAGTTCGGATAGTTGCGCTGGTAAATAATCTGGTGACACCGTTCCAGTATAAGCATAAATATTGCTCTTGTCTTCAGCCTGAAACAAGAATCGCGTAATAACCATGCAGCAGTCATTTCCTGAAAAGAGGCAATAATATTATCTTGTACCCCGATATGCGTTACCGTCTGAAAAGGCAAAGAAATTTCGTTGCCTGAAAAGTCGTAGACAAATACATTTACGGCATAACAATCCATGAGATTATCTGAATTGACGCTTGCGGATTCTTTGCAGCCCTTTTGAACACAGATTAAATCTCCGGCACGCACTGTGTATCTTATGTCATCAATGTAGAATTCTCCCTGTCCCGATACCACATAAGTAAAGTTTATGAATGGAAGAGTGCGTGGAATTATTTCCCAATCGGGAGTGCAAATCCTGTGATTATAGTAATGGATATCAACTACAACGTCATTCAAGTCATATTCAATCATATAATTCACCTGATAAAATTATGTCAGTCTTCTTGGGATAAGGCAATATAGCCATGAAAATTGTAAATTATACTTGTTTTTTTCATCTAAAAAGCAAAGCATTGTTGATAATATGTTATCGAGTTGATATTTTCAAGCAAATGTCAATTAAGACTAGTCTGGAAGTAGAAAAGGAGGAGATAAAGCTGAGTAGTAAAGTTTTAAATGAAAAAAGAACTAATTTAGCTACATCAAATTATATCAAGAGAACCTGGCCGTTATATCTCATGCTGCTATTACCTCTGGCCTTTTTTCTTATATTCCGTTATATTCCAATGACCAATATTGTTATGGTTTTTAAGGACTATAACATGTTCAAAAGTATCTGGCAAACGGATTGGGTAGGATTTAAGTGGTTTGCAAAAGCTTTTGCATCAAAGGATTTTTGGGATGCTTTACGTAACACCATTACACTTAATGTGTTAGATTTGGTTATAGGTTTCCCAATGCCAATTATTCTCGCCCTTCTATTAAACGAAGTAGCAAATAAGAGCTTTAAACGTGTTACACAAACGGTTATTTACCTTCCACACTTTTTGTCCTGGATTATTATAAGTGGTATAGCATTTCAGCTCCTGGCTCCGCAATCAGGTGTCATCAACATTATGTTGACGAAAATAGGTATGGAAAGAATAGAATTTCTAGGAAGACCGGTCCTTTGGGTTGGAACGTACATTATCCTCGGAGTATGGAAGGAAATGGGATGGAACACAATTATATACCTTGCGGCGATAACCGGAATAAATCCGGAATTATATGAAGCCGCAGAAATCGATGGAGCCGGAAGGTTTCGAAAAATGTTAGCAGTTACATTGCCGGGTATCCGTTCCACGATTATCGTACTGCTCATTATGAGCTTGGGTAGAATACTGGGTATTGAGTTTGACCGGCCTTTCGCAATGCAAAATTCAGCGGTAATGGATGTTGCAGATGTTATCAGCACCTATGTATACCGTGTAGGTATCAGAGGTATGCAATTCTCGCTTACTGCTGCAGTCGGATTATTCCAGTCGGTTGTCTGTGTTGTATTTCTGTTGACGGCAAATATGCTTGCTAAAAAGTTTGGTGAACGTGGAATCTGGTAAAGGAGATTATATTGATGAACAACAATCAGGAAATAGTTCAAACGAAAATGACGCAAATTGATAAACATAAAATGCTCCGTACAAACTCCACCAAAACAGGTGACATCATAGTTGCAGCCCTTTGCGTCTTCCTTGTAGTGATATATCTTGCTCCTTTTATTAATATCATATCGCGTTCACTGAGTTCACCGAATGCTCTTGTCAACAACAGGGTCTCGTTCTGGCCTGTGGAATTCACACTTGATTCATATGCATATGTACTTAGCGATGCTGCATTTTCACGCTCACTTATATTCACAGCGATAATAACTGTAATATGCACTGTCTTCTCTATGTTTATGACAATACTTGCAGCTTACCCGCTCACATATGATCTCAAGGGCGGCAGAGTAATAAATATACTGATTATTCTGACTATGTATTTCAGTGCAGGCACTATCCCCAATTATATTCTTATGAAGCAGCTGAATCTGCTTGGAAATCCTCTTGTACTGATACTTCCCGGCTGCCTGAGCGTATTTAACATGATCATTCTTCGTAGTTTCTTCTGGGGCATACCGGAGAGTTTACGTGAATCTGCCGAATTGGATGGTGCAGGACCGGTTACTGTTCTGATCAATATATATATTCCATTATCTATTCCAGTACTTGCAACATTGGCACTGTTTTACGCTGTCGGCAGATGGAATGGTTTCTCCGATGCCTTGATGTATCTGCCCGACGCAAAATATCACCCTATACAACTGAAGTTGTACCAGATCATCAATAACCGTTCTTCAATAGAAATCGCAACGTTGGAGGGTTTCACCACTCCGACAGCCACTGAGGGTCTGAAAGCAGCCTCGGTAATGTTTGCTACAGTTCCTATCCTGGTGGTTTATCCATGGCTTCAAAGATATTTTATAACCGGAGTTACTATCGGAGCCGTAAAAGGATAATTTACTATGCACCCCATGGCGTAAGTACGCCTAAAAATAAAAAAACTAGGGAGGTACATTATTATGAAAAAAGCGATGATTCTGCTATTAACATTCATCATGCTTCTGTCTTTCGTTGCCTGTGGAGGCACGAACGAACCTAAAGAAAATTCGCCTGCACCTGCTACGAAGACCGATGATGTAAAGCCGGCGCCGGCAACAGAGCCTGATGACACAGCAGAAACAAAACCCGCATTGGCTAAGATTACGGTTGAGGTTTTCGACCGTGGTACTGACGGAGGAAAGACGGATCCTACGAACAACTATTGGGCAAAGTGGATTAAAGAAAAGGTTTTGGCAGAGGAAAACATCGAAGTAACTTTTGTTCCAGTGAGCCGTTCTGATGAAACGACGCAGTTGAACAATCTGATGGCTAGCGGAACTGCACCTGATATATGTTATACATACAGCGGTGATCTTGTTACTCTTTACCGCGATCAGGGTGGCTTAACAGAATTATCTCCATTTATTCCTGCTATGAAGGACATGGATGCACTTCTCGGAGAAGACAAGGCTCTTCCGGGACGCAGGATGATCGAACGTAACAAGGATTTAACAGACAATACAATTCATTCTTTTGTTGCACGTCGTATGAATGTTGCAATGATTACGACAGTTATCAGGAAGGATTGGCTTGATATATTGGGATTAGGTCTTCCTACAACCCGTGATGAATGGTATAATGCGCTTAAAGCGTTCAAAGATAATGCTGCCAAGCTTGGCACTGATGTTATCCCATTTACCATGACTCCTGACATTCGCTGGAGAGCATCAAACCTTGTTAATTCTTTTGTAGACCCGGGCATTTCTGCCAAGGATCGCTGGATTAATACTCCTCTTGGACGAAACATTCTTCTTGATGGAGCAAAAGAAGGATACCGCTTCCTTAACAAGATGTATCTCGAAGGTCTTATTGATCCTGAATTCTATCTCTATAAAGACGATGTTAAGAATGAAGAACTTATTAAAGCAGGGCGTGTCGGTTCCTTCATACATAACTGGGATCAGGCTTACCGTAACTCCCCCAGCTGGCAGGATGGTATGATACTGAACGTTCCCAATGCTGAATATGTTGCTATTGACCCATTTGTAAATGCAGCCGGTAAGACCTATAAGGGTAAGTACGACGCAGCTGGAATTAACATCTTTATACCTGCAACTGCAAAAGAACCTGAAGCTGCCTGCCGTTATCTCAATTGGCTGACAAAGAACGAAGTCTCCAAATTCCTTCAATTCGGAGAAGAAGGTAAAAACCACAAGATCGTCAATGGATTACCTGCATCAATTCCTGCTACAGGTGAGACAATTCAAAACTCCGGAAACAATCTTGACTACACCATGCCTATGAATGGTATCTGGCTCGGTGATGAAGAGACAACTATCAAAGCATTGGCTAATGGATATACTTGTGAGGCAAAATACATTGTTGATGCATATAACACAGCAATGAAAGACGCAGAAGCTGATCTGGTTGTCCCTGTAATTCTGTCAGCAGCTGGTCCCTATACTGAAGACCTGACAAAGAAAGCTGACGATGGCGGATCAAACGCTGTTAGAGCTAAAGCAGGTGAGTTCGACAAGATCTGGGATGCATTCATTGCCGATTGGCGTGCTTCCGGTGCGGACGAAATTATTGCTGAGCGTGCCGCAAAATATGTTGGACCTTAAAATATTCACACAGCTACATTAATTATATTGAACGTCCCATCAGTATTCAATTTTACTGATGGGATGTTTTTTGTTCAGAGCATCAAAATTATTGTATAATTTGTTGATATTATGCAAGCATAAAGTTGAAAGTATTAGTATAATAGTGGTATACATCTTCAAAAATAAATTCTTCGAAGGAGTTCAAATGTCGCAATTTAGTCCAAAATTAGTGCCATATACTTTTAAATATGCTGCAATGTCTCTTGATAAACGCAGGAAAATATTGCCGGAGCGCAGTGTATGCAGCCTCTATCCGTCGAATGATTATGCTGATTGCGTTAGTACCGGTAATGGTTTCCAACGTGTAGATGTGCTTGGAGACCCGTACAATGATGAACTTGCATTTTCGCAGGAAGCACTTTATGAGCCCTTATGGGCCAAGACACCTGAGCCGCCTGATCTGACCGGAGTGATGCCTGATATTCGCAGGCTGCTGCGAGAGGGTAAACTCGAAGAAGTGGGTGAACTTGTACATAAGGTTCAGCTCGAATCCGGGTTTGGTTCCCTGTTTGGCAAATGGAACAACAACATCATTCCGCCTATGCTGCGCCAGAACAAAGCTTTCTGGCTGGGGATAAGGCAGCCGGAAGCCGGAAGTACGAATAATTATATACGCTGGCTGGACATGCTTTCAGGTAAGATCACTGTTCAATGGGAGAACGACAAGGGTGAGTTTGCCCGTGAGCTGTTTGCCGCTTACAAAGGCGATGTTGTCGTGCAGCGTTTCTCTGCACCCAAAGGCGCTCTTGATGTTGATATCACAATCAGACTTCCTGATGCCGGGACTGGTTATGACCGAATGTCCAAGCCTGAGCTTTGCATAAAAGAACTTGATATTACCGGGGACCTGATTACACTTAAGTTTGCATATAATCCCGAGTATGGCCAAAAAGGCTACGTCTCTGTCATACGCTTTATCCGCCACGGCGGCAAAACTGAGCGTGTTGATGGCGGTATCCGTGTGACCGGTGCGGATAGCATGATAGTCCTGTCCAAGACTGTAAAGTTTGAAAGCGGCTTCACATTTGCTTGTGCTAAGCCTGTCGTGGATGAAATTATCGCAATCGATCCTGATTTCAATTTACTTCTTGATTATAATAGCGAATTTATTGGCTCACGGATGGAACGTTCGCGCCTTCATATGGGTGAAAAGAACGACTTCGCGCTTTCCGCCGAGGAACTGATGACGCGTTCAAATACTGACTTTGAAATAGATGGTATGTTAATGGACAAGCTTTATGACATGGGCCGATTCTACCAAATAATGGACACCGGCAACATCCCGCCTATGTGGGGCCAGCATAACATCAATACGAACCTGCAGGTCTGCGCTGGAAACAACACTGGACTTTTTGACGAGATGGATGTCTACTTCAGATATTATGAGACCAAATTTGAAGATTTCCGAACTAATGCCCGTAAGCTGTTCGGCGCACGCGGCCTGCTTTGCAGTGTCCACTGTGACTATGATTCCGGCTTATTCTACCACTTCTCCAAGACATACCCTCACTACTGCTGGACCGGCTCCCTTGGATGGATATACAACGAGCTGTGGGGATACTGGCTGGTCACCGGTGACATAGAGTTCCTTAGAAACCGCCTGGTGCCTGCACTTAAGGAGATAGCACTCTTCTTTGAGGATTATGCCTGCGACCGTGGACCGGATGGTCATGTGATTTTCTATCCGTCCTTTTCTCCGGAGAACCCTACACCGAATCCGGATTTTGCAACGGTTACCTGTAAGGATATTAGTCCAACCCGAATTAACTCTGTCATGGATATAGCTATTTGCCGCGAAGTGCTCGATAACCTTATCGAGGCCTGTAATACTCTTGGCATCGAGAAGGAAAATATTCCTCACTGGGAGCAGCAGCGTGAGTCACTGCCGACATATCTGCTAGATGAAGGCGGCGGCTTGAAAGAGTGGGCATGGCCTACCATTGAAGAGAATTATAACCATCGGCATGTTTCTCATCACTATGATGTATGGCCTGGCCGTGCTGTGACTCCGGAGACTGAGCCTGAGCTTGCTATGGCAATCAAGATATCCAACCGCAAGCGCGGTCAGCAGGATGACTCTGCGCATGGTATTATACACCGATGTTTTTCGGCTATTCGCCTCAAGGATATGGAGGAGACCATGCAGAACCTGTCCCAACTAATTAATCATGGCTTCGTTACACGTACGCTGCAAACAAGACACTTCCCGTACCGTGGTCAGTTTCCTGATCTGCAGGGCGCAATGCCGGCGATACTGCTGGAAATGTGCATTTTCTCAGAACCCGGTACTATCGAGTTTCTGCCTGCAATGCCAGAGTATCTCTACGATTCCGGTATAGAGGGAGTATGGCTATATACATGGGTGAAACTCGAGCAGATGAATTGGTCTCAAAAGGGAATCAGGGCGACGCTTGTTTCTAACAAGGATCAGATGCTGACACTGCGATGCCGCAGGAACATAGCCTCCTTCCGGGTAAACGGCGTCGAGATTTCACTCAATGGTGACCATATTCAATATAACTTTAGCAAAGATGAGAAGGCTGAGGTCGAAATAGTTTTCCGCAGCGTATAAACGTATTTTATATCGGTAAGCTGTGTAATCTATTTCATCCACCAGTTATTTATATTAAGGAAAAGGGGAGATCAACTATGAGTACTCGGAGAACCTGCAGTCTTGAAAGACTATATTCCGGTTTGCATCATCAGATTCTGGCGACATCACCTGAGTTGAAGTTTATGTATTCGGTATGCAATCAGGATTATGAGTCTGTCCTTAAGCTATTTAGCGAGAAAAAGCTTTTTGGGAACGTACCGAGCGCCGTTGACGCGCCGTATGGCCGCTTTGAAGGCCTTGACGGCATCCGGCGTTTTACTGAAGGCTGGCTCTCTGCCTTTCAGGCGCAGCGTGCTTTCGTAACACCTATTATACAAACACGCGCTAATGGAAGGTCAGTAACTGAGCTGGTAGCAAATTTTGTAGTTGACGGCGAAATAAAAAAGGTGCCCATGTTTGTTGTTGGTGATCTGCGTACACAGGACACATTGGATGAAGTAAGGCTTTATTGTCACCATACATATGTTCCCGGCTTGCAGGCTTATCGAAAACCAATTTTCAAGTCGGCGCATCTGGAAATGGGTGATCCTGGACTGTTGACAGGCGCAGTACGCGAATACTATGAGGCGCTTCACCATGTTCCATGTGTGGATGTCGAACGGATTCTGGCATGTATGAGCCCTAACTGCAAATTTGGTGGATATGAGCCAGCCGATGCGCAGCATACTGAGTCTGAAACGCATGAAACAGCGGGAACACAGGAGATACAAGAGACACCGGTCATACCCGATGCACTTCGGGGAGCATATGAATCAATGGCAAAATACATTCCGCGTTGTGTTGGCATGCGCTATGAAACGATTATAGATGATGGTGTCAATTGCGTGATTGAGTGGGCTCATATAGTGTCTAGAGCGGGTCAGGAAGAACTGGCAAGAATTGCGATATCTGGTATTTCAGCTTATGAGAGAGGCAATGACGGACTTCTTTGTGCGATTCGGATATGTGACTATGCCGGTTATGAACGCACTATTGATTGGACAAAAACACCGGTTACTGAAGCGCAGGCCAAGACAATAAACTTTGTTGAATCATTTCCGGCCGGTGTCGGCAGAAAGCAGCAGTCTTAGGATAGTGGTTAAAGGCCAGAAATTTTGCCGTAATAATAAATGAGAGTGTAGGTGAAATAGATGTCAATTATTCATGTTGAATATCTTTCTTCAATTTTGAAACGTCAGGTATCATTTAAAGCAATCATACCTCTTGAAAAGCCTGGGGCGGATTTGTCAGTAAAGCGTGAGATGAGAACACTGTATCTGCTCCACGGGTACATGGGACATTGTACAGACTGGCTATCGGGATCGTTGATCGGTGAGTTGGCGGATCGCCATGATATTGCGGTCATTATGCCATCGGGTGAAAATAGCTTTTATATAGATAATGCCGAGGAAGAGACATATTTCGGGGAGTATATCGGAAAGGAAATTATTGACTTTACTAGAGCAATGTTTCCGCTGTCTCATAAGAGAGAGGATACAATGATAGGTGGATTATCTATGGGAGGGTTCGGAGCGGTACGGAACGGGTTAAAATATTGTGATGTATTTGGCTCTGTTATTGCGCTCTCATCTGCACTCATTACTGATCAGATATCGGATCCGTCGGTTGATTTCTCGAAAACACCGGCAAGCAGGAAATATTATGAAAAAACGTTTGGAAAGCTTGATGAACTGTTGGGAAGTGAGAATGATCCCAAAGCACTTGCAAAAAAAGTTCTGGAAGAGGGAAGACCTTTCCCGGATATATATATGGCATGTGGGACTGAAGACTTTTTGTTGAAAGAGAACCGTGATTTTAAAGAGTATCTTCAAACGCTCGGCGTCAGGTTTACATACCGTGAAACAGCGGGAGCGCATGACTGGAAATTCTGGAATCCTCAGATTGAATATGCTTTAGATTGGGTTGATAAAATTATATGACTGAAAGCTTATCAAAAATAAAACTGCCACGTCTGGTTAGCGACGGTATGGTGATACAAAGAAATGCGCAGGTTAAGGTATGGGGCTGGGCACCTTCTGGTGAGGTGATTACAGTCATGTTCCTGGAGAATACACACCAAGCTGTTGCCGATGCCGATGGGAAATGGCATGTGAGCTTCTGTTCGGGGAACGCCGGTGGGCCCTATGATATGGTCATTGAGGCGGCTAACGCCAGCGAAAGGGTAACGGTTAAAGATATCCTTTTGGGTGATGTTTGGCTGTGTTCCGGTCAGTCCAACATGGCCATGACAATGTTTTCACTCAGAGATAAATACGCTGACGAGGTGGTCAATGCATCAAACAATCACATCAGGCAGTTTCTGGTCCCGGCAAAGTACGACTTCGAAAACGAGTGTGAAGACTTAGAGTCCGGAAGCTGGGAGGCGGCCAATTCCCAAAGTGTTATGGACTTTACTGCTGCAGGATATTTCTTTGCGTTAAAGCTGTTTGAAGAATATCACATACCTATCGGACTGATTAATGCAAGCATCGGCGGAGCTCCCGCTGAGGCATGGATGAGTGCCGATGCTCTCAGCTCCTTTCCTGATTACCTGGAATCGGCGAATAAGCTGAAGGACAGGAACTATGTTGAAGCGCTTTTGAAAAAGGATCAAACGGATAGCGAGGAATGGCATAATAATATTGACAAAAACGACCATGGAATTCCACATGGTGGGAAACCATGTTATGAAGAGGATTACGACGCTTCCGCATGGTCATATATCAATATACCTTCTTTCTGGGAAGAAGAGGGGTTGGGCATGTTTAACGGAGCTGTATGGTTCCGGAAAGAGATCGAGATACCTTCTTCATTATCGAACTTGCCGGCAACACTTTTTCTGGGCAACATCGTTGATGAGGACATGGTCTATATTAATGGTAGTATTGTTGGTTCAGGACTGATGCAGTATATTCCGAGAAAATATGAGATCCCGGAAGGCCTTCTTAAGGAAGGTAAAAACACAATCGTTGTAAGGGTGATCAATAGCTCGGGAAAAGGCGGTTTTTACAAAGGAAAGCCATATCATTTGAAAATAGGGGAGGATATTATTGGTTTAAGCGGAGTCTGGCAGTACATGATAGGCGTAAAAAGTGAACCGATTCCTGAACCATCCTTTGTCATGTGGCGCCCGACAGGCTTGTATAACGGTATGATATCGCCGTTATACCATTATGCGATCAAAGGTGTTATCTGGTATCAAGGCGAGACAAACGCACAGTACCCCGGTAACTATAAGAGCCTTTTCAAAGCGATGATCGCTGACTGGAGAAAAAAGTGGGGGCAGGGCGATTTCCCATTTCTTTATGTACAGCTGCCGAACTATAAGGAGTCTCACATTCGAGCGGCAGGAAACTGGGCACCGATAAGAGAAGCGCAGAGGATGACACTATCAGTGCCCTTTACGGGAATGGCTATTACTATTGACATCGGAGAATGGAATGATGTACATCCTCAAAATAAAAAGGATATAGGATTCCGCTTGGCGCTGGCGGCTAAAAGGGCCGCTTATGGGGATGATGAGGTGGTGGCTTCCGGACCGCTGCTGCTGTCAGCAAAACGGGACGGGTTACGAGTTATACTGTCCTTCAGTGATATAGGTGGCGGATTGGAAGTTAGAGGAGAAAAACTTGAATATTTTGAGGTTGCCGGCACGAATGGCATATTTATCCGTGCGAACGCCAGAATTGTAGGGAATTGTGTAGAAGTATGGCATGATGAGGTTCCAGATCCCGCTCATGTCAGATATGCGTGGGATGACAACCCGGAAGGTGCCAACCTTTATAATAGCGAGAACCTGCCTGCTTCACCTTTTATTTGTCATTTATGAAAAAATACTGATATTACTAGCTCTAGATATAAGAAGGTACTATCATGTGTTTCTATAAAAATAGTTGTCAGAAAGGATACTGAGCATGAAAAAGAATTCGTTGTTTGTCCATATTATCCCGTTAACGGAAAATATCACCAGAGTAGTGTATAATCACAGCACGGAGGCTCCCGGTAACGGTATTCTTATAGCAGATGAATTTATGCCGCAGAGCAATAATGAATCTGATCAATACCAGCTGGATGCTGATCACATCCTTTTTAAAAATAAACAAGGTGAGGTTGTTTTGGAAGAAACCGAACATAGTCTGGCGGAAAAGGAGATATATCGGTATTTTGTTGACGGGGAGCCGGTGGTCAAATATAAACAGACAGCGAACGGCCAGGTGTCTTATATTGATAATGCCGTACGGGAATTTGCAGGTACGGCATATGAAGGGAAGATTATTTTTTCCATAACAGAAGACGAGGGTATTTACGGGTTAGGCCAACATGAGGATGGCATATACAATTACAATGGAAAGCAGGAATATCTGTTTCAAACAAACATGAAGATTTCTGTTCCTTTTTTACTGTCGTCTAGAAATTACGGTATCCTTATTGATACGGAAAGCGCTGTTATATTTGACTGCAAGCATGGAAAAATGACATTTACAATTGATACGACAAATGAACTCTCCTATTATGTCATTACAGGAAGTAACTTTGAGGAAATAATCAGTGATCTGAGGTCTCTTACAGGAAGAGCGCCTATGCTGCCGAGATGGGCCTTTGGCTATGTTCAATCCAAGGAACGGTATAATTCCTCCGAAGATCTTATTAGTACCGTATCGCAGTTTCGGAAATCCGGCATTCCAATCGATTGTATTGTGCAGGATTGGTTTACCTGGGAAGAGGGACTATGGGGAGAAAAACGCGTTGATAAAAATAGATACCCTGACTTGAAAGGGCTTGTTGACAAGCTTCATGAAGAGAAGGTCAAGCTTATGGTCTCAATTTGGCCTAACATGGCGGAAGGTGGCAGCAACCTCAGGGAAATGAGGGAGAAGGGGCTGCTATTACCAAACTCAACTACGTATAATGCATATGATGAAGATGGAAGGGCAGTTTACTGGAAACAATGCCGGGAGGAATGGTTCTCGGCAGGTGTTGATGCATGGTGGTGTGATAATGCTGAGCCGTTTTCGGATGTCGATTGGAACGGAGAGACAAAAAGGCCCGATGAACTACGTCACCAGATGATCGTTGATGAATCAAAAATGCATATGGACTGGACACGAGTGAATTCTTACGGACTCTACCATGCGAAGGGTATTTATGAGAACTGGCGTAAAACCAATAATGAAAAGCGTGTTACAAATCTGACACGTTCGTCCTACGTTTCCGGACAAAGATATGGAACGGTTCTATGGTCCGGGGACATTAGTGCTAATTGGTCTACTTTAAGAAAGCAGATTGCCGAGGGAATTAAAATCTCCATGAGCGGTATGCCGTACTGGACATTAGATATAGGCGCATTTTTTACTGTGAAGGATAAATATAAAAACAGAGGCTGTAATTGCAGTGAAACTACAAATAAATTATGGTTCTGGGATGGAGATTACAATGAAGGTGTAAATGATCTCGGGTATAGAGAGCTTTATGTCAGATGGCTTCAGCTTGGCGCTTTTCTTCCTGTATTCCGTTCTCATGGCACGGATACGCCAAGGGAGCCATGGAATTTTGGAAGCCCGGGAGACATATTTTATGATACGATCCTCAAATTCATCAAATTGCGGTATCGACTTCTTCCTTATATATATTCGACAGCGGCGGCGGTATATCAAAACAATACTACCATAATGAGGAGTCTGATGTTTGATTTTCCACAGGATGAGAATGTGAAGGAATTAGGCGACAGCTTTATGTTTGGAAGGTCATTTCTTGTCTGTCCGGTAACTGAATCTATGTATTATGAGACAAACAGTGAGCTGCTTTCGAATACTGAGAAAACAAAGCAGGTGTACTTACCAAAAGCTACCGGTTGGTATGATTTCTGGACCAATACGTTCTATGAAGGCGGACAGACTGTGACATGCAAAGCAACATTGGATATCCTGCCGCTTTTTGTGAAGGCGGGTTCTATTATACCGGTATCTGAGCCTCTTATGTATGCGGATGAAAAAAACGGAGAAATTTCGGAAGTTATTATTTACGGCGGAGGGGACGGAGAGTTTACCCTATATAATGACGAGGGAGATGACTATTCTTATGAAAATGGTAACTATTCGATGATTCCTCTCAGCTTCAATGACCATTCGAAAACGTTGCTATTTGGAAAGTCATGTGGTAAATACAAATACCAGGAGCAATTTAAGATCACGTTAATTGAAAGTGGGAAGGACCCGAAATCTATTGATTTTTCATACAAGGGGAATGAAGAGGCGATAAGACTATAACCCCTAAAAGAAGAGAGCATAGGAGTGATTCGAATGATGAAATTAAATTTGACTGCACGAGGTAAAGCAGGCGTTACTACAGATTATTTACCATTAGAGGAACACGGCTTGCAAAGGGAAATGCAGTTGCTAGGAGGAGATGGGAGTTCAGAAAACCCCTATCAAATCAAGATTAGCATATCAAATTTAAATAATTCAATATGGTCAGGCGTAATTCATATTGAATTACCATTTCGCCAACAGAACCCTCGTTTTTTCCTGCCGGCATTTATGTACGGCAGGAACCGTGGTGAAGCTCCACAAAATGTTCCGGTCCAGTTTCCAAGATTGAGGGAGGGAAGCCCATCACGTCCTTCATCCCCATGGTGGATGATGAGATCTGACCGTTTATCGCATCCGGCAGCTTTAGTTTTTAATACAGATAGAATAACGGGTCTGTCCGCAAGTCCTTATTTTATATACCATAATGGAATTAAGCAGCAATGGATGCCAGGCAATGAGGGTGAATTCTATCAATATTGCGGCTATTCTTGTTCCATTGACAAGGGAACTATAGGATACACACTTGGGTATGAAAATGCACCGCTGATGTTTATTAATGCATATAGAATCCTGGAGAGATCGCCGTTGGGGGATAATTGTTTTGAACTACAGCAGGGAGAAACAATAGAGCTGTCTTTAAAACTGTTTGACTATGATGCTAAATCGGAATTGGATGTCAACAAAGCGATTGAGACAGTTTATTATCAGTTCCACCAACAGCCTAGAGGAACCGGAGATATTCATACCGCTGTATCAGACCTGGCACGAGCTGTTTATGAGGATGCATGGCTTCCAGAGGATTTAAGCTATGCCGGGCAGGTGTTTGAAGATAGAAGCACAGGTGGCATCCGACTGAATAAAATATTATCTCTGAGCTGGACGAATGGATTATCTGTAGCTGTTCCCATGCTAATGGCTGCTCTTCGTATTGGTGATGATCCAATGCGCCGGCAAGCGTTATCCTGTATTTGTAATATTGTAAATAACTCTATGAATCCGAATTCAGGGTTACCATATGATGCATGTAGCGACGGGAAATGGAATAATAATGGGTGGTGGTTTGATGTGCTTCCCACACCAGGACACAGTTCCTATCTATGTGGACAGGCATTGTTTTACATTCTGAAAGCATACGAATTCGAAAAGCGGTTTACAGGATGTATTCATACTGAATGGCTTTGCTTTGTGAAAGAGGTTCTGGATAAGGTGGAAAGAACAAAAAATTCGTTGCGCCTACATTTACGGAGAAGAATGCTGAAATCAGTATTATAAGAGAAGAATACTTCGTTAAACTGGTTACCTGCTCTCCTGATAAATTTGATGCTACATTGGAAGAATTCAAAGCAAAGCTTAAAAATGCCGGATATGATCAGATTGTAAAAGAGTATACTGAATTTTACAATTAAGTAAAAGCAAAACAGTAATTAAATTTGAGCTCCATTTTCCTGAAAAAGGTCAAAATGGGGCTCACTTTTTTTGAGCATTATATCAAATGATATTTCTATAATGGCTGGGAGGATGGCCCGTCAACTTCTTGAACTGGTTTGAAAAGTCGTATATATTATTATATCCCAATTTTTCAGCTATTTCGCCAATTGAAATATCCGGGTTACACAAATATTTGAAGCTTTCTTCAATCCGTTTGCGGATTAGATAATTACCAATGGACACTCCTTTTATTTGCTTGAAATTTTTTCTAAGCTTTGAATTGCTTACTCCGAATTGATGTGAGATATCATTAATCGTGATTCTTTTTTGAAGATTACCAGAAATATATTCACTGACCTTTTCAACCAGCATAACATTCTCTCGTGTTTTTCCGCCAAGTTTGTTGATTTCCAGCATATCAAACAGCAGGCCTGATATGGAATTAAAAATATTGGGAATTTCGCTCTGATCTGCTTTTTGCAACCGATTTAATAACTCCCATGCCCGGTTAGCCAGTACTGGCTGACTCCCTATGAACCCGACCGGCTGGTCCGGGTTCAAGAATCCCATATCGATAAACGCCTTGCACTGTTGGGGCCCGAAAGCAAGAAACAGCTCATACCATTCCTCTCCGGGCTCAATCATATTTGTATGAATGAGATTAGGAAACCGCATAAAAAAGCTTCCCTGGGTAACTGGCCAGGTTTTTCCCCTGTAATCAACATATTTCCCGCTTCCGCATAAAACATAGATTATAGAGAAGTCATTTGTACAGGCATCTTCAAAGTCCTTCCCCTCATCTTTTCTCATGAATCCGATACCGATCAGTTCTTTCGAACTGCTGTCCCCCAATAGTCTATATTGCATGTGCGTGCCTGACGGAATATCCACCTGCATGACCCTTTCTCCTAAACGCTCAAATATCATAAAAAGTATATCACATATCACATTGAATCTAAAAGGAGGGTAAATATAAAATTAATGCTGTGGCAATAGATCACAGAATAAATCCAGGAGGGCATAAATATGTTTTTCGTAGAAAAGTTATGGGAGAATCCGCAGATCCTGCATGTAAATTGCGAAAATCCGCATTCTTATTTTATTCCATATGAAAATGACTTGAAAGCAGCCAAAAATAGGAGAGGCGACTCAAAATACTACAAGAGCCTGAATGGAACATGGAAATTTAAGTACTATGAGTCAGTATGTGATGTTGAAGACGAATTCTATTCGGATAGTTTTAGTCCGGACGACTGGGACAACATCGCTGTTCCTTCAAACTGGCAGATGTACGGATATGATAAACCGCAGTACACGAACATTAATTATCCCTTTCCATTCGATCCCCCGTATGTACCTAACAACAACCCGTCTGGATTGTATATAAGGGATTTCTATATGGAGTGTATTGATAACAGGGAACACACTCTTGTATTTGAAGGAGTGGACTCCTGTTTTTATGTGTGGATAAACGGGATCTTTGCAGGCTACAGCCAGGTAAGCCATATGACTTCGGAATTCAGAATCACGGACTATATCAGGCCAGGCAGTAACAAAATTGCGGTAATGGTTTTAAAATGGTGTGATGGAAGCTATATGGAGGATCAGGACATGTGGCGGATGTCTGGAATCTTCAGGGATGTTTATATTTTGTCAAGAAATAGATCCTGCATCCGTGATATCTTTGTAAAAACTGATTTAACTGATGATTTGTGCCAGGGAACTATAAAATGTGATATTCAGCTTGCGGAAAGCATTGAATTGCCTGTCAGGGCTGTTTTAAAAAATCATTCCGGAAGTGTGCTTTATGATAGTACCTTGAGCGTGTCAACAGACGGTTGTATTGAAATACATATATGTAACCCACAGCTCTGGTCTGCCGAGATTCCATACCTTTATTCGCTGTTTTTGTATCAGGGAGAGGAAGTAATCCTTGTAAAAGTAGGTTTCAGAAAGATTGAAATAAAAGACTCCGTTATCTTACTCAATGGAATTCCAGTCAAATTTAAAGGGGTAAATCGTCATGACTCTCATCCCGAGCTTGGTCATACCATACCTTACTCTCATATGAAAAAAGACCTGATACTGATGAAACGGCATAATATCAATGCGATAAGGACTTCTCATTATCCGAATGATCCGAGATTTCTGGAGCTTTGTGACGAACTGGGCTTTTATGTCATAGATGAAACTGATCTGGAAACCCATGGCGCTGAAATGGCAGGTAATATCAATATGCTCTCCAGAGATCCCCGTTATGAGAAGGCTTACATTGACAGATTGGAACGGATGGTGGAAAGAGACAAAAATCACCCCTGTGTCGTATTCTGGTCCTTGGGTAATGAGTCCGGATTTGGAGAAAACCACATGAAAATGGTGGAATGGCTAAAAAGCAGGGATAATACAAGATTAATCCATTATGAAGGCGGGATGGGAAATAATAGGGACAACTTGGATAACTCCTGCCTTGATGTCTATAGCCGTATGTATCCTTCCGTTGCCGAAATAGAAAAACTGTTGAATGATGAGAGCGAAAAGCGCCCCTATATCCTGTGTGAATACTGCCATGCAATGGGGAACGGACCCGGAGACCTCAGGGATTACTGGGATCTGATATACAAATATGATCGGTTGGCAGGAGGGTTTGTGTGGGAATGGACCGACCATGCGGTAAAAACCCACACTCCCGACGGGGTTGAATATTATGCATACGGAGGGGACTTTGGAGACGAACCTAACGATGGGAACTTCTGCATGGATGGTCTTGTGTATCCTGACAGGACCCCCCATACGGGACTGCTTGAGCTAAAGAATGTCCTGACGCCTATAAGGACGGAGGCAGAGGATTTGTCTGCAGGAACTGTAAAAGTTACAAACCTGTATGATTTTATGGATCTGTCACATATTGTCATACATTGGAAGGTAGAAAAGGACGGTGAAATCGTTTATTCCGGAGAAGTCAGGGAACTTGATATAAACCCTCACAAAACCCGAATTTTGAAGCTGCCTTATGAAATGCCGGAAATTGCGGATGGAAGATATTTACTTATGTTGGAGTACATTCATGCATCAGGAAACGCATGGGCTGAAAAGGGCTTTAAGCTCGGCTTTGCTCAATTTGAGCTTCCTGTGGGACGAATGGAAAAGACAGAGGTGAAAATAACACAAATGCCTTCTCTTTTTATTAAGAAAACAGGAACAGAAGTAATTATTTCCGTTAACGAATTTGAGTATAAGTATAACCTGTACTATGGGACATTCTCATCTATAAAATACAATGGAATGGAGATGCTTGTACGAAACCCCAGGTTTAGTATATGGAGAGCACCCGTTGATAATGACAGAGGGATTAAGGAGAGTTGGTATCGTGAAGGCTACGATAAGGCGGATATCCATACTTATTCTTCTGAAATTGTCAGCCATGATGATAAACATATCAGCATAAGAACCGAATTTTCCATTGGCGTGTATTCGAAGCTCCCAATAATAAATGCGGCTGCAACATGGACTATATATGGAAGCGGCGACATTATAATGGAGATGGATGGAAACTTCACAGAGGGGCTGCCTTTCCTCCCCAGATTCGGCCTTCAGCTTACAATGCCGGAAGGTATGGAGCGGGTGGAATACTTCGGTTATGGCCCTCATGAAAGTTATATTGACAAGAAGTGCAGCACCTGGATGGGAAGATTCGAAAACACGGTGGACGGTATGTTTGAAAACTATCTGATGCCACAGGAAAACGGAAGTCATTATAATACGGAGTGGGCTGCGGTTACAAACCTTATGGGAGCAGGGATGTTGTTTATCGGAAATGATAGTTTTTCCTTTAATGCCGCACATTATACTCCGGAGGATCTGGAGAAGGCAATGCATCCGCACGAGTTGAAAAAGCGGAAGGAAACCATAGTCCATATAGACTACAAAAACAGCGGCATGGGATCAAACAGCTGTGGACCTGTACTGGATCCCAAATACAGGCTGGAAGAGAATAGAATTCACTTCTGTCTTAGGATGAAACCTGTGTTTATTGATGAAATATCTGTTCTGGACGTAGTAAGGAGTGAAATAACCGGATTTTGAGGATAATGATAAATCTAAGATTGAGTGAGAAAATATGAGAAATATCAAAAATGATTAAGGAGTGATAATACATGTTATATATCGGTACAAACTACCACCCTCATGACTGGAACGAGGATAGGTGGGAGGTCGATATCAAAATGATGCAAGAAGCCTCGTTCAATATTGTACGGCTAGGACACCTTTGCTGGGACAGCTTTGAGCCTGAGGATGGTGTTTATAGATTTGAGTGGTTCGACCACGTAATGGACCTCTTTAACAAAGCTGGAATTAAGGTCGTGCTTGATATAGCAACTCGTCCGGCTCCCATCTGGCTTCATAAGAAGTATCCTTCAATAAATATAACCGACCTGTATGGTAAATCACAGGAACCCCATGCAAGATATATGGAGGATATCGGAAATCCGGTTTTTCAGAAGTATGCATATAAATATGCCAGAACGCTTGTTGAAAGATACCGATCACATCCCGCACTTCTGGCTTTTGGACTGTGTAATGAGCTGGGATCGGGCTTTGTGTCCAGCTCAGAGGAAGTCCGGAAGAGGTTTGTTAAATGGCTTGAAAGGAAATATGAAAATGTTGGAGATTTGAATAAGGCTTGGGCATCGCAGAGGTGGTCAAGGAGGGTTAATAACTTCAAAGAAGTCTCTCTGCCAGCCTCTGCAATTGTCAATCCTTCTCCGGAGAGGTGTCTTGACTTGAACCGTTTTTACTCGGATGAACTAATAGAATATTTGGACGGTCTGAGTCAGATTGTGAAGAAATTTGCTCCGGGTGTAAGAGAATCAACAAACCACTGGGCTGAAAGCAGAGATATAGGCTTTGACTACCTCAGGGACTATGAAGATATTATAGATATACCGGGAGTGGGCTTTTACCCGGGTACAAATCCGGAGGATGTCGATGCAGTTATAGGAGCTTGCTTTTTCAATGACCACAGAATTTCGGAAAAGGATTCGCCTATTTGGTGCCTTGAATTTCAGACGGGTACTTTCGGAGGTTACGCATGCCCAAAAAGAGCTATGCGAATGTATGCATACCTGTCGCTTATATACCGTTCTCAGGCCACGGCGAAATCATGAACCCAGTATCTTCCTACTCTCTCACATAAGAGATTTTTAAAATGTCCTTTCGGACATGTTCTTTTTTATCAACCTATTGGCTGCCCGTCTGAAACAAGCCGCCGACCTATATTAGTCAAACCGAGTGTTAGCCCAGCCTTTGTGCAAAGTTAATCAATAAAATTCAATCTTACTATGTAGTCCAAGTAATTCATGTCATGCGCAGCCTTGAATCTTCGCCCTTTTACGGATAATTTCCCTGCTACCTGCGTATCCTTTTTGATCGCATTCAGCGCAGCCTTTTTCAAAACAGCCATGTTTTGCGGTGCTGTGCCTTTTCTGGTGCGATTCGCATCGTCCTTGTAGACGACGTCCAATACCCAGTGCATGCTTTCGATCTGCCAGTGATTTCTGACTGCTTTCTCAAAGTTCTTAATGTCACTTATGCTGCCAATAAAATAGCTTATCTCACTGGTTTTTATCTCTCCAATCTCTGTTTCCCGCATCACCATGCCAACCCCTGCAAGCTTCTTCCAATCCTTTTTCGCATCCAGCATCCAATCGATAGCCTGGGTGTACCAATAGGTGCGTTTTTCAATTCTTCCATGTCCAAAATCGAGGGTTCTGATCATGGATAGGGCGGCATCGCCGGCAGGTTTCTTTATTTCTTTGTTTTCCTGCTTTAGGGTTTCCATTCTCTTTACCATTACTCCCTCTTCAAAGCATGCAATAATATCGCTTTTCAGGCTTTCCTGATTCCCTTTAACATTGAGCACATAGTCTGCTTTACAGTCGATAATCTTTTCTGCTATTGCCTTTTGGCACCCCATTGCGTCGATGGTAACAATGCAACCCTTGATGTAAAGCATATCTAAGAGATCCGGTATAGCTTTGATTTCATTGGTCTTTTCATTCACCTTAACCTGGCCGATAACCAAACTGTGGGATCGGCAGATCGCACTGACAATGTGAGCGCCTCTTTTGTCCCCATCAACAGATCCGCGCATGGTCTTACCATCAATACTGACAATATCCTGATCAGCGGGACGAACTACATGCTGCATCCAGCATGCAAAACATTTTTCAAATTGTTTTGGTGAGATAATGTTGAAAAGACGGCCGATAGTGGACAGGGACGGTACACCATTTGCCAGTTCAATATACTTTTTGATCCACTTTTGATTTGCCTCCATATCAATCCACCATTTTATCTCTTTCCATTCGTTGCACCCTGCAATGACAGCAGTTACAACAATGAAGACAATATCTATGAGCCGATGGTGGACTTTACCTTGTTCACGTCGATCCTCAACGATTGCGAAGCTTTCAAAGAATTTTCCTTCGTACATACACGTATTACCTTTTATGTTATATTTTATATATATTATATAACATTTTCCTTCTAATTGCAACAAAAAATGACCATAAACACGAGTCTTTACAATGGTTTCAGGTCATTTTATGTCGCTTCTATATTTTGTTTTGTAAATTTATGGCTTCATGATTTCACCGTGGTTCTCAGGCTACTGTGGCGTGGACATGGAGAAGTATGCTCGGAGGTGAAGAACAGTACCTCTTCGGACTATTGGATCATGACGGTCTTCCCGGTAGAAAATATTACGAATTCAAGCAGATAGCGGAAGAATTTCAAAAGATAAGCCAATATACCCTGCCGAGGGAGATTGAGCCCGAAATAGGTATTGCCTATTCATTTGAAAGCTTAAAAGTTTCTGTAAACAATAAGAGTTACTATAAAACCGATTATTACAAACAGTTGATGGATACATACAAGCAACTGTTTTACTCCAATCTGGACTGCAATATCATAGACCTCAGGCATGTAAAAAAAGACTACAAGCTGATTTTCATACCCGGACACTGCCTCATGGACCCGAAATCTGCTGAAACAGTAAGAGAGTACGTAAAAAGCGGCGGAACGGTTGTAATGACTGCATATTCTGCAAAGGTTGATCTAAATAACCAGGTTTTTGATACTCCGATGCCTGGTATGCTGAGCGATGTTTTCGGTATAAGAGCAAATGCGTTTGAAAGGACTTGCTCCCATGTCGGCAATGTAAATGAAGGAGGCATTGACAAGAAGGATCCCAGTATTCGCAGGGAGAAGCTTGGTATCCATTTCAATGGCTTGGATTTTGAGCCGGAGATTGACTATTATGAAATATTAGAACTGAATACTGCAACGAGTATAGGAGACTTTACAGGCGTTCAGGAAAGTAATTGTGCAATATCGGTTAACCGGTACGGCAAGGGTACAGCCATGTACATTGCGATTCCGGCAGATGGGAAAATTATAGCTGCTCTGCTGACAGTACTGTGTGACAGGCTTAACATTGAAAAAGGTCCTGAGACTCCGGAAGGTGTTGTTGCCAGACGCATAGGAGATGATAAAATTATTTATGTAAATACTCTAAACAAGGTAAGTTCAATAAATTTCGCAGGTACAGCAAAAAGCTTGCTGACAGGAAAAGTATACAGCAATTGTATTGTATTGGATTCATTCGAGGCAGATATGGTAATAATTGATCATACTTAACACTCAATGACTTATTCATGATATTGAGATAATATTGTACCTTGGACTGGGTTGAATTAACAAAATTATTCATATAGATACTTTAGTTTGTCAATTGTATAGCGTATTATTGAATGCTACTATTTATTATGTGGAATAAGTAGTAGCATTATTTTTTGCGGCAATACATATGAAACATCTATGGATGAGAAAGGACGAATGACTATGAAGTATGGCACATCGATTTCCCCGGTTCTGCTGAACGATCCTAAAGCCTATATCTTCACAGCACAGGAGTTTGTCTGTCTTGTTTTATGGTATCATTATAGTAATCAATAATACCGGTTTTTCATATAACAAAATTTACTCACAGCTTGAAAAACGATGTTAAAATAATATTATAATCTGTTAATATTATGCAAGTATACGTAAGAAAACAGTAATATAATATTACCATATACCGTTTCTTGTACAGCAGCATTTCGCATTAACTAGAGCGATTGGAAAGGATGCCAAGATGAAAAAATCTTCATTGTTTGCTCACATTATTCCGGTTACGGAAAATATTACAAGAGTTGTGTATAGCCACAGCACAAACGTTCCTGATAACAGTATTCTTATTGCGGATGATTTTAAGCCGCAGGACACTATTGAATCCGGCCAATACCTGCTTAAAGATGATTGCATCTTTTTCAAAAGTATACAGGGGGAAGTTATTTTAAAAGAAACTGGACATGGTTTAGCGGAAAAGAAGATATATCGGTATTTTGTTGACGGGGAGCCGGTGGTCAAATATAAGCAGACAGCGAACGGTCAGGTGGCTTATATTGAAAATGCCGTTGAGGAATTTGCCGGTACGGCATATGAAGGGAAAATTGTTTTTTCTGTAACGGAAGATGAGGGTATTTACGGGTTAGGTCAACATGAGGATGGTATATATAATTACAATGGCAAGCAAGAGTATCTGTTTCAAACAAACATGAAGATTTCTGTTCCCTTTTTACTGTCGTCCAGAAATTACGGTATCCTGATCGATACAGAAAGTGCTGTCATATTTGACTGTAAGCATGGAAAAATGACATTTACAATTGATACGACAAATGAGCTCTCCTACTATGTCATTACAGGAAGTAACTTTGAGGAAATAATCAGTGATCTGAGGTCTCTTACAGGAAGGGCGCCTATGCTGCCGAGATGGACCTTTGGCTATGTTCAGTCCAAGGAACGGTATAATTCCTCCGAAGACCTGATCAGTACCGTATCAGAGTTTCGAGAATACGGCATTCCAATCGATTGTATCGTACAGGATTGGTTTACCTGGGAAGAGGGACTATGGGGAGAAAAACGTGTTGATAAAAAGAGATACCCTGACTTAAAGGGGCTTGTTGACAGGCTTCATGAAGAGAAGGTCAAGCTTATGGTCTCAATTTGGCCTAACATGGCGGAAGGTGGCAGCAACCTCAAAGAAATGAAGGAAAAGGGACTGCTGTTACCCAATTCAACTACTTATAATGCTTACGATGAAGACGGAAGGGAAGTTTACTGGAAACAATGCCAGGAGGAATGGTTCTCGGCAGGTGCAGATGCATGGTGGTGTGATAATGCTGAGCCGTTTTCGGATGTCGATTGGAACGGAGAGACAAAAAGGCCCGATGAACTGCGTCACCAATTGATCATTGAGGAATCAAAAATACACATGGACTGGACACGAGTAAATTCTTACGGACTCTACCATGCGAAGGGTATTTATGAGAACTGGCGCAAAACCAATAATGAAAAGCGTGTTACAAATCTAACACGTTCGTCCTACATCTCAGGGCAAAGATATGGGACGGTTCTTTGGTCCGGAGACATTAGTGCTAATTGGTCGACTTTAAGAAGGCAGATCGCTGAGGGTATAAAAATCTCCATGAGCGGTATACCGTACTGGACATTAGATATAGGCGCATTTTTTACAGTGAAGGATAAATATAAAAACAGAGGCTGCAATTGCAGTGAAACTACAAATAAATTATGGTTCTGGGATGGCGATTACAATGAAGGCGTAAATGATGCCGGATACAGGGAGCTTTATGTCAGATGGCTTCAGCTTGGTGCTTTTCTTCCCATGTTCCGTTCTCATGGCACAGATACGCCACGGGAACCCTGGAATTTTGGGAGCCCGGGAGACATATTTTATGATACGATCCTCAAATTCATAAAATTGCGGTATCGGATTCTTCCTTATATATATTCGACAGCGGCGGCGGTATATCAAAGCAATACTACAATAATGCGAAGTTTGCTGTTTGATTTTGCACAGGATGAGAATGTGAAAGAATCAAGCGACAGCTTCATGTTTGGAAGAGCATTTCTTGTCTGCCCGGTGACTGAACCTATGTATTATGAAGCAAACAGTGAGCTGCTTTCGAATACTGAGAAGACAAAGCAGGTGTACTTGCCCAAAGGTGCCGGCTGGTATGATTTCTGGACAAATACTTTCTATGAAGGCGGTCAGACTGTGACTTGTAAAGCAACACTGGATATCCTTCCGCTTTTTGTGAAGGCGGGTTCTATTATTCCGGTATCCGAGCCTCTTATGTATGCGGATGAAAAAAAAGGAGAGATTTCGGAAGTCGTTATTTACGGCGGACAGGACGGAGAGTTTACTCTATATAATGACGAGGGAGACAATTATTCTTATGAAAATGGCAACTATTCGATGATTCCTCTCAGCTACAATGGCCATTCGAAAACATTGCTATTTGGAAAGTCACGTGGTAAATACAAGTACCAGGAGCAATTTAAGATCACACTGATTGAAAGCGGGAAAGACCCAAAATCTACTGATTTTTCATACAAGGGGAATGAGGAAGCGATAAGACTATAACCCATAAAGGAAAAGAACATAGGAGTGATTTGAATGATGAAACTAAATCTGACTGCACGAAGTAAAGCAGGCGTTACTACAGATTATTTACCATTAGAGGACCACGGCTTGCAAAAAAAAATGCAGTTGCTAGGAGGAGATGGAAGTTCAGAAAACCCCTATCAAATAAAGATTGGTATATCAAATTTAAATAATTCAATATGGTCAGGCGTAATTCATATTGAACTACCATTTCGCCAACAGAACCCTCGTTTTTTCTTGCCGGCATTTTTATACGGCAGGAACCGTGGTGAAGCTCCACAAAATGTTCCGGTCCAGTTTCCAAGATTGAGGGAGGGAAGCCCATCACGTCCATCATCCCCATGGTGGATGATGAGATCTGACCGTTTATCGCATCCGGCAGCTTTAGTTTTTAATACAGATAGAATTACGGGTCTGTCTGCAAGTCCCTATTTTATATATCGTAATGGAATTAAGCAACAATGGATGCCTGGCGACGAGGGAGAGTTCTATCAATATTCCGGTTATTCTTGTTCCATTGACAAGGGAACTTTAGGATATACGCTGGGGTATGAAAATGCGCCGCAGATGTTTATTAATGCATATAGAATCATGGAGAGATCGCCGTTGGGGGATAATTGTTTTGAACTACAGCAGGGAGAAACAATAGAGCTATCTCTAAAACTGTTTGATTATGATGCTAAATCGGAATTGGATGTCAACAAAGCGATTCAGACAGTTTACTATGAGTTCCACCAACAGCCAAGAGGAATCGGTGATATTTATACAACTGTATCTGATTTGGCCCGAGCTGTTCATGAGGACGCATGGCTTCCGAAGGATTTAAGCTACGCCGGACAGGTGTTTGAAGATAGAAACACAGGAGGCATACGGTTGAACAAAATACTGTCTCTGAGCTGGACTAATGGATTATCTGTAGCTGTTCCCATGCTGATGGCTGCTATTCGCATTGGTGATGATTCCATGCGCCAGCAAGCGTTATCCTGTATATGTAATATTATAGATAACTCTATGAATCCGAATTCAGGGCTACCATATGATGCATGCAGCGACGGAAAATGGAATAATAATGGGTGGTGGTTTGATGTGCTTCCCACACCTGGACACAGTTCCTATCTATGTGGACAGGCATTGTTTTATATTCTGAAAGCATACGAATTCGAAAAGCGGTTTACAGGATGTATTCATACTGAATGGCTTTGCTTTGTGAAAGAGATTCTGGATAAGGTGGAAAGAACAAAAAATTCTGATGACGAGTATCCATACATATTCTCCGGAAAAACCGGTGCGGGTATTGATTATGATTCCTTCAGTGGTGTGTGGTGTATGGCTGCCGTTGCATACTACTGCTGGTTGAACGATGATATTTCCTACCTGGAAAGCTTGAAGAGAAGCGAAGCGCATTATTACAATACTTATGTGCGCCATATGGAGTGCTATGGCGCTCCTCTTGACACCTGTAAGACAATAGACTCTGAAGGGATCCTTGCCTATATAAAAGCTGTTCGGTTTATTCATGAGTTAACACAGGATAAGCAGTATTTGGAGCATATGAAAGATGCAATCCACTATGAGTTCTCCTTCAAATTCTGTTACAATTCTCCAATAAAACTACCGCCTCTTTCCAAACTGGGTTGGTCAAGTTGCGGCGGAAGCGTAACCTCCGTCTCCAATCCTCATATTCACCCTATGTCAAGCAATATTATCGGAGAGCTGTTGTACTATGTGGAGCATAGTGCTGATGAGTATATACGGGATCGTTTATTGGATACAGTCCGTTGGAGTTGTCAAAACCATAACACATATGATGGAGAATTTGACTTTGGGAAAAAGGGTTGGATGTCGGAGCGGTACTGTTATTCCGAGGGGTTGGTATACGAAACATATAATGATGGTTCACTTGCTACGACATGGTTCTGCCTGATGCCCTGGGCGATAGGCGCTATATTGGATGGTCTGGCGGGAGATTATTGGGACGCAGAAGACCAGATCATAAAAGAGTTTTCTTTCGAATCATGACACTTTATGGTAGAATAGTAGGAGCAAATGCAATTAAACCTACTAGATTTATAATAAAGGGATCGTGCGATGAAAATAAAAAAACAGGTGCAATATTTTGTATCGCTATACAGAAATATTCCTCTGAAAAGCAGGATATTTATTTTCAATGCAGCCATTCTTTTAGCCTCTTTATCTGTGTTTGCAATATTAACAATCAAGATATCCAATCAGGCGATCCTGGATAAGGCCACAAAAAATGCAGTAAGAGAATTGTCTCTGATTGACAGGAGTTTGTTGAATTTAACCAGGAATACTGAAAACTATGCAAGAATGCTTTCTTTGGATCATAGACTGCAAACACAGCTGGAACGGATAGAAAACAACGAACTTGGCAGTGTTGACGATTTGGAGCTGGAAAAAACATTATCGAGAGTGGTAAGCAATTTTGCACAGCCTGTTACCAATATAGCTGCAGCAAGTATTATTTCATCAAAGCAGAGGTTTTTTAATATAGGATATGTTGATAACTCAAGTATTCGCTCGATCTTTGACAGCAGCCAGATCAATATAATTACAGAAAAAAAGGTGCCGACCTGGGTCGGATTGTTTCCAATAAAATATACTACAGGTGGAACTGAGAATGCTTTTGCCATAGCAAAAACTATTATAGGAATGGATACGGGTCATATTTTAGGAACAGCGATTCTGTACCTGAATGAAGAGGATGTCGCAGCAATATACCTTGAGAATATTGTGAACAAGAATGACAAATTCTTTTTAGTAGATGGTGATGGGAATATCATATCCACTCAGGACAAGAGTGAATTGTATAATAAGTTTGATGAGGAGAAGTATCTTGGAGGATATAGTCTTGACGAGGCCTCTGACATTAAGAGTATTATCAGAAGTATAGAAGGAACACAGACGATGGTAACCGTTCAGGATTTTAAGAAGCCGAATTGGAAAATTATCAGCGTCATTCCCTTGGATGAGATTACAAATGAAAACAAAGGAATGACAAAACTCATTGTCATATTCGGCTCAGCTTGTCTTATATGTGCATTTATTGCCTCATATATAATATCTTATATGATATCAAGACCAATATTAAAGCTTGCAAATGTTATGAAGGAGATCAAATCCGGTGATCTGAAGCTGAGAGCTGACCTGAATGCTACCGGTGAGATCGGGATGCTTGCGGATGGGTTTAACAGCTTGATGGATAAAATAAATGGGCTTCTGGAACAGATTTATAAGGAACAGAAGGCCAAACGAAAAAATGAATTTAAGCTTCTTCAATCGCAAATTAAGCCTCATTTTTTATATAATACTATCGAAACGATTATATCTTTTATCAAGCTGGATCTGAAGGACAATGCAGTGATGGCGGCAAGGTACCTTGCAGGATTCTATCGAATTTCTCTGAGTAAGGGTAACGATATAATAACGATCAGGGATGAAATGAGCCTGATTGACAACTATTTATCAATACAGAAGCTTAGATATGTTGAGTATTTGGATTACCGTCTTGAATTTGATGAGAAGATATTGGAGTATCAGATTCCGAAACTAACATTGCAACCCCTTGTGGAAAATTCCATTTACCATGGTTTGAAGCAGAAAGAAGACAAAGGCATCCTTATTATAAGAGGATACTTTGAGCAGGATGTGATTAATATAGAGGTTTTTGACGATGGTGTGGGTATGAGCGAAGAACAAATCGTAAGTGTTCTGCACAGGCAGTATGACGAGCAAAAGAGTACTGATTTCGGTGTCCAGAGTGTTGATTCCAGATTGAAACTTTTATATGGTGATGAATATGGATTGCGTATAGAGAGCAAGGTTGCGGAATATACCAGAGTTATTGTCAGATTGCCGGCAGTAACGTTATAGGGGTGAAAAGTATGTTGAAGATAATGATTATAGACGATGAGTTCTATTTCAGAGAAGCATTAAAGGTATCCATTCCATGGAATGAGCTTGGCTTTGAAGTTTGCGCAGAGGCAAAAAACGGGAAGGATGCTCTGGAAAAGGCTATAAAGCTCAATCCTGATATTATGCTTGTAGATATTAATATGCCTATCATGGATGGTTTGGAATTTGTCAGGAATGTAAATGAAATGGGAATCAACAGTAAAATTATAATACTGACCGGGCACAATGAGTTTAACTATGCTAAACAGGCTGTTAAGCTTGGCGTGAATAATTACATATTAAAGCCTGTAGATGACGAAGAGATTATCAAATCACTGAATGAAGTAAAGAAAATCATTGAAATAGAAACGAGCACAAAAATTGAGATTGGCAGACTAAGAAAGCAGTTGAAGGACAGCTTGCCTTTGTTGAAGGATAAACTGCTAAACGAGATTATTCAAGGGAGCATAATACGAAGCAGAAATGAAGCAATGAAAAAGATGGAATACCTGAATATTAATATAGATTCAGAATATTATCAGGTCGTTGCTATTGAATTAGAGTATGAAGAAAGTCTCGGCTGGAGTGATGAGGACAGACAGCTATGGAAATTTGCAGTGTCAAATATTGCAGGTGAAGTTTTATCGGAGCAGTATGTTTTTGACATGTGTTATGATACGGACGACAGGATATGTATTATTATCGGACTAAAAGAAACGGAAGACAATTGTGATACCAGCCAGTTTTTGTACAACCGGCTGGAAATGATTAAAAATGCTGTTCAGAAGCATTTGAGTTTCACAGTAACCATAGGTGCCGGCAACATTAAAAATGATTTATTTGACATCCATGCTTCTTATAAAGAAGCTATAGTAGCACTAAAGAATAAACTTACCGTAGGGAAAAACAAAGTCATCCCATACAGCACGGTTTCCGATTCCACCATTAAAAGCAACCTGTTTACAGGTGAGCATAGAAGCCGGCTTTTATTGGATTTGCGTACAGCAGATGAGACAGAAGTGCAAAAGCTGATCGGGCAGATATTTAGTGAGATGCGCAGTGAAAACATACATCATGAGATTATTTTCGTTGTATGTATTGAACTGGTGGCCGTATGCCTTGAGTATATTGTGGAAACCGGGCTTAGCTTCAATGATATTTTGCCGAACAACAGGATAAATATTATTGAAGAGCTTCAGTCAAAGGGTTCCATTGATGAAATGGAAAGTTGGATCGAAGAGATTTACAGGCTTACAATGGAGCTGACCCAAAAGAGCAGAAACTCAAAGGTATCAAAGCTTATTGATGAAGTAAAGAATTATATTGAAACTAACTATCAGAACGATAGCCTCAGTATTGATGAAATGGCAAAAAAGCTGTTTGTTAATTATGCACACCTTTGTTTTATCTTTAAAAGGGATACAGGCGTTACAATAAATGAATATTTGACTGAGTTCAGAATAAAAAAGTCAAAAGAGTTTTTTGATAATGGCGATACCCTTGTGCTTAATGTTGCATCGAAAGTAGGATATGCGGATGCAAACTATTTTGGCAAATGCTTTAAGAAATTTTACGGGCTTGCGCCCAGTAAATATATTGAGAATATCCAACAGTAGCATATAATGATTCATTATTTTACCAAACCCAATATTTTTCCTTGTCAACAAAGAATATTCTCTTTGTCATAATAAGCAGTGGCTGTATAATCGAACTGTAACAGTTACAGAAACCTTTCGAAAGGATTGAATCTCGAACTAAATAATAGGGAGGCATATAATGAATAAGTTAGCAAAGATTATGTCTATTGTAATTGCTTTAGTCATGATAATATCTTTGACTGCATGCGGCGCGGCTGAGAAAGTTGAAGACAAAGGCGACACCAGTGCACCGGTTGTCGAAAAGACAAAAGATGCTGAGCCAGTTAAAGAGGAAGCTCCTGTTGCTGAGAAAGTGAAAATCAAATTCCTTTCTTTAAGTACCGACGATAACAGAAACAATATCCGTGAGAAATATATTAAAGTAAATGTTGCGAAAGAGATGCCAAATGTCGAGGTTGAATACGATCTTGGCGGCGGCGGACAGGATTACGCTAACAAGCTTAAAGCATACAATGCATCAGGCGACATGCCGGACGTATGGTTCTCTGAGCAAAACCTTTCCAGTGTAGTAGTATCTGCTGGTAATGCATTAGATATGGCTCAGTATGTAAAAGCTTCTGGTTTTGACAAGAAGTTCAAGATGGCAGAAGTTATTGCACCTGATAAAGATGGAAAAATTTATTGTGTACAGCCGGGTGCTGACCAGTACTTTACTCCAAGACTGTGGTATCACAAGGATATATTTGCACAGAATGGTGTAGAAGTACCTAAGACATTTGATGAACTTGTTGCAGTTTGTGAGACCCTCAAGGGAAAAGGTATTGTTCCTATGTCCATAGTTGGTAAAGATGGTTGGACGCCGAACCTTCATATGCTGCAGACGATGATCATGGCTGAAGATCCTCAGGTAGCAGTTGATCTGGTCAATAATAAGACAGATTTCAGTAACCCTGTGGTTAAGAATGCTCTTGGAAGAATTCAGAAGCTCGCTCAGGTAGGAGCTTTCGCTGATGGCGTAACTAACATTGATTACGGTCCTGCTATGGAAATGTATAATGGCGGCAATTCAGCTATGCTGGCAATGTTCACCTGGGAATTAACCGGCCTCGAGACAACATCACCTGATACAGATTTCATTGTTTGGCCTTCAGCAAAAGAAGGAAATGATGCTAATGCTTCCATTCAGTTCTGGGGTGCTCCATTGAGCGGATATCTCGCATCAGCACAGACAGAAAACCCGGAAGTAGCTGCTCAGTTCGCAATGTTCTGCGCAGTTCAGGATGCCCTTTTCTACAACATCGAGAACAAGGCAATTACAGCTCTTGATACAGGCGTAGCAATTGAAGGCATTTCACCATTAGCACAGAAGAACCTTGATCAGTTCAATGCAGCACAGCTCAAAGTTCCATCATTATGGGCAGCTACATATAACACGAAGATGTCTGCTGAGATTTCAACACTTAACAGTTATCTTCTTACAGGCCAGTATTCACCTGATGAATACATAGCTGCAATTAATCCGATCTGGGCTGAAAACTTTAACTGATTCAAAGTGTAAGGCTATTAGGGAAATATAAATTCATAGGCAGCATCCCTATATGAGTCATCTCATATAGGGATGTTGGCTAATAAGGTGACATATATGAACAAATTTTACAGCAATAAGCTTGCAATTTTCCTGTTTGCTTTTCCGACACTGTTATTATTCACTGCATTTGTAATCTATCCGCTATTTCCGGAAATCTTAATAAGCTTTCAGAAAAACGATGGATTTAAGAATATGGGATATGTCGGAACTGCAAATTATATGAGTGTTTTTCAGGATAAGACCTTTTGGAAATCGAATCTTAATACTATAATCATCGTGTTGGTTTCTACCTGTGTCGGGTTGCCGATTTCTTTGATACTTGCATTGGTAATGGATAGGCAGAGCGAGTCGGTGAGAAGGTTTTTCAAGGCAGGCAGCGTACTGCCCGCTGTGCTTTCAGTTACAGTAATAGCACAGATGTGGGTTGCAATATATGAACCAAAATGGGGCTTGATCAATAGCATATTAAGAGCTGTTGGACTGGATAGCCTGGCTTTGGTATGGCTCTCTGACAAGAGAACGGTAATATTGGCAATAACGGCAGCATTCCTATGGCAATACCTTGGTTTGAATGCATTGCTTTTCTATACAGGTATTAAGGCGATCCCCAAGACATACTACGAAGCAGCTTTAATCGACGGTGCCGGCTTCATCAGAACAAGTTTAAAAATTACGATTCCTCTATTGCAAGAGGTGACTAAGTATTTGCTGGTCATATCGGTACTGGGGTGTATGTCCCAATTTGCTCATGTGAGAATAATGACTGGCGGCGGTCCGGGCGATATGTCAAGAACGGTAATTTATCAGTTGTTCTTCAAGGCGTTTTCAGCCTCCGATTTCGGTCAGGGTTGTGCAATTGCCATTATATTTGTGCTGGAATGTCTTGTGATGACATTTTTCATAAACCGGTTTGTCGCAAGAGAAAAAATAGAGTTTTAACGGGATGGTGTAACAATCATGAAAAAAAACAAACTCAGTTTGCTTGTGAGTGGCTTAATGATACTGATCGGCGCATCTTTTCTTTTCCCGCTGTACTGGATGGTCAATATCTCATTCAAGTCAAAGAGTGAGGTGTATAACAATCCTTTTGGTCTTCCGAAGGAATGGGTTTTTAATAACTATGGAGATGCACTTGAAAAATTTAATTTCTTAAGATATTTATCCAACAGTTTGATTTATTCTATAAGCACGATTGTTCTGACAGTATTTTTGGGGAGTATGTTTGCTTACTGCTTAAGCAGAATGAACTGGAAATACAGAGGTTTTGCGATGAGTTATATTGCAATGGGACTGGTCGTGCCTGCCCAGGTTGTTATTATACCGATTCTTATTATGGTAAAGAACATCGGACTCAAAGGCACACACTTAAGTCTGATTCTTCCGTATTCTGCCTTTGCGTTATCATCGTGTGTCCTGATGCTGTTTGCATTTTTCAGGAGCTTGCCGAAGGAACTTGAAGAGGCAGCTTGTATGGACGGCTGTAATATTTATCAAACATATTTCCGTATTATCTTGCCGGTAATTAAGCCTGCAATTGCAACTCAATGTGTGCTGATATTTATGAACACATACAATGAATTCTTCCTCGCTTTTATACTGGCTGCAGAAGACAAGATCAGACCTTTGACAGTGGGATTGCTAAATTTCTTCGTAAGCATCGGCGTATCTCATTGGGGGCAGATTGGAGCAGCTATGATTATTACAAGCCTGCCCACGATTATCGTATATATGCTTGGAAATGAGCAGATCGAGAACGCTCTCACAGCAGGTGCTATCTTAAAGTGAAATAAAAACTCCCTTCCATTTTTAACTGTGAAGTTTCATGGACGGGAGTTTTCTATATTAGCCTGGTATATCGCCGACACCGCTTAAAATCAACCTTGGACGATAAGGATATCGTTCCATATTTTCCAGTGTTGTTACACCGGTCAAGACAAGAATTGGATCAAGACCGCTTTCGATACCTGCAATGATATCTGTATCCATACGATCTCCAATCATAGCGGCTTCCTCAGAATGGACATCCAGCATGCGAAGCCCTGTTCGCATCATCAATGGGTTAGGTTTACCAACATAATATGCGCTCTTGCCGGTGGTAGCTTCGATTGGTGATACCAGCGCACGGCAGGCGGGAACAATCCCATATTCTGAAGGTCCTGTAAGGTCGGTATTTGTGCCGATCAGCTTCGCTCCATTATAAATATGCTTCATTGCGCGGGTTATACTGTCGTAATTGTAGTTGTTTGTCTCGCCAACTACAACATAATCAGGATCAACATCATTTGCGGTGATACCCACATCATGCAGAGCAGTGTATAGCCCTGACTCGCCGATCACAAATGCGCTGCATCCCGGGTGCTGGCTGCTTAAAAACTTTGCTGTTGCCAGCGCACTGGTATAAAAGTGTTCTTCGGCTACATCAAGTCCCATGCGGTGGAGTTTTTGTTGCAGTTCTTTTGGTGATTTTCCGCTGGCATTAGTGAGAAATAAGAATTTCTTATCTTCTCTGTACAACCAGTCGACGAACTCCTTTACACCAGGAATCAGTTGGTTACCCTTATAGATAACGCCGTCCATATCGCATATAAATCCCTTTTTCGCTCTCAGCTTTTCCATGGTACCTCCCTTGCCAATGTCAGCATTAATTATAGGTATCATAACTGACTTTTACAAAAACCGCAATAAGGGATTTCATTCGGTGGTCAGAAGAATAGATGAGCAGATTATAGAATACTAAAAGAAAAAACGGGATAGTCTCTTGTGACTATCCCGTTTATCATATAGACTTAATTTCCTGATAATTTGCTAATTAAATCTACCATGAGGGTTTGAACGGCTGAAGCTGTGACCTCACCCTGAGGGTTGAAATTGCCTTTGGAATCAAGCTTCATAATGCCGGAATCAACAAGTGCTTTGACGCTGCTTTTTGCCCAGGAACTAATATTAGCGTCATCAGCTATGATTACCTCGTCTCCGCTCAGTTGCGTGCCATTCATAGCGACCAATCTGCTGACAATTACAGCGAGCTGCTCCATTGTCAGCTTGCCGTCCTCATTATAGTTTCCTTTTCCATCTCCCAACAATAACCCCTGTTGTTTAGCGACTTCCACAGGGTTTGGTACACCGGCAAGCATCAATTCGCAGAATTGTGCTCTTGTAAGGGATTCATCTGTGTTATCCTGACCGAAGGAGATGATTGATTCATACAATTCCTTATTAGCACTTATTTTTTCAGCACTGCCTACGGTTGAATAAGCTCCGTTTTTCAGGAAATTTTCAAATATAACTGCTGAATTTTTGACATCCTGAACTGTTGCGGACTTTATTTCACGCAGTAATTTTAATCGATCCTCTGTGGTTTTACCCATTAAGTAGTTGTTGATTTCACTGGATGATCCGTTCAACTCACCGATTGTAGAGGAATAAGCGCTGAATGCTTTCAATATGTACCTATCCAGTTCCTCCTGAGTGATTTCAATGTTTTTTACAAACTCGGGCAGTCCCTTATATACATCAAAGGTTTCTTTTATATTAGGATCACGGTATGAGACTAGCATAAATGCAGTTACACCGAAATCCACAATGTTGTCGTAAGCACCATATCCAAATCTGATCTTAGGTGTGATGTAGTTCTCATTTATGACAGATCCAATCGGAATATATTTGCCGCTATACTCAATACCCATATCTTCATAGTTGGCAGAAATCATATTATACTGGACTGGGGTATCCATCGCGATTCCTTCTCTTTGTGCAGGTGCTGGCAGCTTTGAATAGTCCTGAGCTGAGATAGCTTTTACCGGTAATGCATCTGTCAGAGTCTTAATTGACTTCTCATATTTCTTGATACTGTCTTCATTGCCGGAAAACATAGTAATCATATTCGTCCTATTCAGGACCAGCTTATGAAGGGAATCAAGCTCGGTCAATACGGTGTTGGGATCTGCCTGAAGTAATTGCTCTAACTGGACGAGGAAATTATAGTAGTCCAGGCCTGAAATATAACTTGAATAGTTGCTGCAATTATTTGAAAGAGCCAAATTGCGGTTTATAAGCAGACTTACCGGGTTGTTTACAAACTGACTTTTTAACGATGTGATTTGTTGTTTTACAAAGCTGAGAATTGTGTCAACATCATCAAATTTTGTATTGAGCAGTATTTCTTTAACGAGATCCAGCTGCTCATCATACTCATTCATCAGTCCCATCCATGAGGTTACCATTAGCGGGGTGAATTCATCCCAATCTTCCTCAGGCAATGTTGATAGAGCAAATGATGTACCGTTCAGATATCTCATTATTTTAGTATTGAGCTGCTCTCTTGTGTACTTTTCGGTATCGAGTTTTCCAAGTAGACCGGAGTACAGCGTCAAGTAGTGAAGCTTTTCAACAGGAACAGACGAAGTATCAAATGCCAGGGAGGTGAGCCCGGTCTCGCCGACGTTTGCAGTTGCTGACAGGATCCTCATGCCATCAGTGGATGGAGTATCTTTAATATCATATTTTTTCACTTCTACAGGCAAATCTGAAACCTTCACCACCTGAAGGTCTTTCAGGATTTTCTGATCTTCCTGATCTGCTTGTTCGTTGTTCCATGCATTATAGGATGCAGTATCGCTTACTATTTTCTCAATCTCCTGTGTGCTCATAGAGGCTTTCAGTCCTGCAAGGTACTGCTGGTTCTGTTCGGATTGCTTTTCAGCAAGCCCTGCCTCGGGGACCGTAGTAACTAAAGCTGCATGGTTGTTGCTTTGAATGTACCTGGTGGTCAGGTCTTCCATGTAATTATTGCTGACCTTTTTAGATATATTATTAATATTCTGCAGCAAATTACTCAAGTAGTACATGTTATTACTATTTGCCCACATCATGGCTATTGATGTAGAGAGATTGACACCAAGGTTCCCGGATTCTGTAATATTTGAGTTGCTAAGCAGTACAGCAGATATTGTGGCATCGACGAGTTCTTTATCGTACCCGCTTTTGACCAGATCGCTGATACAGTCATCTACCAGTATCTTGAATTCATTAGCTTTTTTCTCATCAGCGCCCTGTACGGAAAAAGTCAGGACCGGCTGTGCGATACTGTTATTGAGTTCGACATAAAGATTTCCACCAATCTGCTTGCCCATAAATGCCTGTTTAAGCGGTGAGGAATCCTGATTGAGAATAGTGGTCAGAATGATCAGTCCTACCAGATCTTCTTCGGGAACATCTGTCAAGGCATACGCATAATCTATTTGTGCTGCATTCGTTGTATTTGATGCAGCGGCAACCGGGAATTTGAAGGTTTTTTCTGATCTTTTTTGTAATGGGGTGATTTTCCCATCATCTACATCGATGTTCTTTTTATCATACTCGCTAAGGTAATTGTCATCGATCATCTTCAGAAACTTACTGTAATCAACGTCACCGTAAAGTACCATCAGTGAATTCGACGGATGATAATATGTCTGATGGGTATTAATGAGCTGTTCATATGTCAGATCCTTTATTTTTTCCGGATCTCCGCCGGAGATGTTGGATTGTACGCTATCCGGAAACAAAACATCCATGACATTGTTACGTGCCGCTGATGATATATTTCCCAACGCACCCTTCATCTCGTTATAAACCGTACCGCTTATAGTCAGAGGGGCATCGGCATCTGCCATTTCGTATCTCCAGGCCTCTCTGAGGAAGATGTTTTTGTCGTCATAGACAGAGGGATTATACGCACAATCCATATAAACGTCGGCCAGTTTCAGTAACTGCTCTTCGCTCATTGAAGATACGGGGTACTGAGTTATAGTTGGATAGGTAAATGCATTGATAAATGTACTGTAGGTCTGATTGGCGATGGTAAACAGGACATTCTTCAGCGGATATTTTTTCGAGCCTGATACGGAGATGTGTTCCATAATATGATTTACTCCAGTATCGTCAACTGCAGGTGTTTTAAAGGCAATATCAAATGATCTGTCGATATCATTGCTTTGTATGTAGAGAAGCTGTGCTCCGGTTTTTTTATGCTCGAAAAGGACAGTTTTTGAATTAATAAGGTCCATGTCATTTATTGAGATTGTTTCAAAGCCGGAAATCACCTCGCCGATCTGAGGAAGCGGCTTTAGGTCAATTGATGCGGCGTTTACTGCGGTAAGCTGTAAACACATGCTTAAAAGCAGTACAAGTGCCAATGTAAACGATAGTACTTTTTTCATAAGATTAGTCTCCCTTACATATTTAATTTTATTTATACGTAGTACATATATTATACGGGAGCAGACGCTTTTTTGTCTTATGCGGTCTTTACTAAACCGATCAAATTGGATATATTTGATAGAGGATCACATACTAAATTTGACAGATTAGGAGAAATCATATGAAACTTAAAAAGGCAGGCGCTGAAATATTTATTCCTGACAATATGTTTCATGAGGATGCCATAGCAAGAACAACGCACATGGCCATATCCGCACATCACGATGATATCGAGATCATGGCGTATGACGGAATAAGCAAGTGCTTTGGCAGAGAGGACAGCTGGTTCATGGCGGCAGTTGTCACAAATGGCGCAGGAAGCCCCAGGAATGGACTCTATGAAGATTTTTCCGACGAACGTATGCAGCAGGTCAGGAAGCTCGAGCAGAAGAAGGCAGCTTTTGTTGGTGAGTATTCCGCATTGGCACTGATGGATTACAGCAGTTATGATGTAAAGGATCCTGCAAATACAGAAGTATCTGATGAAGTCAGAGAGCTAATCCTGGCTGCAAAGCCGCAGGTGGTATATACGCATAATCTTGCTGATAAGCACCCCACCCATGTAGCTACGGCGATAAAGGTCATAAGGGCTCTGCGAGAGATTCCTGAGGAATCACTACCGCAGAAAGTCTACGGGTGTGAGGTCTGGCGGAATCTGGACTGGATGAATGACGAGGAAAAGGTCATGTTCGATGTTTCCGGCCATCCTAATATAGCTGCCGCTGTGTTGGGTGTATTCGACTCCCAGATCTGCGGAGGTAAACGCTACGACCTTGCATCACAGGGCAGGAGAACCGGAAATGCTACATATTATGCATTCCATGCTACCGACGAGGCTTCCGAACTGTCATTTGCAATGGATTTGACGCCACTTGTGACTGATAAAGGGATGGATATCTGCGAATATATCATGGGTTATATTGATAGATTCAGGGAGGATGTCCGCAGAAATCTATGTTTTTAAGCTTGCTAATTCCTCATTCAAATTTTTCAAGCTTGATGCAATATCTTCAATGGAAGTAAATGATGCCGAGACTTCTTCCATAGTAGCAGCTTGTTCCTGTGTTGCACCTGCTATGGATTGTATTTCACCCAGGGAGCTATCTACAAGGCTGCTGATTTTTGATATAACATCCGTAAGCTGCTTGCTATTTGAAGAAGAATTCATGGAGACCAACTCTATTTCATTCACCTTGGATTTAAGAGTATCCTGAAGATTCTGTAATTCATCAAATTTCTCTGCAGTTTTCATTACTCTCTGAATTGAGGTTTTGATCGTTTCGGTTCCTACATCAACTGAAGCATATACTGAATTTGTTTTCTTCTGTAAATCCGATATCAATTTTGCGATGTTATTGGTTGCCTTTCCGGATTGTTCCGCCAGCTTTCTTATTTCATCTGCAACAACAGCAAAACCTTTTCCGGCCTCTCCGGCTCTTGCAGATTCAATAGAAGCATTAAGTGCCAGAAGATTTGTCTGGTTTGAAATGGAACTGATCATATCCAGGATGCTGTTAATTTCACGTGTGGTTTCTAATAAAGAAGTCATGACCTGTCTTGTATCAACTGTTGATTTTTCAATAATACTCATGTCCTGTATTGTGCTATCCATATATTCCTTGCTCTGTTGCGTAGCTGAATAGCTCGATTTGAACACTTCAGCCATTTCAGACGACTTGACTGATACGGTTTCCAAATCTTGAGAAATACTGATAATTGTATTGGAAGATGTCTGTACATATTGAAGATTATCCTTACAGCTATTCACTGCCGACATCGCATTGCTTGCAATTTCGGTGTTTGCTTTTGCTGTCTGGTCAATTGCAGATGAGAACTGGTTTACGGAATCATAAAGTACCTCTGAGGCATTCTTTGATTTTTCCGACACGGAGGCCAGCGCATCCAGAATCTGCTTTTGCTGCTCAGAGTCCACAAGAGAACTGAACATTTTATTTAAGCGGCGCATAAGCAGGTTGAACAATAGAAACATAGTAAAAAACTCAAGGATGTAACCTATGAATAAAGGAATAAATTCTTCCAATTCATTAACTGACTGTAATCTAAAATATCTTGAAACACCCAAACTGATAATTCCTATACCAAAGGCAGTAAATGTAAGCTTCCTGTCATAATAAAGGCAGCATATAATTAACGGGAAAATATAGGTTATATTAATGCCGATATCATTATTTGTTGCCAGCATTCCAATAATCATGGTACTAATAAAAATATTTAAATACTTTACATAAACAGGATTGATGTCTTTTCGGGCAAGGAAGAAGTTCAAAAGTACCAGGACAAAGCTGATAATTGTAAAGACTGTTAATTGGGTCATGTCAATATTGAAGAGTTTTATGATTGTCAGAATAATCAGAAGAGGAAAGACAACAAAACATATTATAAGCAGGAGTGTCGAAGCTAGCTTGTTTACTTCTTTGTCATTCAAAAGGATAAATGTTTGCTTGTCCATAACTAATCTCCTTGAAGATATTATTCAATTCAGAAAATGGTTAATTTTATAGTTTGTGCAAAATATACTATAAAAATTATAGCACAATGTAAAAAGAATACAATACTTTCACAGAGCTCAGATCTTTGCGGTATACTCCAAAGAGAACTTACAAATGCGATGGTATAGCTTCCCGGCAGGGTATAAAGTGGCATGGATTGACTGACAAGGCTATGAATGTTAATATTATCCCGAGTTTGACAGTTGAAGAATATAAAAGAGGCGATAAACGTTGAAATTTCAAGGTTTGCGCCTCTTTTCTGCTTTTTAAGAATGTTGTATGAGAATGGTCTCTAAAAATTTTTTCTGCA
>JAEYRF010000144.1 GCA_023409615.1 Bacillota bacterium | reverse complement strand
TGTGGTGAAAATTGACACGAAAGATATGTTTGCAAAAGTAACTTCCATGTTCCTTATTTCCGTTGATTTGCAAAAGTAACTTCCGCTAATCCCGAAGGAGGGGTGGAATTTACTTTTTCAATTGAGGTAGATTACGCAGATTATAAATTTACCGTTGCCCTAATTGCAGGCAATTGATATATTAGTTATATTATCCGCAGGAGTAAATCATCATGGTCGTTGTATATATTTTGGTTTTTATTATATTGGTATATGTATATATGAGATTTGAAACCACCTGGCTGAAAGTTGAGCGGCTGAATTTTTCGCGCAACGGAGCGGGCCTGCGAATTCTGCACCTCACAGATCTGCATGTCTATATGACAGGTGTGTCCGCACAAAGGATCAGAAAGGAAGTCATGGCTGAGAATCCAGATATTATTCTGATTACTGGCGATTACATCAACACACCTATGCATGCCATGGATTTTTTGAAATATCTTGGCATTATAAGTAAGGGTTACAGGACTATCCTGTGTCTGGGAAATCACGATATTAGAGCCTTCGGTGGTAACACTACCGGCCTGACAAATTTTATTTCTGAAATAAAAGCACTTCATGTGGAGGTTTTAAGAAATGAAACAGTGATTGTCGAAAAATCCGGCAAAAAATACAACCTCATTGGGATTGATGACCTGCGACGCGGTAATCCGGATATCGAAAAGGCAATGATCGGTTGTATTCCAGGAGCTACCAAGATCGCAATAACACACAACCCTGATTTAGCATTGAGCATACCGGGGAAAATAGTTGACTATATGTTTGCAGGCCATTTTCACGGTGGTCAGATATGGATGCCCTTCAACATTGAATTTTTACTTCTGAGAGATGATCAACTCTGTAAAATGGGCATAAAAAGAGGACTGAAACGGATCAATGATATCAAAGTCTATATAAACAGAGGCACCGGCAACGGAGTTGTGCCGCTGCGTTTTATGTCCCGTCCCGAAATCCTTATCTGCACTATTCCATAATTTCAATGAGCGCTTGAAATACTTCTCAAATGGCAAAAAAAGAGTGCCGTTCAGCAGTATCGGCACCCTTCGCATTATCATTTATTCAGTCTTTTCTCCAACCTTGTCTTCTCCTCTTCATATCCTGGTTTTCCGAGAAGCGCAAACATGTTCTTTTTATATGCTTCCACGCCCGGCTGATCGAAAGGATTGACACCCATCAGGTATCCGCTGATCCCGCAGGCTTTTTCGAAGAAGTAGACAACGTTTCCAAACCAGTAGCTGTTCATTTCCGGAATGCTGACCACAAGATTCGGCACTCCGCCATCGGTATGTGCAAGTATTGTCCCCTGCATTGCCTTTTTATTCACAAAGTCGATATCTTTGCCTGCCAGGAAATTGAGACCATCCAGGTTATCCTTCTCCTCTTTAATAATCGTGTTCTTCCTCGGCTGCTCTACATTAAGCACAGTCTCAAAAATATTGCGAAGGCCATCCTGTATATACTGTCCCATGGAGTGAAGATCAGTAGTGAAGTCAACACCTGCAGGGAAAATGCCCTTCTGATCCTTACCTTCGCTCTCTCCATAGAGCTGTTTCCACCACTCTGTGAAGAAATGCATAGAGGGCTCGTAATTGACCATGATCTCGGTAGTTTTGCCCTTTCTGTAAAGTGCATTTCTTACAGCTGCGTATTTGTAACACTCGTTAGTTGCTGCAGAAGGATTGCTGTAAAGGTCTTGTGCATCGGCGGCACCCTTCATCATTTCATCGATATCGATCCCTGACACGGCGATTGGCAGTAGTCCAACTGGCGTCAATACGGAATATCTTCCGCCCACATCATCGGGAATGACAAAGCTCTCATATTTTTCCTCATCCGCAAGCTTCTTGAGTGCTCCTCTGGCCTTATCTGTCGTGGCATAAATCCTCTTTGATGCTTCAGCTTTGCCGTATTTTTTCTCCATGTAATCTCTGAATACCCTAAATGCAAGGGCAGGCTCTGTCGTTGTGCCTGATTTTGAGATGACATTTACAGATATGTCCTTGTCCTTTAAAAGTTCAAACAGCTCTATAATATAGGTGGAGCTAATACTGTTGCCTACGAAATAAATTTCCGGTGTGCCTCTGTCAGCCTTCGGCAGCAGGTTGTAAAAAGAGTGCGAGAGTGCTTCTATGGCAGCTCTGGCTCCAAGATATGAACCCCCGATCCCGATTACAACAAGTACATCGGAGTCTGCCTTTATTTTTTCGGCAGCCGCCTTGATCCTGGCAAATTCAGCCTTGTCATAAGCCTTTGGCAGATCGATCCAGCCAAGATAGTCGCTTCCTGCACCAGATTTATTGTGAAGCATTTCATGGGCTATTGTTATAAATGGGGTGAAATTGGATATCTCAGATTCATTGATAAAGGATAATGCGTTGGAATAGTCCAGTCCGATTTCTTTCATATATGAGCCTCCTGTATTAAGTCAAATCTTTATCTCAGTATTATTAGGGTTATTATAGCAAATTGTTAAATTTTAATCAATAAATTCAACATCTTACAGTGTATTATTTGTGAATCCGTAAAAAATAACAACGAGTAAAAAATAAAATAGAAAGAGGTGATTCCATGTCAAGGCCAAAAACGCCACTTATTGCGGATAAAAGAGAAGCATTGAACAGATTTAAGATGGAATGTGCAAAGGAAATTGGGCTAGAACAGTTTACCAAGGAAAACAACGATCATTACAAGGGAGACCTGACCGCCGCACAAAACGGGCATGAAGGCGGACCTATAGGCGGACAGATGGTAAAGAAAATGATTGCATACGCCGAGCAGCAAATGAAATAATTCTGCTTCCACATCATAAAAAGTTCGGTGCCAGGCACCGAACTTTTTTATGTTAAGACTATCTCAGTTATCTCAACTATCTCAGCTATATCAACTAACTCAGCTATCTCAGCTGCGCCCCGAGCTTCTCTGACAATGCTTTAACTATATTCGCCATTGCCTTGCCGACCTCTTCGTCGGTCAGTGTCCGATCCGCGGCTCTGAAAAGAATGGAATAAGCAACACTCTTCTTTCCGTCCGGTACCTGTTTTCCCTTGTATACGTCAAACAGCTTGACTTCTTCAAGAATCGCTCCTGCCTTTGAAACGATCTGGCTCTCTATCTGATTTACAGGAACCTCATCATCCACCAGCATCGCTATGTCTCTGGTCACAGCAGGGAATTTTGGCAGAGGCTTATACTCCGGCTTTAATTCAGTACCCTTTATGAGTGGCTCAATATCAATCATGCCGACATAGTTTCTCTGTGCAGCATCAAATTTCTCCGAAACAGCAGGATGAACCTCTCCGAGAATACCACACTCCTTGCCATTGATGATCAGTCTTGCTGTTCTTCCGGGATGGAAGGATGGATCGTCATGAATCGCTTGGAGTTTGAACTTTTTAATACCAAGTACAGACATCAGTTCCTCTACCGCCCCTGATAATTCATAAAAATCAACGTTATCGCCGTATATTCCAAGTGTAAGTACCTGTTTTTCGCATGGCAGCTCTGTCAGTGGCAGACTCTTTGCCAGGTACACATGAGACATCTCAAAGAATCTTGCCTCCTCAACTCTCCTGTTGTAATTAGTCGCAAGTACACCTAACATATCAGGCAGCGTTGTGGTCCTCATAATGCTGTAATCTTCACCTAACGGGTTAGTTATCACAACTGTATTTCTTAGGTCACTGTCCTGGGGAAGGTTGATTTTGTCAAACACCTTCGGGCTGGTGAAGGAGTAGGTATATATCTCTGAAAATCCACAGGACTGCATCGTTTGGCCAATAATCTTCTCGATCTTCTGCTTATATGTTCTTCCGCCTACAGTTGCCGCTTTTCCCTCTAACAGCGTTGCTTTAATATTATTATAATCATAAAATCTTGCCACTTCCTCCGCCAGATCCGCTTCACGTTCAAGATCCGGTCTGAAGGTTGGTACTGTAACTGAATTGGAATCAGCATTGACCTCGATCTCCAGTTTTGCAAATATCTTCTTCATCACTTCCGTATCGATATCTGTGCCAAGCAGCGCATTAATATGTCCGGGATTGAATGGTATACTCCTCTTCTCAAGCTTGACGGGATAGCAGTCAATGATTCCTTTACATACTGTCCCCGCTCCAAGCTCTTCAACAAGCTGTACAGCCCGGTTTACTGCATCCAGAACATTTTCCGGATCCAGTCCTTTTTCAAAACGTCCAGAGGCTTCTGTCCGCATTCCAAGCTTCTTTGCGGTTAAACGGACAGAAATACCGTTAAAGGTTGCTGATTCAAACAGTATAGTCTTTGTTTCATCGGTAATCTCACTATTGGCTCCTCCCATGACTCCTGCAACAGCTACAGCGCGCTGAGCATCCGCAATCACCAGCATAGAGTCATCCAGTTCCCTGTCTTGACCATCCAGCGTCTGCATTTTCTCTCCCTGCGTCGCTCTTCTGACAATGATTTTCCGCCCCTTTAGGTTCTCAAGATCAAATGCATGCATGGGCTGGCCATATTCAAGCATGACATAGTTTGTAATATCAACGATATTGCTTATAGGCCTAACTCCGGCTGCTTTAAGGCGCTCCTGCATCCATGCAGGCGAAGGTTCGATTTTTACATTTTTAATAATCCTGGCAGCATATCGGGAGCATAAATCCGGTGCTTGTATCTCAACGGATGCCTGCCCCTCGACTGAATCGCCAAGCTCCTTCACCTGGATTATCGGCTTGTTGAAAGCTGTTCCGAATGTAGCGGCGGATTCTCTTGCCAAGCCCAGTATACTGAAGCAATCAGGCCTGTTTGATGTGATTTCGAACTCCACCACCGTGTCGTTAAGCCCTAATATCTCTTTAATATCAGTACCCGGAACACAATTGCCATCAAGAATAAATATGCCATCCTCCGCTGCATTAGGGAATTCTTCCTTCGTCACACCTAACTCGGATATGGAGCACATCATACCGCATGATTCCACACCGCGAAGCTTGCCCTTTTTAATTTTTTTTCCTCCCGGAAGGCTTGAGCCATCCAGGGCTACAGGGATCAGGTCATTCTCTTTAATATTTGTTGCTCCTGTTACTATCTGTATTGTCTTACCGCCTACATCCACCTGTGTTACCTGGAGTCTGTCCGCATCAGGATGCTTCTCCACAGAAAGAATTTTTCCGACTACCACCCTGTCGATTTCATCTCCCAATTTTTCAAAGCCCTCTACCTTCGAACCCGATAGTGTGAGTGCATTGGCAAATTCCTTTGGGTCAGCCTTTATATCAGTAAAATCTTTCAGCCATTTTAATGGTAATTTCATCTTTATTTTCTCCCTTCATTCAATAGCGCTTGCTTAAAGATACTAAAACTGTTTCAGGAACCGCATATCGTTTTCATACAGATGCCTGAGGTCATCGATGCCAAACCTTCCCATAGTAGTTCTCTCAACACCTAGTCCGAAGGCAAAGCCACTGTACTCATTGGGGTCGATTCCACAATTTTCGAGGACCTTCGGGTGTACCATACCAGCGCCAAGGATCTCGATCCAGCCTTCATTTTTACAAATCCTGCAGCCCTTGCCACCGCAGACCCAACAGCTTACATCCACCTCTGCACTGGGCTCCGTAAACTGGAAATGATGAGGCCTGAGCCTAATACTAGTGTTCTCACCGAAGAGGCTCCTCGCAAAAAGCTGAAGTGTTCCGATCAGATCTCCCATTGTCACACCGCGATCAACCACAAGTCCTTCTACCTGATTGAAGACTGGCGAATGTGTCGCATCTACCGCATCTGACCGATAGACTCTACCAGGACAGATGATCTTGATCGGTGGCTTCTTCTGTTCCATTACCCTTATTTGTACAGTCGAGGTTTGGCTGCGTAGCAGCATTTTGTCATTTATATAAAATGTATCCTGTGCATCTCTGGCAGGGTGCCCCGCAGGTATGTTCAGTGCTTCAAAATTGTAATAATCCAGTTCCACCTCAGGACCTTCAGCTATTTCATAACCGAGAGAAATGAATACATCCTTTATTTCATCGATTACTATGCTAAGCGGGTGTTTTTTCCCAATAAAACGCCTCTTCCCGGGAATGGTTACATCAATGGTCTCTTTAACCAGCTGATTCTCGCGTTCTTTATTCTGCAGGCTTTTCACTGCTTCCTCAAGCTTGCCTTCCACAAAGCTCCTGACATCGTTAGCCAGTTGTCCTATGATTGGCCGCTCCTCCTGTGACAGTGCACCCATTCCTCTAAGAACTGCCGTCAATTCACCTTTTTTGCCCAATAACTGCAAACGCAGATTTTCCAAATCAGCCAGAGACTTGACCTGCTCCAGTTTTTTTTCTGCTTCCAGTTTTATGTTATTCAACTGCTCTCTCATAAAACGTTCCTCCTTTAAATCAAAAATAAAATCTCGGGGGGGCTGGTCGATGACTGCGTCATCTGCTCGCCCATGCATCCTGGCTGGTCGATGACTGCGTCATCTGCTCGCCCATGCATCCTGGGCTTCGAGCACCTCTCAATTTTAGCCGGATTTGCTTCGCAAATGGCCAAAAATAAAAGCCTCCATCCCCTATGAAAGGGACGAAGGCTGAACTCCGCGGTACCACCCAGATTCCCGCCATATCGGCGGACTCTTGCATATAACCTCCTGTATGTTAACGGTCAGGCTCCGGTATCTCCTACTGAATAATGAACCAACCAATCAAACCGGTCCATAATATTTTCAGGATACAGCTCCTGAGGGAACTTCACCGTTCGCTCGTTGGAGATGCTTTCAGCCGCAGACAACTCCTCTCTGTAAAGACTTTCCCGGTTACTTTCCTCATTCATTGCATTACATTATTGCTATAATCTAATGTGCGAGGCTTAATAACCTCACAGTTTGAAGTTATTATACCACAGTAGATAATGGATATACAATATGAAGTTTGCATTTCCATTCTGCAATAGTTTATAATTAGCTTTGTTGAATGCCGCTATTTAAATGCAAATTTGGAGGTTTACCATGAACAGCTTACTTAAAAAAACTCTCATTAACCTGATCCTGCCTCTTGCTGTAATTGTGATTGCCTGGAAGGTCAATATTTGGCTTGGGATAGCCGCATTACTGCTATACTTAGCTGTACAGTTCTACTTTGCAAGGCCTACACTGTTTAACCTTATAGGCAGTCGTAAATATACACGCGGTCAAATTGAAGATGCTCTTAAATGGTTTAAGAAAGCTCATGATACAAGAAAGTCCACCCCAAGAATATCCGCATCATATGCATACCTTCTTCTGAAAAATGCAGAGCCGGTGAAGTCCGAAGAGGTATTGCAGCAGATATTAAAAAGCAATCCAAAGGCTGAAGATATCACATATACCAAATCTATACTGGCACTTGTACTTTGGAAAAAAGGTGAGCTTGATGCCGCGACAGATATGCTTACCGAGGTCATGCAGACATATAAAACAACGTCTGTTTACGGCAGCCTGGGTTATCTGCTCATACTAAAGGGTGACCTGGACAAAGCTTTACAATTCAATTTAGAGGCTTATGATTACAACGCTTCAGATAAAGTCATACAGGACAATCTTGGGCAAAACTATTACCTTCTGGGCATGTACGATAAGTCCAGAGAAATCTACGAAGCTTTGATGGAAAAGTCGCCCACATTCCCGGAAGCCTGGTTCAACTATGGCCTGTTACTTGAAAAGCTTGGTGAACCTGAAAGGGCACTGGAAAGCATGAAAAAAGCACTTGAATATAAATTTTCATATTTATGCTGCATTAGCAGAGAAGATATTGAAGCGAAAATTCAGGAGGCATCTTGAAAAATAGCAATACATCAAAATACTATAAATTGATGGAATATTTGCGTGACGAGATGCTTACCGGCCGGATTATGCCCGGTGATAGAATTCCATCTGAAAATATGCTTGCTGAAAGATTTTCTTTAAGTCGTCATACTGTGAGAAAATCAATTGCCATGCTGGCTAATGAAGGTCTGTTATATACTGAACATGGTCGTGGCACCTTCAGTTCAGGTGTTCTGCGCAAAAGCAGAGATTCTAGAAATATAGGCGTTATCACCACTTATATATCAGAATACATTTTCCCACAGGTAATTAGCGGAATCGATGAGGTTTTATCTCAAAGCGGTTATAGTATAATCCTTAAAAACACAGGTAACGACCATCTGAAGGAAGTGGTGTGTCTTAAGGATATTCTGGGCAAGGATATTGCCGGTCTTATTGTAGAGCCGACAAGAAGTGCGCTATACACACAAAACATCAAGTATTATGAGACACTTGACAGTTATGGTATCCCCTATGTATTCATACACGGCTGCTATGACCAGCTCAGTGGAAAACCCTGTGTACTGGTGGATGATTCAGGTGGTATGTACGAAGTTGTCAGATATCTGGTGAAAACCGGTCATCGCAACATATGCGGCATTTTCAAAGCTGATGATGTCCAGGGTCTGAACAGACATAAGGGATATGTTAAGGCATTATCTGAAAGCGGACTGAGCTACGATCCCGAAAAGATTATCTGGTTTCATACCGAAGATCGTGCAACAAAGCCATTTGCTGCACTGAGGTCCATGATTGGCAATGGTGTAAAAATAGATGCAGTCACCTGCTACAATGATGAAATCGCCTTTGAAATAGTTAAACTTCTGACAGAGTCCGGGATAAAAGTACCGCAGGACATCTCCGTCACAGGCTTTGATGATTCATATCTTGCAGAATCCTGCCCTGTGAAGCTCACCACCGTCCGTCATCCCAAAAAGGAGCTTGGATCAGAAGCTGCATCAATTGTCTTGCAGATGATATCAGAAGGAAAATGCAATATAGGCACAGGCAGCATGGAAGCCGGTGGTGACAGTTCCCGACCTCACACTAAAAAACCGATGACCAAATTGTTTAAGCCTGAGATCATAATAAGAGACTCCACAGCAGATAAGAATCAAAACAAATATTTCAACGATAACAAATAGGCATTTATCACTCCGCAGCCGGCGGTTTGATGTAGAAATGAGCATAGCCGGCGCAAAGCATCAGCAATACTCCTGAGATCATGAACAGCATCTGCATGCCCCCAACGGTAAAATTGACGATATGCAGCCCGAGACTGTCAAAAACGCCAAGGAGCAATGAACCTGCCATCGTACCAAAGAAGCCCATCATACCCCCCAATGCAGCGTTAAATCCCGTGTATACAGTTCTCCCATCCTCAGGCGAGTAGATGAATTGGATATTGAAGGTTGATATGCCTATTCCGGCCCAGGCCACTCCACTGATAATATGCAGTAATGGAACCAGAATAAAGGCTGTCGGGTTATTCACGAAAACCCATAAAAAGTGAACTATCCCAAGGAACAAAATAGAATAAGTCAGCACGAAATTCCAGGATTTACTGTCCGCAATCCTTCCCCAGATACGTACAACGATAACATTCACGATTGTTGACATCATTCCCATTATCGTAATGTACGTATAATCAAGCTTCAGCCCTGTGACCATATAAACGGAAAAGAAAGGGCCACCAACCTGCAGACCAATATTGTAAAGGATAAAGAAAATAATAATTTTCCTGAATCCTACATTTTTAAGTGGTATGGTAATAATCTGCTTAAGAGTATAGTTGGCCTTCTTTCTCTTTACAATAGGTTCTTTGATTCTGGACCAGAACGCCGCATTGCAAAAGGATAACAGCAATATAACTGCAAACACAACTACAAAACCGCCATATTCATTGTCAACAGACCTGAACTCATCCAGTACTCTACCGAGAATAAGCGAAAACACAATACCAACAGCCAACAGAGCGGATTCTCTTTTGCTGAAATATCTGCCTCGAATATTTACCGGTGTAAGATCGATTAGAATGGCACTGCCTGCAGGATTGTTAAAACTAACCGACATATATGCAATGAGATAAAATGTTGCAAGTAAAAACAGTCTGGGAACTCTATCCGACGCAATCAGCGGTATAAATACCATCAGTCCAAGGATTAACCTGTGAAGAAAGTTCAGGATAAGAACCTGCAGTTTCCTTTTATCCCTTTTCTCAAAATAAATTGGAGAGAAGATCGACATTACGCCTGCAAGTACCGGTATTGCACCAATGATGCCGTTGAATGCATCGTCTGCTCCAAGAAAGCTGGCATATCCAGCAAGAAAGGCCCCACTGGTTAGGTTAAAAATCGCCCTTGCAGTGCAGCCCTCATATATGGACATCTTGCGGCTATATTCGAAATCTCTCTCTGTTAATGGTTCTTTGTTATAAAAAGTGCTCTTCAGCTCTGCACGAATGCTCATATTTGACCCGTCTCACACCAGATGCCCGAAGGCATCGTCATATTATAATGAAATATTTCTATATTATACCATGATTCATCATGGTGTATAGCGCATGTGCGTTTCAGTACTATTTTCTGAACCGAAAATATCGCACGCGCATAAATTCTACCGAAGGCGTATAATAACCTCACTTGTGAGGTTATCATACAATCAATATACACTACATTCACGACTAATGTAAATGGGTCATTTACTGGATCGCACTTTTATGTGTTATTATTCTCCTCTGGCCTCAGCCTTTATCTTTTTCAGCCTCTTCATGACGTCATTTTCTCCTCTGCCAAAATAGTCGTGAAGCAGCTTATATTCTGCATATAGCTTCCTGTATCCTTCAACATTTGCTGGATTAGGTTTGTAGTAGGCTTCCTTCACTTTAGACATATTTTTTGCAGCATCAAATATACTGTCATAACCACCATTTGCCTTGCCGGCGGCCACCGCGCCAAACATGGCTGATCCGAGAGCAACGGCCTGTGGTGAATTTGAGATCCTGATCTCTCTATTTGTAACATCCGCATAGATCTGCATCATCATCTCATCTTTTTCAGCTATACCACCGCAGGCATATAACTCTTCTATCTTGACACCGCTGTTTTCAAAGGTTTCAATTATCATGTTTGTTCCATAGGCGGTAGCCTCGATTAAAGCCCTATATATTTCTTCCGGTTTTGTCAGAAGCGTACAGCCGATGATAAGGCCGGTCAGATCAACGTCCACCAATACCGAACGGTTGCCGTTCCACCAGTCAAGCGCTACCAGGCCACTTTCTCCAACCTTGAGAATTGTGGCTTTCTCTCGTAAAAGCTTGTGTATGGAAATGCCCCTGTTTTTTGCCTCTTCCGTGTAAGCTGCCGGAACACAATTTTCAACAAACCATTGGAAATGATCCCCTACGCAAGACTGTCCGGCCTCATAGCCGAAAAATCCCGGCAGTATTCCATCTTCAACCACTCCGCACATTCCGGGCACTATCTTTTCTTCAGTACCCAGTACCATATGGCAGGTAGAGGTTCCCATGATCATCAGCATTTTACCCGCCTGTGTGATTCCAAGTGACGGTACAGCCACATGTGCATCTACGTTTGCAATACCTACAGCCGTTCCCGGCCTCAAGCCCGTCAGATCTGCCATCTCCTGTGTAAGCTCTCCGGCTTTACCTCCCAGCGGATATATATCATTACTTAATTTTTCCTCTACAACATTTTCAAGCTTGGGGTTCAATGCTTTGAAAAATTCTTTGGACGGATATCCCTCGCGTTTACTCCATATCGCCTTGTAACCGGCAGTACAGCTGTTCCTTCTCTCATTACCGGTAAGTCTCAGTGTGACCCAGTCTGTCGCCTCCATAAACTTGTCAGCTGCAGCATATATCTCAGGAGCCTCATCCAGAATCTGCATGATCTTGGGGAACATCCATTCAGAAGATATCTTGCCTCCATATCTGCTGAGGAACTTCTCTCCTCTGGCCGCTGCAGTTTCATTAAGCTTGTTTGCCTCGTATTGCGCGGCATGGTGCTTCCAAAGCTTAACATAGGCGTGTGGAATGGACTTGTATTCATCCCTCATGCAAAGAGGTGTACCTGATTTGTCGATTGGCAGCATGGTACATGCCGTAAAATCAATTGCAAGCCCGATAACATCCTGAGCACTTACACCCGATTCCTTCAACACTGCAGGTACGGTCAAGCCAAGTACCTCAAGATAATCAGCAGGATGCTCCAGTGCCCAGTCGGAGTCAAGTCTGGTCTTTCCGTCAGGAAGATATTCATCCATTACGCCATGAGTATATTCCTTTACTGCAGTTGCAATAATGTTACCGGTGTCGACCTCCGCCAGTACTGCTCTTCCCGAAAGCGTACCATAATCAATACCGATAGAGTACTTCTTAGCCAATGAGATCACCCTTTCTATACATAATAAAGTACAAGTAAAATTGTATTTTTATTGCCTGAATGTGCTTATAAATAAATAATACAGCACATACAAATTTATCGCAAGCGTACAAGTTTATATTGGGACATACAAGGTAAACTATATAAACTAAAATGTACCCTCTGACTATCTTGTCCTTTTGTGAACAACAGCAGTCGAGATAATGAAAAAAGTCAAATTAGAAGTATTTAGAATCGTAGGTGCAACAAATCCTCCCACCGGTGCCGGAATAAAACAGATGATCACAATCATAACCCCCAGAATGAAAAGGGGATTGAATGCTGCCATAAGTTTAGGAAATAGTGTTTTCCCATTAAGTACAAGTATAACAAAAATGAACGAGCTAATTATCAACTCCGTCATCATAATGACAATCAGGAATTTCCAATAGAAATCAAAGTCTTTCATCATATTGGGAACCAGACCTTCATTAATCAAATCATTCAGCTCAGCCGCCTTATGTGAAAGCTTCCACCCGCTTGCCATGAATGAATATGACATATGAAAGGCTATCCCCATTGTCAGGGCGTGACCTGCGGGAATAACTACCAACAGCTGCTTTTTCCTTCCCAATGGCTTCAAGCCATAGTATAGGGGCACTAATCCTGCCAACTGAAATGGCAGCATAAAAACACCGATAAATACCCCTGCTGTGATCCTCCACTGTGCAATATCTGCCATACATTCCGTTGGAAATGCGAAAAAAGAAAACGCACTATTGGGGCGGCCCAGCAATATGACGTCGCTGATCATTGTCAGAAAAACAGCCGCAATTCCAATTATGCCAAGCACTTTCACATATTTAAAGCTGTCCTTATTACCATTCACTAATCTATCTCCTGAGCTTCTCATTAATCCCGCATTCACCATCAATTCTCCTTCTCATCATCAAGCTCACTCCTCATCATTTTTCGTACATTACAATTGAATTGCATTTGAATCATTCAATTTCCAATGGGGGCAAGCCCCCATACCCCCTCGCTGCGGGCGAAATGAATTCGCCCTACGCTACACGGACGTAACGCCACGCCTAAGTTTGGCGTTTGAACAACGTCATTGGGGGACTGTGACGTTGTTCAAATATGCTCCATGGATATTCATTCGGAGGCATTGACGTGAAGGAGATCTGTTCCCTAACCGTAGGGTGCAGGAAACCGATCTGTGCCGACCACAACGCAAGCTGCATTCCGGGCTTGTTCTGTGCTGCGCCATACTTTTGATCTCCATATAGCGGGTGGCCGGTTGCAGCCATCTGCACACGAATTTGGTGTGATCTGCCGGTATGCAGCGTAATCTGCAGCAGTGAGAGTCCATTTTTTGATGCCTTCACCATATATTCCAGAGATGCCATCTTCCCAAGGTCTGGGGAATTGACCACACTTACTGTATTCATTGCCTCATTTTTAGCCAGATAATGCACAAGCGTACCGGAGGCCTGTTCGGGTACGCCATGGACGACAGCGAGATAGAATTTGTTAAATGTTCTTGTCCTTATCTGCTCTGAAAGTCTGGAGGCAGCTTTAGACGTCCTGGCAAAGACCATAACACCACCAACGGGACGATCCAGCCTATGTACCAGTCCCAAAAAAACATTGCCCGGCTTGTTGTGCCGGATCTTTATGTCCTCCTTCAGCGCCGTCAGCAGATCCTCATCACCGGTACTATCTGACTGTGTCAGCATATTGGGAGGTTTGACAACAATAAGTATATGATTGTCCTCATATACTATCTCGATTTTTTTCTTTAAACTCATGCTTTGCTATCCGATCTTCTTTAATATGGCATCTATCTCCAGCATTTTCATCGACATCGCTCTTTGGTAATCGCTCTAAGGAATCTACTTTAGCCCTTAATCTTCCCACCTGCCTGTTGAACCGCACGGCAGTATCAGACCGGTTGCCGTTACCGGAAGACCTACCTCATCAGCTGTGACCCTGCCGCCAAATTTACGCTGCATGGACAGTCTGAGCATATTTCCTATAACAGTGGGAGACAAACCTGTCGTATATGAATTTACAATGAAAAATAGCGGCTTTGAGGTTAATATATCCATGCATAAATTAATCAAGCCATACAACTCATCTTCAATTTTCCACAGCTCACCATTTGGGCCTCTTCCGTAAGACGGCGGATCCATTATAACTGCGTCATATTGACGGCCTCGCCTGCTCTCCCGAGTCACAAACTTCACGACATCGTCCACAATAAACCTGACCGGTTTTTCCCCTAGCCCTGACAGAGAAAGGTTTTCCTTAGCCCTTGCCACCATACCCTTTGACGCATCCACATGACAAACCTCCGCCCCTGCATGAGCTGCTGCCACAGTGGCTCCACCGGTATATGCAAATAGATTTAGAACGCTGATTCTCCGACCTGCATCTCTAATCTTTTCTTCGATCCATTTCCAATTGACGGCCTGCTCGGGAAAAAGTCCGGTATGTTTAAAACCGGTAGGTTCTACATGAAATTTCAATTCGCCATAATTGACAGACCACTGTGATGGCAATTTTCTCATGTATTCCCAATTGCCGCCTCCGCTGTTGCTCCTGTGGTAATGCGCATCTGCACGCCTCCAGACCTTTTCATCTCCCGTAACCGGCCATATTGCTTGAGGATCCGGCCTTCTGAGCGTAAAACTGCCCCAACGCTCAAGCTTTTCTCCTCCGCCTGTATCTATTATTTCATAATCCTTCCAATCATCTGCAAGCAGCATGTTCTTTCCTCCGAAGCCTTAGTAAAGTACCCAATACAAACCATAATGATAATATCTCAATATAAACAATAATGATAGTATCTCAATACTATCATTATTTTACCATATTCGAAGTACTGTATCCATGTTATCCAGGTATGCTTTTTGCAATGTAAGCTTTTTCTATCACTTACAAACGGCTTTTAGGCGGGTTAATCTCAGCTCACTGTACAAATTTTTGACTTTGGGACTGAGTTTTAGCTTACTTCTGCATTTTAGTGCCCCCAACGGTTAACATAACACCGAAAAACCTTGTTTATTTGTCCCATACTCAATTTTTTGTACAAGATATCAATAAATTCTCCAGCCGTTTTTGACCGCTCAAAACCGGCTAGAAGACGACACTCAAACGCCATGGCGTCTGTTAGGACACAATTTAGAAAGATGCACAATATATAATCAGCGACTTTGGAGCTAACTATTTTTATACCTCTGACCCCTGCAAGCAGGCCATGAGTGTATACGGAAATAATTAGTTTACTCTGTGATTTCTCTTCCGCCATCTCCGACTTCTGATACATAGAATTTGGGTATCAGTCCTGTTGCTTGTGTGTACGCTTTTCCGACTTGTTCCATAAACCGGTCCACTGCATCCTCCCTCACAATACTTACAGTGCATCCACCAAAGCCTGCTCCGGTCATTCTGGACCCGGCAACCCCCTCGATCTTCAGTGCCTCCTCAACAAGCGTATCCAGCTCTGCACCTGTCACTTCGTATAGATCTCTGAGTGAATTATGGGATTCAATCATCAACCTTCCAAACAGTGCTATATCATCATTACTTAATGCCTCAACCGATTTGAGAACCCTATCGTCCTCTGCAATAACATGCTCTGCCCTATTTCTGATCACACCATCTTTGATCTCGTGCTTATACTGATTGAATTGCTGCATTAAAATCTCCCCCAAGCACGTGGCATTAGGAATGAATTTTTTCAGTATTGAATAGGCCTCGTCACACTGGCTCCTTCTCTCGTTATACTTGGAATCAGCAAGACCGCGTTTTTTATTCGTATTTGCAATAACAATCCTATAACCTTTAATATTCAGAGGTACATGTTGATAGCTCAGATCCCTGCAATTCAGGAATATTGCATGATTAGCCTTACCCATGGCAGAAGCGAACTGATCCATGATCCCGCAGTTGACACCAACATAATTATTCTCGGCCTTCTGACTGATCAATGCCATCTCAACCATATCCATTGACTGATTCAGGCCATGGGCTTCATTTCCCAGAGCAACTAATGTGATCGCTGTTGCAACCTCTATAGCAGCCGATGAGGAAAGCCCTGCACCAAGCGGTACAGTATCATGATAGAGCAGGTCACAACCTGTAAGCTTATATCCTGCCTTCTGCAGTTCATCTGCAACACCCATCTGATAATTGCCCCATTTTAATGACTTATATTGTTCCAGTTTGTCCAGTGAACCCTGGACCTGAATGCCTAGATCCGTGGCGATCAGGTTTATCATTCTATCATCCCGGGCTCTGGCAATAATGGTTGAGCTTAATGTAAGAGCTGCCGGGAATACATAGCCTCCATTATAGTCAGTATGCTCTCCGATCAGGTTGACTCTTCCCGGGGATGAAAATACCCGTATCCCATCCTCATGTCCATGATAAATCTCAATAAAGCGCTTCTTCAGTTCATAAATTGTCATATACGATCCCCCTTCGTTGCTTTCCGTAACCTCTCTCACACTTACACTGAAGCAATTATTTCAGATGCTTACACTTGTGCTGTATTAATCACTATTTCCGGTCTTCATACTTTCCAGAAACCTCTCATGTGCCTGCCGCAATTCCTCCGCCTTTTCTTCCGGTTTTGTCGGATTTGCATGTGCCCAAGCGCCTGTTTCGCTTGATGCATTGAATTTCTGTTTGTTATCGGAGCGCATCGGCGGAAAGAATTCTATGTGGAAATGATAATATTCACTTGTATTACCGCTGTTTACCGGCTCCTGATGCATGCACATCATATATGGGAACGGGAAGCCAAAAAGTGAATCCAGCGTCCCTGTAGTTTCCTTAAGCGCCTTAGCCAGATTAACTTTTTCACGTTCACTGAACTGAGTCAGATTTTGCTTGTGGCCTTTGCTTGCAATATACATTCCATAAGGATATTCAGTAAAAAACGGCAGGAAGACAAGAAAATCTTCATTCTCGAATATCACCCTGTCGCCCGACCTTGATTCGTCCTTAATCATATCACAGATCAGGCAGGTCTTGTTTTCTTCATGGTGCTCCCTGCAGGCTGTAAGCTCCAGTTCCAGTTTCTTGGGTATAAAAGGGTAACCGTATATTTGGCCATGGGGATGGGGCATTGTGACTCCTACCATCTCACCCCTGTTTTCGAAAATGAAAATATATTTGATCTTATCATCCTTTTTCAATTCAGTGAAACGCTCTGTCCACAGGTCGATAATTTTAACAATATGCTCAGTAGAGAATTCATGTAATGAGGATGTATGCTCGGGAGAATATAATATCACTTCGCATTTGCCGTAGGACTCAGACATCTTGTAAAAGTTGGTAGCTACATCATCCGGCACAGGCGGGTCCTGCAAAAGCGCTGGAAAATCATTATCATATTTATATACATCATATTGATCAGGCACCTTTCCCGACCCGGGGCAGAACGGGCACCAGTCCTTCGGCATTTGCGGCCTGTTCTGCCTGTGGGACGCAATCATCACCCAGTCCTTTATCAAAGGATGCCAGCGTAATTCAGCCATGGATAATTCCCCCTATGTTTATATTATTTGATTTAGTTTTCCCAGAGTTTGTCATACTATAATTTTAATCCATATATGGACAAAGTTAAATGCCATAATGTGATAATTATATGGCATATTGATGGGTGAATATGCGGTTGTAAAAAATCAAAATACTATTGACAGCATTATATTATTCATTGTATAGCATTATTCATAAGACATATATCTGCTAAAGAACTATTTCATTGCATCTGCTGCAGCAGCTTGTGTCACTTTTTCTGTTTTCGCGGCTGAAGCGCTGAAAATACCTTTACGGAAAAATCCAATGGAAGAATGCCTCTTTTTTCACTTGTCTCAATGCATGAGAACAGCGCGGAGTATTTTCATAGATTAAAAACAAGATAGGGGCAAGGCTCCTGACCTTATCTATTAGTATCAGGATCTTTAGGATCTTCAGTATCTTGAACAAGACCCATCCTGGCTGCGAATGTGATTACTTGTGCGCGGTTTTCCAGATGTAAAAGTTCCAGGATTCTTCCCATGTGATATTTTACAGTCCTCTCGGAAAGTCCCAGCGCATCTCCCGCCTCTTTATATGTGATTCCCTTTGCCACCATTTCAAGCACCTCCATCTGACGCATGGTTAAGGTACTTCCCTTTTCACATGCTGACGTCTGCTGCGTTGATGAGTGCTCAAAGGTATTATTATGTCTGAATTCCTTCAGAAGTCTGGCGGCAAGTCCCGGAGAAAGAGGGGTCTCATTATTATCAAGATCCGAAAGCATACCTATAAGGCTTTTAACATCCAATGATTTTAACAGGTATCCTGAAGCCCCATATCGAATCGCATCAAAAAGATCTTCATCCTCTTCAGAAGTAGTAAGCATGATAACCTTAATATCAGGCATTTCAGCATTTATCAGTTTGAGTGCATCCAATCCACTGCATTCAGGCATCCTGATGTCCATTAAAATTATATCAGGCTTTAATATACGAGCTTTTACCAATGCCTCTGTGCCGCTTTTCGCTATACCTAAAATATTTATTCCATTTGTTTCAAGCAGGTATTGAAGACCTTCAAGAAACAATGGATGATCATCTACCAGCATCACTTTCGAATCCATTTTACCTTTTAACCTCATTAACCGGTATATACAGCATGACCCGGCTTCCTTCTCCAACGACTGATTTTATATCGACATGCCCACCTATTTCACATGCACGCTCATTCATGATGTCCAATCCAAAGCTTATTTGGGCAGTATCGAACTTTTGCATAGTGTTAAAGCCCTTTCCATCATCTTCTATAACAGCACATATTTCTCCTTCTTCAAGTGAAAATAAAACGCTCACATTTTTCGCTTCCGCATGTTTTCTGACATTGTTCAGTGCTTCTTTTATAATATACAGAACATTAATCCTAATATGCGGTTCTAATTCCTCACCCGTAAATCCACTGTACATATCCAGATCAACACATAATCCTGTCTGATCCTCGAAACTCTTTAGTACACTTCTTAAAGCTGCTAAAAAATCCGTTTTCATATTTTCCGGATTTCTGATATTACTAATGTATTTCCTAATATCAGCATGGGCTGATTGGCTGGCATTCACAAGTTGGTCAAGCCTGCACGATACAATATCCACATTTGCATTAGCAAGCTCCTGTCTGATCCCTTGTGCCTGAAGGTTTATGAATCCCAGCACCTGTCCCAGGTTATCATGCAGATCTCTTGCCATCCGCTCCCGCTCTTCAATAACAGTAAGCTTCCACTGCTGTTTTAATAATTCCTGCTGCACCCTCTTTTTTTCTGTTATCTCATAGGCTGTTACAATCCTGCCAATAAGTATACCATTTTTGTCTGAAAGAGGAGAAAGTTGTACCTCATAGACTTGTAATTGTTCATTTGTGTTAATTGAAAACTCAATATAAGTAACATTTATGTCTAAACAAGCCTTAACTAAATCAGGTATCTTATGGCAAACATCTTCTATACTACAGGTGGATACCTTTAAATCTGTTATCCCTAATATTTTTTCAAAGGCGGGGTTTATATCCAGTACCCTGTTTTGTAAATCAAGAAGCATTACTCCGGCATTCATTGTCTCAACCAATGTGTCCCTTGCCAAAGGAACCAGATCAAACATTCTTAAATGAAATATACCCCATGCAATAATAATGCCCGCAAGGCCAAAAAACACCGGTGTGATATCAAATCTTTTCACTGGGCTGATACCTATAATGTACAGTACATTAGGTAATATGATTAAGCTTGCTCCCATTAGCAGTGCAGCAGCCTGCTTTCTATGGATAGTGCTTTTTGATAAAACCGCCCGCATAAGAATCGCCAATGCAATTATATTCAATAAATGTGAGTATGCGCCATGAATGAAAAAAGCTGGTCCGTATTTTTTAGATATGACTGAAAATTCACCGTTGAAATCCAACTGCATGTCATACCTCATCAAACCATGCAATCCGTTTGTCCAGACTAATAAGATTATTATTGTTGGTATGATTAGTACTAATAGAAACTTTCTACTGCGAATCCACCGTTCATGTCCGGTAAATTCCAAACATAATGCCAGCAAAGTAACCGGAGAGTAACAATACGCAAAGTATTGAACATTTGCCCAGAACATTTTTGTTGGCAGATCTGCCCCTGACATTTCCAATGCATTAGCGAAAGACCATATTGTTACAGCCATCATGCTTAGCACAAATGTTGTAATACCCTTTGCATTTCGTTTTGTTACCAATGCATATATGCCAAGTGACAATGATATAGCAGAAGATGCAATCAATGGCCATATGTAGGGGATATATTGAAAATTCATACGCCTCTTCCAATTAACATTTTTTCAACCGATAATTCATGCTCTATAACCATTATAGATTATTTGTGTTATGTTAATCAATGCGGAAGAGAAAATATGGCACCTTTTTTGATAAGTGATTCAAGGTGATATGGTGAAATACTAGCATTGGAAAAGAGCTTCTGCCGAGGTCGTTACAGACAAAGTGACAGAAGCCCGGTCCCTTGATGTTGATATCGTCTCAGGTGCTACATCAAGCAGTAAAGTAATATAGAAGGTGATTGTAAACTCACTCAATAGCGCTGTGTAGCATAATGAAAAAACAACTTCCGCTGATTAGCTGTTATGTTTGAATTGTGGCAGCCATGGCCGGTTCGCTTCAAACATTTCATCCGTCATCTGTTTGATCTCGCTCAGACTAAGCACTGAAGAAGTAAGCGGATCATAGCATATCGAATGGAATACCTTTCGAGGATCGCCGCTTATAGCCGCTTCCACAGCCAGTTCTTCACAGCGTGCGCTGGTATCAACAAGTATAGCCAATTGTTCAGGCAGAGCTCCAACATGCATCGGGCTCAGCCCTCTCTTTGAGGCTAGTACCGGCACCTCTACACAGCAACCAGCCGGAAGGTTGTCTATAAGACCGAAATTGCGGACATTCCCATTAAACTCAAACATTGCACCATCCCCGATAGTGGCATTAAAAATATATGCGGCATACTCATGCCCTCTTTCAAGCTCAACCTTCTCTTCAGCCAGCCAATCTTCTATTTCCTTTTTCCAGGTGCTTTCACGGTTCAGATATTCATTAAGTATATAAGCATAATGACCGGGATTCCAGCCAGTACCATGGGTACAGTATTTTTCGATCAGATCGGGCCTTTTCCGGAACCATGCGTTGTATTCCGAGTTGTGCCCGCTGGACTCTGTGACATAATAATCCAGATTGAGGTACATCTCATTTCTCACGATCTCTTCATTATAAACCTCAGGCCTTTCAGTGATAGCCTTTCTAATCAACGGATAAGCATCCTTGCCATTCCACTTGTATTCCAGATAAAATGCCTGATGATTGATACCTGCGCAAAGATAGGTTATTTCATCCATTGGTGCACCTATCCATTTTGCCAGCATATCTGCAGTACCCTGTACACTATGGCAAAGGCCTGTGACCTGCACCTTGCTCTGTCCCTGCATAGCTCTGCAAAGCATTGCCATGGGGTTGGTGTAGTTCAGGAATATGGCATTGGGGCAGTAACGCTCAATGTCCTTGCAGATGTCCAACATGACGGGTATCGTGCGAAGAGCTCTGAATATTCCAGCTGGCCCTCTTGTATCTCCTACGTTGATATCTACCCCATATTTTTTTGGTATTTCAATGTCATGGCGCCAGACATTCACTCCGCCGGCAAGAATGGTGCAAACCACACCGTCAGCGTCCTTAAGAGCCTCCGCCCTATCTGTGGTGGCAATGACCTTTGCAGGATAGTTTCCCGCACCGACAATTTTATCCACTGCCTTTTTTATTGCAGCCAGACGCACAGGATCAATGTCCATCAAAGCAATGGTACTGTCAGCCATCGCCGGGAAGGTCAAAATATCCCTGACAAGTGTTCTGGTGAATCCAAAGCTTCCTGCCCCGATAAACGCAATTTTACTCATAAAATTATCTCCTTATTCTTTTCTATAATATTTTTCTATAATGCTTTTCCCATAGTATTCTATCAGCAAGAACGGTTTGCCAAAGAAAGGCCATCTATGCTACAACAGTTATTATTCCATAACTGATTTCATTATACAACAAATTTCATTCTCTAGTAATAATGGCTTGTTCTTCCCGTTTTAATGACTTCCAAAAGATAAGCCAGTGCTGCATCTTCATCCAGTGGCTTGCTAATCAGATATCCCTGCATCTTGTCGCAACTATGATCCCGTAAGTAATTGAACTGCTTCTCATGCTCAACCCCTTCGGCTACAACACCGTGCCCTAATTTATGAGCCATTGATATTATATCTCCGGTTAACGCCTCTTCCGGGTTCATTTGCATCAATTTGTCAATGAAGCTTTTATCAATTTTCAGGCAATCAATGTTTAATTCACTTTCACGTGCAAAAGAGGAGTAGCCTGTCCCAAAATCGTCGATTAGTACTTTAATACCAGCGGTTTTAAGCGCATCAATGACAGTGTTTATTTCTGTACTCTCTGTGGCGAATACCGATTCAGTGAGTTCAATTCCTATATTCTCAGGATTTACATGCATATCAGCAATCATGCCTAACAACATGTTGGTAAATCCTTTTTCCAGTATTTGAATCATTGAAATATTGATAGAAACGGACATCGTATCGTGACCATTCTCCTTCAATTTGTTTGAAAAACGAAGGGCTTTGTTAATAATGCTTTCTCCAAACGGAACAATCATATTTGTTTTTTCGGCGATTTGTATGAATTCCATGGGAGCAACCAACCCATATTTTTCACTGTTAAGCCTAGCTAAAGCTTCGAATCCACAAATGCTATTTGAAGCGATGTCAAGTATTGGTTGATACTGCAAGTAAAATCTGTCAGGCTTTATTCCCTCAACTATTTCTCTTATCTCCTGGCTAATATCATTCTCGCGGTTTATTTTAATATCTAACTCCGGGCTATAGAATAAAACACTACAACAACTGCGATTGCTATCTGCTGACATTTCAGTGGTATCCATAACCTTTTTCAATAGTCCGCCGGTGTCCTGCTCAATCGTTTTATTTATCTTCAAAACTCCTATTGTGTACTTTATTCCATGGACATATAGAAAAGAAGACACTGCTGCTGATAACTTTTCGTAAAAGTCAGTCAATTCCTTGTCGTCTTCATAGCCCTTCACATAATAAACAAATCGATACTCGTTTGTATCAAACAATAAATAATTATCGTTACAAAAAGCCTTTAAAGAATCAGCAATATTCTTAATCATTGTCTGGTTATAATAGTATCCATAACGTACACTTAAGGTATGCATCGCAAACAGATTGATACATACCAGCGCTCGCTTATTTGACGAGGGTAACGAAACATCACTTTGCAATGTTTTTTCCAATACACCACGGTTATGAAGTCCTGTAAGAAGCACGTGCTCATTGTTGTATTTTAAGGTAGCTTCTATTTTTTTACGCTCTGTAATATCTGTAATGATGCAAATATGGTCACCAGGATTTTCGTCGGGATTGGCGAACCGGGATATAAGCATGTCAACCCAGACATTGGATCCATCCGGCTTGATATAACGCTTTTCGCGCGAGTAATAATCTATATTGCCCTTCTTGAACTGCTCGAAGGATTCCAGATCAGAAGCGAGATCATCCGGATGCGTTATCTGCGGCCAATGTATATTTTCGAGTTCATCCTTTGATCGGCCTAAAATCTTTATGTATGAAGGATTTATGTTTAAATCATCAAATTCCTTACTCTTTGTGTATTCAGTATCACTTAGAATTGCTATCCCAACAGGTGCTTGTCTAAATACACTTGAATAGAAATTTTCTCTGACTGTCTGAGTATTGATTTTTTTTATATAGGCATCATTCTTCTCTTTATAGGCTTTTATTAATGTGATAATCACAAGGACGCCCGTATAAGATATGATTCCTGGCAAAGATTCGCTTGATTCATACCGAATAATATATGTAATCGCACTTATGAGGCTGATGAAGTTCAAGATAACAGCCGAGATATATCCCGGTCGATTTTCTTTAAGTACCATATATATTGATAGGAACATCTGTATTTGAACAATAATCCCTCTGATTATCGATTGATCAAAAGCGGCCGGGCCTTTGCTATAGCCATCGTTCGAAAAATATGACTGCAGGGCAGTAAGAATAATGTATGTAAGGATACTTGAGAACAAGATTATATAACTGGTTTTTTTATCTATGCTTTCTGATATGCTAAGACTATCTTTTTGAAGAATATGGTATATTGAAAGTGCGGGTATCAACACGAGAATAGGCGCCATCTGAGGCAATTCAGAAAATATACTGCTTAAAACAATATCGGTAATTGTTCCAAACAACCCAGCCAACAATAACGATAGGATCATAATACGTGATTTCTTTTTAGTAATAATATCTGATGATTTTTTGCCCCATCGATATAATAAAATTAGCCCTATAATGTTATAGCTGATATAATAGGCATAAAATATACAGTCCCATATATTATTTAGCGGCACATTAATCCATCCAAAATCTGTTTGACGCAGATCATATGGTAAAGGGATAATTCCATTTGGAACAGCAAAGGCAAGAACAGAAAATAAAGCTGGTAAATACAAACATAAGTAGAACCACCACTTTTTTAATGAAGAGGATTTGCCCGTTATGATTAAAATTAAGTGAAGTAAAATCGCGTAAACTGTACCCCATCCAATGGCTGAAATTCGCCTGTAAATTTCACATGTTGCAACGTCAGCCGCAATGGTTGACATAGCCATGCCATACGACCAAAAAGTAATTGAGACTGTAAGTATAAAAAACACTTTGTTAACCAAAGCCTTAGAATTGCTTTGTAATGTGAATATACCGCTGGCGAGTACAATTGTACCCACAGCGAAGAATAATAATGAAACCATCAGTACAGGAAGCATATTATTACTCCTTCTCAGCGCCTTTTAATCTTTATAAAAACGTTTTTATTTCGACAGTTCTTTCTCCGATGGCGCTCGATGCGTGATTAAATCAAAGGTATTACTGTTCAAATATTCTGCAAAAGGCTCTTTTGCCTGTTATTGGAAAATGCTAATAAGACACTTCTACTGTTATAATTATACCACTCATTTCACTGTAGAAAACGATTTTCAACAATATTTGCGCCCGAATACCCACTGCAAAGCTACAGCCCCACATTTTGTTTGTAGGGCCGCAGCTTTTAAAACTTCGATTTTCTATTTCATTGCCTGTACAGAGGATAGATAAGTAATCCACTCCTGTAATGTTAGCAGGATTATCAAAGGCAAGCACCGGCGTCGCGATTAGTCATCGGTGTAGGGCGACACGTCAGTCTCAATCCACGCCTTGCCATCGCGCCAGTCCACATCGAAGTCAAACTGTTTTGCGATGTCCCGCAGCTTAATATAGTTGTTGCCCCCGATGGTATATGCAGGCAGCCCCGTCACCGCCGCACCGGTGTCACCCCATACAAAGTTAGTCGTGCTTGGTTGCGCGGTTTTATCGGCAGAGCCAATATCCGCAAGTTCACCTCCGGTAACTGTGTAACTTTTTTTGTTATACAGCTTCGCTTTACCATCTTCCCATTTCACCTCAAACCGAGTTTTCAGCAACGCGGCGACATCGCGGAGCTTGACGTAGTTGTTGCCACTAATCAGATACGCCGGTAGAGATACTTCATTGCTACCTATCATAAACTTTGTATTAGTCGGCTTGGCCGTGGCAGAAGCAGATGGTACTTGCGTTGGTACGGGCGTTGGTGCTGGCGTTGGTACGGGCGTTGGTGCAAGCGATGTTTCAACAGCCTTCTCGGAAACAGTTATGCTATAGTTCTCCCGCATCTTACCATATGTAGTGTGGCGAATTTCAACGACCTTTGTCCCTGCTGTCTGGAATAGTCTGCCTTGCGTGAGTTCCACGGTTTTTGATGTGTAAAACTTGATTTTATCCGTTTGGTCCTCTACTGTGTTATTACTGAATTTATAGACTGCTCTTATTCCGGTTTTATCAAAGCCCTCACCCACGACGTAGGTCTTTTTCGTGGGAAGAGAAACTATGTTAAGCCCTAAGCCTAAGGTTGACGGGTCAATATACCCGGGGGCGGATGTATCCGGCTGTACTATTATAGTTGCAATGTTAGAGTTCATCGCTTCTTTACCGTCAACGTAAATAACGCAGAAGTAGTAATAAGTGCCTACTTTAAGCGTCTTTGGAATCTCCATTGAAGCCGTTCTTGCTTGTGTCAGCGAACCATGCGGCGGGAATCTGTTAAATTCACTGGTTGCCCAACGGTACGTAACTTTCTTGCCGCTGCTATTGATAACGTCAACAGATAAACTTCCTTCAATCCTGCCCTCTGAAACGGTGGTAGTAACGGCAGGCTGACTTTTGATAGAAACGCCGTTCGTGCCCAGTATGCTGTCTACCAGCAAACAGGGCGTTGTGCCGCCTGTCAGATATTCCGTATAAAAGTCACGAAACACTTCAATTTTTTCTTTTACCCCCGTCATCTCGCCCCTCTTTGCTTTCGCTATCCAAGCGGTATCAAGTCCGTTTTGGAGTATGCTGGCAATGTCCTCGTAAGATTGCATTAGCGCGACCTCGTACCGCTGGTAGTCATAGCTAAGAGCACGCTCACACTGCGGTCCATACGGTGTGCCACCGCTATTCACTTGCGCATCGTACATTGCCATATACCATTTTGCGTATACATCCCTGTCGTAATAATCGTTGAGGGCATTCTTTTCAATAGAAAAATTTGTGGCGTGTACGATTTCATGCACCACCGTTTTATAGGTCCATCCGGGATACAGATAAATGTTGTTTTCAGTTGCTGCGCCACTCGCTTTTGCGCCAGAAAATTCCAAACCGTTGATATTACCCCCGTTGATGTCGCCAATGTCTTTGACAGTGCCTTTATCGGTGATGCGTATTGACAATTGGCGTCTCACATCTCTCGTGCTGAACCCTGCGGACACAAGCTTAATGAATTCTTTTCCCCACACAGATAATCCTTTTTCTATCCAGCCCTGTTCTTCAGGGGTTATCGTTACAGAGGAGGCACAGGAAACTTTTACATCATACTCGCTTTGCATTCTGAGTGCAAAATCTGTAAATGTTTCCGAACCGTTCTGACTCGGGTTCCCTGTGTCCGCCTCCGCCGTAGTCGGTAGCAGTACTGCCACCATACAGATTGCGAGAAGCACGCTCAAAATTTGCTTTTTCATAGTGTTTGTTCCTCCTGCTAATTTTACGTCAAAGTTTTGCCCAGCTTCAGGCAGCTATACGCTGCCCTGTCATTGGTTATGGTTTGACCCTCCTAATCCGCTTTGACAAAGGTAATCTTCGCGTGGTCAGGAGCAGAGCCTTTGTATGTCCACACCGTTACCTTCGTCCCGTCCTCGCTTTTAGCGCCGCTTGCGTTTACCGCTAACGCTTGATTTGCGTAATTGCGGATAGTGCAGAACGTGGAGTATTTACTGATTTTCCATTTAGGCGTGGTTACGTCCACACCGCCTTTCCCGAATTTGAAAGCAGCTCCGTCCTTGGACGCGCTCCAAGTCGCGCCGCCGTTGTAGGTTATGTCGTAGGCGGGTCCGCGCTCGGCGTCATACGATACCAGTTTCACAATAAACGGGTACTCCGGCTTTGTGGCTGAAAGCAGCACAGAATACTCATTAAAGTCGGTCTCTACCGGGACAAGGTACTTGCCGAAGATTTGCAGATAATAGCTCCCGTCGGCAACTACGTCGACGCCTTCAGGGATAACGATTGGCTCCGGCTTTTCTATCCATTGGCTCCAATCCGGCATTGGGGGCGGCGAGGGCTTCACGCGCGGCGTTGTCGGCAGTTTGCCGTTTACGGCAAGCCGTGAAGCGTTGACGTAGCCCACCTTGCCGTCGCGCACCAACAGAGTCAGGTCATAGCCCACCGTTTGTTCTCTGGCGTTCGGGTTGTTCTTTACGGCTGTTGTTGTTTCCGCTCTTGGGAACACAATCTTGCCGTCCGGTCCGAAATAGTCGCCGTATGATGTGACAAACAATCCACGGCCTTGTGATTTCAAAGCCCATTGGTCGTCTGTCAGTCGCCTGCCTGTTTTGACGTCTACGAGATACTTCACGTGAGAATCGTCCCCCGATACTTTGACCTGAACACCCGAGATTATCCCGGTGCCACTTTCGATATAGTGCAGATTGAAGTCGGGGTCGACTTCTTTTGCGGGTGTGCCTTTTGGTATTTCCGCTTTGATGTCGTTGCCCTTGAAGTCTATGATTTTCTGATACCCTGTAATGTTGTGCGATAATTCGCTTGTTTGGTAATTGGCATTGTGCGTTACGATAATGCCCTCGTCCACGAACAGCGCGGTACTTGCGCCATACGGATTTGGTCTAAACCTATACATACCCGGACCGTCATTTGCCCAAAATCCGCCCCAATATTTCGCGGGTATAATAATGCCGCTTGCCCCGACCACGCCTTCTTCCAAGTGTTTGTCAAAGCCTTTCCAGCCACCGCCTTGGTCGGACTGAACCATTATTCGATTGGTTGACACCGCCTGATATACCATATAAGGACCATTCTGCGGATATGTGCCGCTAGTCCCCAAACTCGCAGAATGAACGGGATATGCCTGCGGTAATATTTCCTTGCCATTCTTGTCAATCAA
>JAEYRF010000093.1 GCA_023409615.1 Bacillota bacterium | reverse complement strand
TTCTCTATCTCCTCAAGCAGTTCCTCTACTATCCTCTCCTGCCGGATCTTCCTGATGATTTCACCTTTTCTGAAAAGCAGCGCCTCCCCATTTCCTCCCGCAATACCGATGTCGGCCTCACGGGCTTCACCGGGCCCGTTCACTACACAGCCCATGACAGCGACACGGATTTGCTTTTTACAGCCAACAAGCCGCTGTTCAACTTCATTAGCAACCTTAATCAGGTCGATCTGTGTCCTGCCACAGGTTGGACAGGAAACAAATTCAACACCTGCTTTTCTCAAGCGCAGTGCCTTCAGCAACTCTATGCCGACACGTACCTCCTCTGCCGGATCTCCGGTCAGCGACACTCGAATCGTATCTCCGATCCCCTCTGATAGAAGACAGCCGATACCGGCGGCAGATTTGACTGTTCCGGCAAACAGAGTACCGGCTTCAGTTACACCTATATGCAGCGGATAATTGGTCTTTTGGGACATTAAACGATATGCTTCGATCGTCATAGGTACACTGGATGCCTTAAGTGAAAAAGCAATATCCTCAAAGCCGAATTCCTCGAGCATGCCTGCATGGGCAAGCGCACTTTCCACCATGCCTTCAGGAGTGACATTTCCATACTTTGCGAGGATATGCTTCTCAAGAGAACCCGAATTAACACCTATACGGATTGGGATTCCCCTCTCTCCGGCTGCCGTCGCAACCTCCCTGACCCGATCTGTGCCACCGATATTGCCCGGGTTGAGACGTATCTTATCAACACCGTTAGCAATACATGCCAGCGCCAATCTGTAATCAAAATGAATATCTGCAACCAGTGGTATATGAATGGATTCTTTGATGGCCTTTACTGCTTCAGCAGCCTCATTGTCAGGCACTGCTACTCTGATAATATCGCAGCCTGCCTCCTCCAATCTGTGGATCTGCTCTACTGTCGCAGCCACATCTCGAGTGTCGGTGTTAGTCATGGACTGGACAGTCACAGGCGCATCTGCACCTATGTAAACATCCCCCACCCTAATTTTCCTGGTTTCTCTTCTATCATAAAAGGTTGACATTCTATTTACCCCTTTGATCTACAATTTTAATGTTCAGCGGTCTGTTCAGGATACAGGCATCGTTAAAAGTAATATTTTAGCCGGGCCTTAGCTACCCGGCGATAAGCCTTACAATATCATTATAGGCCGCGTAAATGCCCAGTAGAATGACAAGAGCAAAACCGACCATTGATATATAGCCTTCCTTCTCAGGGCTGATTGGCTTGCCTCTGACAGCCTCCACTCCTATAAGCACCAGTCTGCCGCCATCGAGCATCGGAAATGGTATAAGATTGGATGCGCCTATAGCAATACTCATGAATGCAGTCATTTCCATCAGGAACAGGAGCATCTGTGTCAGATTCGGCGCCTGCTGCACTACAGCGCTTATAGTGCTGACCATACCTATTGGCCCCATAAGCTCAGAAAGCTTCGCCTGCCCGGTAATCAGCCAAACCAGACTGTATCCGACACTACGGACAATGGAAGCTGTAAATACAGCCGATTGCCCGAGTGATTCCAGAAAACCGCTCTTCCTCACAGAAAAAGCGAACCCTACCTCATAATATTCTTCTGCCTTTACTTCAACCGGTGTTACGGTCACATTGACACTTGCGCCATCTCTGACTGCTGTCACATCGATTGATTCTAAGCCATTCTTTTCAACAAATGCAATCAACTCATCAGACGTGTTAATTTCTATTCCGTTGAAAGCAGTAATTCTGTCGCCGACCTGCAAGCCCACCTTTTCTGCGGGCATTCCCGGGGACAAAGCAGCAATGACATTCGAGTCCGCAACACTTTCATTAATCAGCGAAACACCTAGCTTTGGCGACACGGTCTGCGGATGATGAACGGGCTCCAGTGTTTTCTTGAAGCTCTCGCCATCTCTCTCAAATACGACTTCGGATGGAACACCCTTTGATACATATAAAAACTGTATGAAATCAATTGGTAAATACGTTCTTTTCCCGTTATAGTAGGTAATCTTGTCACCGGCTTGAATACCAGCCTGTGCGGCAGGTGAATCTTCGGCGACATACCTGATCTGTGTGGATTCATACCCATTAATTGAATAGACGGCCGTCAGAAGCACCAAAGCCAGAAGTAAATTGGCCGCGGGACCTCCAAGGATCGTCAATGCACGTGCATATTTGGGCTTCTTATTAAAGGAGGCCTCGGAGTCGGATTCCTCCTCCTCACCTTCCATCTTTACATAAGCCATTATCGGGAAAAGCCTCAGTGAGTAAGTGGTGCCGCCACGATCAATGCTGAATATTTTGGGCCCGACAAAAAGAGAAAATTCCAGCACTCTAATACCCATTTTTTTAGCGATCAGAAAATGACCCAGTTCATGTACGATTACTATTATGTTAAATGCAAGTATTGACATAAGTATGTTCATAACAATCCTCCAACCATCTTTCTTGCCCATTTGTCTACTTCTATTATATCATCAAGGCATGGCATAGTATTCACAATATGAGATTCCATCGTCTTTTCAATAAGCCTTGGAATATCACAAAAACCGATCTTCCCCTGCAGGAAAAGCGCAACAGCTGCTTCATTTGCACCGTTCATTGCTGCAGGCATTGTGCCTCCGGCCTTCAACGCTTCAAATGCAAGTTTAAGGCAGACAAACGTATCAACATCGGGTTCCTCAAAGGTAAGTGTCCTATGCTCCAGCAGATTCAGTCTGGAAAAGCTGTTACCGGCACGTTCCGGCCATGTCAGCGCCAGCTGTATGGGAATGCGCATATCAGGTGAGCCCAGTTGAGCCATCACCGTGCCATCCACATATTCCACCATGGAGTGAATTATGCTCTGCGGATGAACCAGTACACTAATATTCTCCGGTGCAAAACCGAACAGCCATCGCGCCTCGATCACTTCCAGCCCTTTATTCATAAGTGTAGCCGAATCAATAGTAATCTTGCTTCCCATGGACCAGTTTGGATGTTTCAGAGCCTGTGCAACCGTTACATTTTCCAGCTCATTTCTGCTCAATCCTCTGAAGGGACCCCCGGAGGCAGTGATAATGAGTCTTTCAACATCCTGAGTTCTATTAGCTGCCAGACATTGATATATAGCAGAATGCTCGCTATCAACAGGAAATATGGACACTTGATTTGCCGCTGCCTGTGCCATGACCATTTCACCGGCAGTAACAAGCGTCTCCTTGTTGGCCAGAGCGATATTCTTGCCGTGTCTTATAGCCTCCATTGTCGGAATCAGTCCCGCGATCCCTACGATGGAAGTTACAACTGTGTCTGCATCACTGATCGAAGCGGCGGTCCTCATTCCATCCAAGCCATAGCATACTTCTATCCCAAGCCCCTTAAGTCTTTCCGCAAGTACCTGAGCTAAAGAAGCATTTCCAATGGATACAAGATGAGGTCTGAATTCTCTGGCCTGCTTTTCCAGCAGTTCTATATTTGAATTAGCTGCCAATGCGCTGACCTCAATGCCAAGGTTTCTTGCTACATCAAGTGTCTGAACGCCAATGGAGCCTGTTGATCCTAAAATTGATATATTCCTTGCCATGATAATTAACTCCTAATAAATAAGCTTATATGAGCTATTTGCGATGTGCCCGTTTTTCAGTGCCGCAGTACAATATATTGATAGCCTGACAGTAAGCTGGTCACTATATATTGTACCGCTAATGAATATTAAGGTTACATCGCAATTAGCTTTATATAAAAGTAAACGGTTGGAGCCACGAACAGAATGCTATCAAGTCTATCCAACACACCGCCATGGCCTGGCATAATATTGCCGTAATCTTTTATCCCAACGGTTCTCTTAATCGCAGATGCAGACCAATCACCAATCTGTGAAATAATTCCGCAAATCAAACCCAGAACTGCAAAATGTACTAAAGGAATCCCCATCTCGTTATAAAAAACGCGTCCAAACAACATCATTGCAATTATGCAGCCAATAACGCCACCGATGCTGCCTTCAAGTGACTTCTTCGGACTGATCTTCGGAAGAATTTTTGTCTTCCCTATTGTAACACCGGTAAAGTATGCAAAGGTATCTGTCGCCCAGGCTCCAATAAAAATAAGCCATATGTAAAGGCCACCCATTTCCATATTCCTTGTGAGTGTTACAAATGAGAAAAGAAATGCAACGTAGATCATGCCAAATAGTGTCAGTGCAACATCAGTTATTGTGTATTTACCATCCGAAAATAAAACAAAACAATAAAGCACCGTCAGTAAAATGAAAATGATCAAAGCCACAAAAAGCAAACCATTACCACTTACAGTCAGATCAGCCATTAAACGACTTGATAACAGAGTTTGAAAAGCCTGTGGCAGTATATCCCGGACTGAAATATATAAAAGCGGGAGACATGATAAGTACCCCAGCACATATACCGGCTTGAAACCGCCCTTTTCCAATGCCTTATAGAATTCATATACTGCGATCAATGCCAGAGCAAAAATCACAACCCCTATCGCAACCCTACCCAGATAAACAACGCCTGCCAACAGTATTATTGCTGCCGCAGCGCTTATAATCCTGGTCTTCATCCCTTAATGCCTCCATAACGTCTATTTCTTCCCTGATAATCTGCAATTGCCTGATATAAATCGTTTTTGTTAAAATCAGGCCATAGAGCATTGGAATACCAGAACTCTGCATAAGAAGACTGCCAGAGGAGAAAATTGCTCAACCTGTTTTCTCCGCTTGGCCTGATAATCAAATCAGGATCAGGTATATCAGCTGTGTATAAATACCCGGAAAACATCTTTTCATTAATATCTTCCGGTTTAATTGTGCCGCTCTGAATCCTACGGGCAATACTGACGGCCGCCTGAACGATTTCATTCCTGCTGCCATAATTCAGTGCAATCACGAGGTTCAGACCTGTATTACTCTCTGTCTTTTGTACCACTCTTTCGATCTCTTGAATAATCTCTGCCGACAGACCATTGGATTCACCTATGATCCTGATCCTGATGTTCTGCCCGGACAGCTCATTGTCCGCATTATGTAAAAATTCAAGCAACAGCGACATGAGTGTATTAACTTCATTCTTTGGTCGTGACCAGTTCTCCGTTGAAAATGCAAATACAGTAAGATACTTTATACCAATCCTGCTGCACTCGGAGACGATCCTTTTGAGATTATTTGCACCTTCCCTGTGTCCGGCACTTCTTGGCAGTCCTCTCTTCGATGCCCACCGTCCGTTTCCGTCCATAATAATCGCAATATGTTCAGGTAAGCCTGCCTTACTATCAAAAGCCGGGTTCTCTTTACGTCTCCGGTTAAAAAACCACATAGAAACCCTCCAATTCCAAAGGGGACATTCCCGCTGACTAAACATTGGACTTTTTGCGGAAGTGTCCCCAACATATCCTTCTATAAACTCAACCTTATCTGAAGTTTATTTGTTAATTATATTACATACCAATAGCTCAATCGAATCGTCCGCTTCAATTGTCATTCTGACAACCCTTGAATGACCATCATAACCGGCGCCTCTCATTCTCGGAGGCGCTGTTGTATGTATAATGGGCTTTCCAAGGCCTTTAGACGTCAATAATTCAATTGCCTGTTCCAGTTGAAGACCAGAGACATCAGGTATCAGTATATTCTCCATGATATAAGTGTAGTCTAAACCTCCATGATTTCCTTGTCCTTCAGTTCAATGATTTTATCAATGTCGGCGATGAACTTATCTGTCAACTTCTGAACATCAATTTCCGCAACCTTCAGATCATCCTCTGTTATCTCGCTATTCTTCTTCTGCACCTTGAAGCGCTCAATTGCATCCCTTCTGATTGAACGAATGGCTATTTTCGTTTCTTCTCCGTGCTTTTTCACACTCTTTGTCAGTTCTTTTCTTCTCTCTTCCGTCAATATCGGGAATAAAAGCCGGATGACCTTACCATCATTATTGGGATTGATTCCTATATCGGATTTTTGGATTGCCTTTTCAATTTCCTTGAGTATTTTTGCCTCCCATGGCTGAATAACAATCACACGAGCTTCAGGCACAGAAACGCTGCCCAGCTGGTTTATCGGAGTCGGCACCCCATAATAGTCTACTGTTATTTTGTCCAATATCGCCGGATTTGCCCTTCCTGCCCTCAAGCCAGCCAAATCCTCCTTCAAGGCATTGATCGTTTTCCCCATTTTTTCTTCGATTTCTTTGTAAGAAGTATCTGCCATTAAAAAAACCTCCTTTAATAGATTCTTTTATGGATCGCTAAAATATTTTAGCCGATCCTTAGGATAAAACCGTTCCGATTTTTTCACCGGAGATAACCCTAAGTATATTATTAGGATCGCTCAGATCAAAAACAATTAGGGGTATTTTGTTGTCCATACACAGTGACAGTGCCGTAGAATCCATAATCGAACCAAGTCTTCTAGTCAAAGCCTCTGCAAAGCTGATAGTGTCAAACTTAACCGCGTTCGGATTTTTCTTCGGGTCACTATCGTACACACCGTCTACCATCGTAGCCTTCAGAATGATATCAGCGTCTATTTCCGCAGCTCTCAAAGCAGCCGTTGTATCTGTTGAGAAGTATGGATTACCAATACCACATGCAAATATTACTATCCTCTTCTTTTCCAGATGCCTCACAGCTTTTCTTCTTATGTAAGGCTCTGCAATCTGGCGCATTTCAATAGCTGACTGCACTCTTGTGGGTATTTCTCTTGACTCCAGAGCATCCTGCAACGCAAGTGCATTAATAACTGTAGCCAGCATGCCCATATGATCGGCTGTGCTTCTGTCCATGCCTACTCCGGTTCTGCCCCTCCAGAAGTTCCCTCCGCCGACAACAATAGAAATCTCGACTCCCATCCTGTGGGCTTCACAAATCTTATCGGATATAGCCGCGAGCTTATCCGCATCAATACCCGACTTCATATCTCCCGCAAGTGCTTCTCCACTCAGTTTCAGCAAAACTCTTTTATATTTTGGTGTCATGTTGGTTACTACCCCCACTCATCTATTATTGTTCTACATAAAAACTCAAAATCCTGCTACAAAACTACAACTGACTTTCTAAAAAAGGGACCATATTTTCTATATGCCCCCTCTCATCCACGTTTGCCCTGCCTATATTCCGCGTCTATTATACCCAGTTCTATTTTTCTTTATATCACGCATTTATTATGCCCCTGTGCGGGCCTGCCTCAATCATTTCCCGAGTCTCATGCACAAGCCCAACGGGTATTCGTATTCATACATTACCCGATAGACATTATAGCATATACGCATTAACCAATCCATACTTTTCTGCGATTTGTTAGATTTGTTTTCTATGATTTATTAGATTTGCTTATTACGATTTACTCAATAATTGATTGGTTAAATACCTGATTGTCCCGTTCATTTAATGATTCCCTCTCGTACCATCCTCAAGTATTCCCGCATTCCATCCTCCTCTTCCTGACGGTAAGTAAAACTGAATTGTGCGGCAACCACCATAGCCATAGTGTGGAACAAATTGCACATCACATCAACAGCCGCCCAAATGCTAACATAATCGCTTCCGCTATACGTAGCAGAATACTGAGCATACAGTTCCGGCGACAAATATTTCTTAAAATACTTGCCATCTTTTCCTGTAGTAAGATTGAATCCACACTGTGTGCCAATATAATAGTTCATCATATCGTGTAATTCAGTCCTAACTATGTTGTTAAGCATATACATGACATAGGAAAGCTCATCGCGCGCAATACCTTTTGCCACGTTATTGAGACACCACCAGAAGTTATTACAGCAAGAGTAGAAGAAAAGCGGTGAAGGCGGTTTTATATGCCAGTACTTGTCGCTGGTAGCACGGACGATTGGTATGAATCCGCTACCGTTGTCTTTATCAAGCAGAACGATTGCAGGCTCTCCCTCGTCTATATAGCTTCTAAACTCAAAGTTCAAATCAATACGATTCCCATCAGGATAAATCATCATATAATTGAAATTGCCGTCCCCATCTGGGTAGCGCATAGCTTCAGGCATCTGCATTATTAGTGGCTTGCCAAAATGAGCTTCGACCCAGGCAGGATTTTTGTAGAAAGGCGCAATGTCAGCAACAAAAAAGGTAACGTCATAATCCTGATAAACATCTTTCGGTACAGCAGGGTTCGCTCGTGAGCCTGACAGCAGAACCACCCGTATCCGCTCATCAGCCTTGGCCACGTCTAGAATCAAATTCGTCATTTCCTGCTCGTTACGCATTGTTATCTACTTTCTTTTCATCAATAGAATCTGGGCTGGGCTGTATATACCCCTTTTCACAGGAATCTTTGATAACATACTCCACGAATTCCCAAAGTGCAGGGAGAGCGTCCTTCACAGGGGCCATACGGACATAAATCTTATCCAAACTAACCCTGTGCTTAACCCATGTGTGTCCGTCCGTTTTATAATTGCTGAGAAACGGCTGTAAGCGATCAATCGCCGCAGCATACATGGAATCCGGCGTATTCATCGCATCAAACTCTTCCCATAAATAACGATATTCCGCCGCCATTTCCTGAGGAAGGAGTGAAAACAGCTTATCTGCTGCTTCTATCTCACGCTGCTGCTTATCAATAATTCCAACACTGTCATATGCGAATGTATCACCGGCATAGATTTCGACTAAATCGTGCAGCAATGCCATTTTCAAAACACGGTTTATATCAACGCCGTCAAAACCCACATACTCAAACAGAGTCAGCGCCATTAACGCAAAATGCCACGAGTGCTCCGCATCATTCTCCTGCCGCGACTTATCCATAAGAAGTGTCTGTCGGAACACAGTTTTCATCTTATCTGCTTCAATCAGAAACTCCAACTGCTTTAATAGCTTATCGGTCATTTATGATTCCCCCTCTGGAGTTATTATTGATATTGTACCATTCACAAATAGATGCAACAAGTTTTTCCAAAAGGCTTGTATGTTTTCCAGAAAGTATAAATCTCTACATGTCAGGAATCAAGAAAAGCCTGGGAAAACGCTTATGCAGCGTAATCTCAGGCTTCTTGACCGATAAAAATTTTCTAGCCGCCGATTTGCTTGGCAACCTCTTCAGCAAAGTTTTCTTCCTTTTTCTCAAGGCCTTCGCCTCTTTCAAACCTTGCAAACCTTCTGACACTGATATTTTCTCCGATTGTAGAAATTTTTTCAGTGATAAGCTGTTGAATAGTCTTGTCCGGATCCTTGATCCACGGCTGTTCCAAGAGGCAAATTTCTTTGTAGAATTTATCAATTCTGCCTTCAACCATTTTATCAATAATCTTATCGGGCTTTCCTTCATTCTTGGCCTGTGCTCTGAGAATGCTCATTTCTTTTTCAAGAGTTCCTGCAGGTACTTCTTCTCTTTTTACATACTCAGGCTTAGCAGCAGCGATCTGCATTGCAATATCCTTAACAAGCTGCTTGAAATCTTCATTTGCTGCTGCGAAGTCAGTTTCAATGTTGACTTCAACAAGCACGCCTATTCTGCCATTACCATGTATATATGAATCTACAAGACCTTCTGCAGCAATCCTTCCGGATTTCTTTGCAGCTGCTGCCAGACCCTTTTCTCTTAAAAATTCTATCGCTTTTTCAACATTGCCGTCTGATTCAACAAGAGCTTTCTTACAATCCATCATGCCTGAACCAGTTCTTTCACGAAGTTGTCTTACCATTTCCGCCGTAATCATCCAAATTCCTCCAAACATTAATAATCATATTGTTAGCCACATAAATGGCACTTATTCTGCTGCAACATCATCGACTTCATTGATTTTTGCATCAGCATCAGATTCAGTAGTTTCGTCTTCCATCTGTTCGCCCTGGCGTCCTTCAAGGATCGCGTCAGCAACTTTTGAAGCAATAAGCTTAACAGCTCTGATTGCATCATCATTACCAGGAATAACATAATCTACTTCATCAGGATCACAGTTGGTATCGACGATAGCGACTACGGGAATACCCAGTTTCCTTGCTTCAAGGATGGCATTTCTTTCCTTCCTTGGGTCAACGATGAACATGGCTCCAGGGAGTTTCTTCATGTTTTTTATGCCGCCAAGGTATTTCTCCAGCTTTTCCATCTCAGCTTTGAGCTTGATGACTTCCTTCTTAGGCAATACTTCAAATAATCCGTTCTTTTCCATGTTTTCAAGCTGGTTAAGTCTGTCAATCCTCTTGCGAATTGTTTTGAAATTAGTGAGCATACCGCCGAGCCATCTTGCATTAACATAATACTGGCTGCTTCTTTCAGCCTCTTCCTTGATTGAATCCTGTGCCTGCTTCTTCGTGCCGACATAAAGGACATCATCGCCGTTCATAGCGATCTCCCTGATAAAGAAATAAGCTTCTTCTACTTTCTTGACGGTTTTCTGCAGATCGATGATGTAGATGCCGTTTCTCTCCGTGAAGATGTATTCGGCCATTTTGGGGTTCCATCTCCTGGTTTGATGTCCAAAATGGACACCTGCTTCCAGCAGCTGTTTCATTGAAATAACTGACATATTATATGTCCTCCTTAAGTTTATACCTCCACGATTATCACCCGTCCGGAAGACCTGTTGGCACTTATCCGAACGTCAAACCGTGTGTGTATTTAATCGTTAAATAGTATAACACGAGAGAAAATTATTATCAATCAAATTAAAAAAATATTTATAAATAGTACAGGCAATTTATTGTCATTCACTTCATATACTTATATGGTGACCAATTTTATGGGGGGAGGTGCTATGTTTGCTGCACTTCTTATTCACCGTGTTGAATGAAGTCCTTGGCAGTATGTTTTTTCAGCTTGGCTATGTTACGAACTCCAACTCATTTCCACAGCCATTATCACCGGAAGAAGAACAAAAATTCATAGAAGCATACAAAGAAGGCAGCGATGATGCCAGAAATACACTTATTGAACGAAACCTTCGGCTCGTAGCCCATATTGTGAAAAAGTACGGCACATACAGCAGCGACAGCGATGATTTGATTTCCATCGGCACAATTGGCCTGATCAAGGCGATTTCCACTTTCGATCA
>JAEYRF010000048.1 GCA_023409615.1 Bacillota bacterium | reverse complement strand
TATTTCAGTTTTGTCGAATGTTATTCTGCAAAGTAAGTGTAAACTTTGGAAGCGCCGTATACCGAACGGTACGTACGGTGCTGTGGGAGGTCGGCTACTCAATTAATGGGTAGCCTCCTACCCGATTCTCAACTATCAATGAATTTAGCTATATCCCCGTCTTATATCTTCCTGAATATTTTCCTAAAAAGTCTTTTTGCGGAACGTTTCTTGCTTTTTTCTCTCCATTTACCTAAAGCTTGATCAACTTCATCATAGTGTTTTTCCATCTTGTTTTCCAACCGGCGCATGCTGTTTTCAACGCAGGCGCCTAATTCAAGCTTTGTTTTGTTGATTTCCCGGGTCAGATGATCCCTGACAGAAATGACCTCATTAGAGATCTCCTGTGTAAGCTGCTTTCCAATATCATGTAAAATAATCTGGATCGCTTCATATTCCTTTTCATTTTTAACCGGAGATACCAATGACGTGGCTTCTGTAACTGTATAAGCCTGAGGTGCTTCAAAAACGCACTCATCCTGAAGAATTTTCTTAATTGCTTTTATTTCAAGTCCTTCAGAGCGCATGACCTTGACCTTGTACATGATATTAGCCAAGGGGGTGGTATAGTAGCGCCTCCCTCTCTCATCCTTCGGAACTGTCAGTTCGAATTCCTTTTCATAGAACCTGAGTGCATGGTCTGTTATATTAAGCATTTCACTTAATTCAGTGATTGAATACCTTTCTTTTAGTACTTCCATAAATTTTCCTCCCGAAGAAAAGTTACTATGATATATGATACCATTAATGAAAAATATAGTAAATTATAATTATATATTTCTTAATATTTCCAGAGCATGCATGATATCATCCGGGACGGATGCTTCGAGATCAAGAACTTTATTAGTGAATGGATGGGTAAAGGTAACTCGGTGCGAATGCAGGGCTTGTCTGGGCATTAGTCCTTCATAAATATGATCGAATTCAGGCAGAGGGTATAACGTATCGCCGATTAGTGAATGTCCGATTGCTTGGCAATGAACACGAATCTGATGAGTCCTGCCGGTTTCGAGTATAAATTTCAGATATGTGGCATCCCTGAAGGTTTCAAGGATTTCATAATGAGTCACACTAGGTGAGCCCTCCTGCGATGTATGACGCTGCATGATGCTTCCGGCAAGCCTTTGAATCGGAAGGTCTATCGTACCCGTGCTCTTGTTGAAGGTTCCGTGAACGAGTCCAATGTATTCTTTAGTAAAGGTTTTAACATGCATTTGATTGATTAGACCTTGCTGAATGAAGGGGTTCAGCGCAAATAGAATAATGCCGGATGTGTCGCGATCCAAGCGGCTGACAGGACGTACAAGAGTTTTGACGTTTTTGCCGAGAAGATGGTACATCAGACCATTTGCAACTGTGCCGGTATTATGTCTGAAGGTCGGATGGACTACCGTATTTGCGGGTTTGTTGATGGCGATGAGGTTTTCGTCCTCATATAGTATGTCCAGGTCCATTGGCTCAGGAACTATATTTTCATTATATTCCTCCGACTCAACCACTGCTTCCAGAAGATCGCCTTCCTTAACAACAGCATTCACATGAACCGGGACCGTATTAAGAAGGATTCTTCCTGAAAATTTCATTTGCTTTACTAATCTCTCAGAGATATGCATATTTCCTTTGAGCAGCTGTTTGACTGTTTTTGCATTATCCTCCGGAGTTACTGTCAGGCTAAGTTTCATTGTATTCCCCTTCATATCCTGTCCCGAATACCTCAGGACAACATGTATCACCATGTTACAACAGTGTTCACAGGAAAGCAAGGAGGAGGACAGACAATCAATACAGGTAGGCATATTACTACTTCAAAGTGCTATTGTACAATAACGGAAACAAAAGCTTCATTTGCAAGAGCTATAAAGTTCAGCTCGAATTGCTCATTGACGTTGAAATGCTTCCCCAAGTAAGATAAAATGATTATAGGATAAATCTGTAACAAATGCGTGTATTGTTTGCAGAAAATGAACAAGAGAGGAATTGCAATATAATGAATATTTCTTTCCAGAATTATTTGAAGAATGAGTTTGGTATTGATGAAACTATTCTCAGAATGACCCAATCAGCCGAAAATGAAATTAAGGATGTTTTCAAGGATATAGAGTCTGTCAGGGAGATGAATCAGTACAAGGTGATATCTGCCATGCAGAAGCACAAATTGAGCGATTCCCACTTTGGCGGCACAACAGGCTACGGATATGACGACAGGGGAAGAGAGATACTTGATGCTGTATATGCAACGATATTTAAAGCAGAGAATGCGCTTGTACGGCATCAGTTTGTCGCAGGCACACATGCTCTGGCCGTATGTATGTACGGGAATCTGCGTCCCGGTGACGAATTGCTGTCTGTGACAGGAAAACCTTATGACACTATGGAGGAGGTCATTGGTATCAGGGGTGAGGGATCAGGGTCACTAAAGGATTTTGGTATCCATTACAGGCAGGTGGAGCTGCTTGAGGATGGCAGCATCGATTTGAACAGTGTGCGTGAGGTCGTAACCGAAAAAACCACTATGGTATTAATACAGCGATCGCGCGGATACAGCTGGAGACCTGCCCTAAAGATAATGGAAATTAAGAGGGCTATTGAAGTCATTAAGGAAATGAATAATAATACTATCGTGATGGTGGACAACTGCTATGGTGAATTTGTTGAAACTGAGGAGCCGGTGGAGGTCGGAGCAGATATTATCGCCGGATCCCTGATTAAAAATCCGGGAGGCGGTCTGGCGCTGTCAGGCGGTTATATCGCAGGAAAGAGAAGATATGTACAGAATGCGTCCTACAGGCTTACTACGCCGGGTCTGGGCAGTAAAGTCGGCGCTACTCTGGGAAATAACAGGTTGATGTTTCAGGGCTTGTTTATGGCTCCTCATGTAGTGGCAGAGAGCCTGAAAGGAGCCGTACTATGTTCAGCAGTTATGCAGAAGATGGGCTTTGAAACATCTCCATCACCAGACCAGTTGAGAAGTGATATAATACAGGCGATACAGTTCAACAATCCTGAAAGTATGATTGCTTTCTGTCAGGGAATTCAAAAGGGTTCACCGGTAGATGCGTTTGTAACCCCTGAACCCTGGGATATGCCCGGGTATGACAGCCCGGTTATAATGGCAGCAGGTGCATTTATTCAGGGGTCTTCCATTGAACTGAGTGCTGACGCTCCATTGAAATCACCCTATACCGCTTACATGCAGGGGGGATTGGTTTATGAACATGTGAAACTTGGTGTAATGATTGCATTGAAATTTATGAAGGAAAGAAAGCTTATAAAGTTATAACAACAGACACGTTTGCCAGATAGACCGATATTGTCAGATGAGGTTATGAGGCAGATCGGTAAATAGAAGGTACCTAAAGATGAAAGAAAAAGATGCTAAAGAGAAGATGAAGAAAACAATTGATTTTCCTCAACAGGAATACAGCCAGCCGGAGCATAGCCAAAGTGATCTGAAAAAGGGGTCTGCTTTCAAGCGCGTCACTTACGGCAGCCTGCTGCTTTTTTTGTTTATGCTTCTCTATATTCCATCACTCTTAAACTGGCTATCCGGCAGTCATATCACGCGGGATGTCATCAGGAACGGCAACATCGAGAAATATATCCAGACAACCGCAGTCATCATTAGAGATGAGGAACTGTTGGAGCCTTCTGCAATTACGGGCAGAGTTATCGATGAAATAGCCGAGGGAGAGAGGACTGCAGCTTATTCACGTATCGCAATGATTATGAATGATACATCTGAACAGTTTATTGCTGATATGGAGGAAGTAAACGCAAAAATAGTCAAGGCTCGCATGGAACAGGCAGAAAAGGCAGACTTTTTCTCGGAGGATCTGATCAGACTGGATGATGAGATTGCACTTGAAATACAGGACTTGATTCTTGCCTGCAATGCAAGAGACTTTGAAGAGATGGCCAGACGCAGGATCGGTATTGGTAAAATTGTGGAAAAGAAGGCTGAGATCGTTGGGGAAAACTCAACAGGCGGCTACATAAGTTCATTATTGGAACAGAAGAAGGCAATTCAGGATAAAATAAATGCGAATACCGTGGAGGTCAGAACCAATATTTCCGGAGTCGTTTCCTATGTAATAGATGGTTATGAATCAGTATTGAGCCCGGATAAAATCGGAGATCTGAAGCCGTTGGATTTGAAAAGAATAATTGAACAGAATGCGAACGGAAAGACCACAAGTACAGATGGAAAGGTGCAGGCAAGTTCACCTGCGGCCAAGGTCATCAAGGGAACGGACATATATATTGCTGCAGCTATCCCTGCTGTAAATGCACGGGACTACGAAGAAGGTGACAGGATACTGCTGAGGATTAATAGTGTCGGTCTCGAGACCACAGGTATTATAACGAATATAATATCTTCTGCCGGAGATGGATCGGTTGTGGTCATACAGATGAGCAGGGGAGCAGATTTGTTATCCAGGTCAAGAGTAGTCCATGTAGACTTCATTAACAATACTCAGGAAGGTCTCAAGGTACCGCTTAAGAGTCTGTGGGATATTTCTGCCGATGGGACAACAGGAAAGATTATGCTGATAAAGTACAATGTAGCCTCGAGCAGGACGGTGAACATTCTCTGCAGCGATGAAGAATATGCGATTATCAGCACTCCTGAAAAGGAATATGAAAAGATGGTAAATTTATATGACACATATATTATGAATCCTGAACGGATAGTGGAAGGGGAGATCATTGAAAAATGACAACTGATTTAGATTATATAAGTGAGAATATTGATGTGATCAATGGAAGGATTCGGGAGGCGGCTCTGAGAAGCGGGAGAAATGCGGGGGAAGTGAAGCTCATTGCAGTCAGTAAGACCGTAGGCACAGACCGGATAAAAGAGGCATTTCAATGTGGCATTACAGATTTTGGTGAAAATAGGGTTCAGGAATTATGTGATAAATACGATATATTGGATATGAAATGTAATTGGCACCTTATTGGACATTTGCAGACAAATAAGGTCAAGTATATTTCGGACAAGGTCAGCATGATCCACTCGCTCGACAGCATGGAGCTGGCGCTTGAGATTCAGAAAAGAGCTGAAAAGGCTGGCAGGCAGCTCAATGCACTGGTTCAGGTCAATATTGCAGGGGAGGATACCAAGTTTGGTATCAGCCCTGAAAACACATTGAAGTTTGTCAGGGAAGTAGGCAAATTGGGAAATATTAGGATAAGAGGATTAATGACGATAGCCCCTCTGGTTACTGATCCTGAAGATATCAGGTGGGTATTTTCGGACTTGCGAAAATTACTTATTGACATCAGGCAGGAAAATATTGATAATATAGATATGGAATGCCTTTCAATGGGCATGAGCAATGACTTTGAGGTGGCAATTGAGGAAGGCTCCACCATGGTAAGAATTGGTACGGCTTTATTTGGAAAACGCTAATGGCTCTGCCATAATGAAATAGATGGAACAGAGCATACTAAAGAAAAACGGAGGATTATACGAATGGCAAAACTACTGAACAAGATGCTGAATCTGGTTGGGTGGGAAGCGGAAGAAGAGGAAGAATCCGAAGAAGTAACCGACGAACTGCAAGATGACATCAGTGAAGAATCCTATCAACAACCAAAATATCTACAATCATTTTCTAAAAAAGCGCAGCAGAACAAAGTAGTCAATATCCATACAAATAACCAATTTAAGGTTGTTATTATGCAGCCTGAGACTTTTGACGACGCACGGGATATCTGTGATCATCTCAAAAATAAAAAGCCTGTAGTTGTCAATCTTGAAAGCATAAGCAAGGAAACAGCACAAAGAGTCGTGGATTTCCTTAGCGGAGCGGTCTACGGACTTGATGGGGATATACAAAAGGTGTCCTCAGGCATTTTCCTTGTTGCTCCAAACAATGTCGACGTTATGGGTGCCGCGTTCAAGGATGAGATGAAGAATAAGACTGCTGCCTTCCCTTGGGTAAAGTAATTTAAATGAGAGAACTCCTATCGTATATAAATAAACCGGATGACAGGCTTGCTATGGCAAGACTGCTGGATAAAGCTGAATTTACAGCCAAAGCACATAGGCTTGCTCATTCCGATTTTTTAGACCCTCATCAGGTCCAATTGGCAGAAAAACTGCTTTCATCTGTTTCTACCTGTGAATATTCATTTTTTGGCGGGTTTGCAATGGCAGAAAGGGCAGTTGTCCTTTTTCGGCCTGAATTTATTGAAGATAGTGAATTGCTGCGATTTAAGAATGAAATACTCAAAAGCATTGAAATCAAGCCATTATGCAGAAACACCCTATCTCACAGAGATTACCTGGGTGCATTAATGAGTCTTGGTATCAGGAGAGAGGTAACAGGAGACATACTTGTACGTGAAGAGTCCTGCAGCATTATAGTGCTCAGTGAGATTTCGCAGTATATTACAGAAAATCTTTTTAAAGTGGGAAATATAGGTGTTGATGTCACAATATCTGATATAATGGAATTGTCTACTCCGGAACCGAGGATTTCTGAGATAAAGACAACAGTAGCGGCACTCAGACTCGACAGCTTATGTGCACATTCATTTGGACTATCCAGAGGCAAAGCCGCTGAGTTTATCAAGGCCGGGAAGGTTCAGCTAAATTGGAAGGCCACACTAAGCGTTGATAAGCAGGTGCGCGAAGGGGATACTATAAGTCTTCGCGGCAAGGGGAAAGCCGTACTGGATAAGGTCGGAGGAAGAACAAAGAAGGACAGGATTGCGATACTGATTAAGAAATTTGTTTAAAGAGGGGTTCAGTATGAATTATACGCCGAATGATCTGCAGAATATCACATTCAAGAAGCATTTTACAGGGTACAGCGAGGATATGGTTAACGACGTTCTCGATAAGGTCATTGAGGATTACAGCGCATACATCCGCGAGAATGTGGAACTGAAGGACAAGATGGCATTGCTCAATGAAGGCCTGCAGCATTATAAAACCATCGAGGAGGCTTTACAGAATGCACTTCTGGTGGCGCAGCAGACCGGCGAGGATATCAAGAAGAATGCATATGAGAAGGCTGACAATGTCATCCGTGAAGCCGAGCTCAGGGCGCAGAAGCTGATAAATGATGCCAACCAGGAAGTAGTGAAGATCAGGTTTGAATATGAAGATTCTAAAAAGAAGCTACATCTATTCAAATCTAAATGTGAAATGCTGCTGATGTCCCAGTTGGAACTGTTAAAGCAGATATTTGAAGAAGATTCGGAAGACTGAGAATAATGTGCTGTTTAAAGTTCAGAATCATAGTGGTTGAGGTTATTATTGATGGCGAAATGACCTGACGAAATGACATTGACATGTCTTTGTTGACAGCAATCGGGCAGTGTTGTATAATTCTTTGTAATATTGAAAAGCGATGATCGGAACGAGTAAAGAGCCTGGAACCTAACAGAGAGCGGGCGGTTGGTGGAAGCTTGCAGGGAGAGCTCATGAAAATCATCCGGGAGCTGTTTTTTGAAAGCCGTGTTCAGCAAGGTACCATGTTTCTGAAAAGAGAATGCCGTATCTGGCCGAATGGTTAGTATGATAAACCGGTTCACACCGTTATATGTGGTTACAAGTGACCGTTTTGCATCCGGACTATCCGGTGGCATTTGACGGTAATCCGGGTGGTACCGCGTGAGATATGATCCTCTCGTCCCTGTTTTTTATGGGATTGGGGGGTTTTTAATTTATACGGATTTATTACCATTTATAGAGCATTAATAAGCATTAAGAAAGCATTAAGAAAGCATTAGGAGGCAGCTATGTACAAAAAAGTATCTACAGATCTGAAATTTGTGGAAAGAGAGCAAGAGGTCCTGAAATACTGGAAGGATAACAGAATATTTGAGAAAAGCCTGAAATTCAGAGAAGGCAATGAGCCGTTCACATTTTATGACGGACCTCCGACAGCGAACGGAAAACCGCACATAGGGCATATTATTACCCGTACGATAAAGGATATCATCCCCAGATACAAGACAATGAAGGGCTACGATGTCCTCAGAAAAGCGGGATGGGATACTCATGGCCTGCCGGTTGAACTGGAAGTCGAGAAGCTTCTTGGCATCAACGGGAAGCCTCAGATTGAAGAATACGGCGTTGAACCTTTCATTCAGAAATGTAAGGAGAGCGTTTGGAAATATAAGCATGAGTGGGAAGAAATGAGTGACCGTGTCGGCTTCTGGGCTGACATGGAAGATCCTTACATCACTTATGAAAATACCTATATCGAGTCCGAGTGGTGGGCATTGAAGCAAATCTGGGATAAGGGCCTGTTATATAAGGGTCACAAGATTGTGCCATATTGCCCGCGTTGCGGAACCTCTCTTTCAAGCCACGAGGTGGCACAGGGATATAAGGATGTAAAGGAAACGTCTGTCTATGCAAAGTTCCGTGTAAAAGGAGAACAGGGTGTTTATCTGATGGCCTGGACTACTACGCCGTGGACACTGCCTTCTAACGTTGCATTGACCGTCAATCCTGATGAAAAGTATATCCGCGCAAATTGCGGTGAAGAGACATATATCCTTGCCGAAGCTCTGGCTGCTGCCGTTCTGAAGGATGAATTCAGTGTAATAGGAAGCTGTAAAGGTTCTGAGCTGCGCGGTATGGAATATGAACCGTTATTCGATTTTGCAAAGCCTGAAAAAAAGGCTTATTATGTGGTCTGCGACAATTTTGTCACACTGACCGACGGTACAGGAATCGTTCATACTGCTCCAGCGTTTGGTGAGGATGATGCCAAGGTTGGTAGGGCTAATGATCTGCCATTTGTGCAAATGGTCAATGAACATGGTAAATTTGTGGATGCAGTCGAACCGTGGAAGGGCATGTTTGTAAAGGCTGCAGATCCATTGATCATAAAGGATCTGGAAGCTAGAGGTCTGGTCTACAAGTTGATGGAATACGAGCATTCCTACCCGTTCTGCTGGAGATGTGATACGCCGCTGCTGTATTATGCCAGTGACACTTGGTTTATCAAGATGACAGCGATCAGAGACAAGCTGTTGAAAAATAATAACAGCATCAACTGGCTGCCAGAGAACATCAAGGACGGACGTATGGGGAACTTCCTTGAAAACGTCGTGGACTGGGGACTTAGCCGGTCCAGATATTGGGGCACTCCATTGCCTATCTGGGAATGTAAATGCGGACACCGACATTTAGTGGGAAGCATTGCCGAATTAAAAGAACTTGGAGAGAATGTGCCTGAGGATATTGAACTGCACAAACCGTTTGTCGATGCGATCCATCTAAAGTGCCCGGAATGCTCAGGGGAGATGACGAGGGTTTCCGAGGTAATAGACTGTTGGTTCGATTCCGGTGCAATGCCTTTCGCCCAGTGGCATTATCCCTTTGAGAATAAGAAAAAGTTTGAAGATAATTATCCTGCAGACTTTATTAGTGAAGCTATCGACCAGACAAGAGGCTGGTTCTATACGCTGCTGGCTATTTCCTCGCTTCTGTTTGATGAGCCGGCCTTTAAAAACTGTATCGTACTTGGCCATGTCAATGACAAGGACGGTCAGAAAATGAGCAAGCACAAGGGCAATGTCATCGACCCGTGGACAGTTCTTGATAAACAGGGCGCAGATGCTGTACGCTGGTATTTTTATACCGGAAGCGCACCGTGGCTGCCAAGCAGATTCTATGAGGAAGCAGTGAGTGAAAGCCAGAGAAAGTTTATGGGTACTCTTTGGAATACCTATGCTTTCTATGTTCTCTACGCCAACATTGATAGATTCAATCCGCTTGAGTACGAGCTGGAGAAGGATAAGCTGGCAGTAATGGATAAGTGGATCCTTTCCAGACTTTATACACTGATCAGCAGAGTGGATAAAAACTTAGAGAATTACCGTATCACCGAATCTGCAAGGGACATCCAGGAATTTGTGGATGAACTTAGCAACTGGTATGTCAGAAGATGCAGAGAACGTTTCTGGACGAAGGAACTGACTCAGGATAAGATTAATGCATATATGACACTTTACACTGTATTGGTGGAGCTATCCAAGACCGCTGCGCCTTTCGTACCATTTATCAGTGAGGAGATTTACGGAAATCTGGTCAGAAACATCGATCCAAATGCCCCGGAAAGTGTACATCTGTGCGACTATCCGACTGTTGAGGAGAAGTATATTGATCTTGATCTGGAGACCAATATGGATAAGGTACTAAAGCTGGTCGTCCTGGGACGCGCATGCAGAAATACGGCAGCTGTGAAAAACCGTCAGCCTATTTGCAACATGTATATTAAGGATGAAAAGGAATTGCCTCAAATGTATAAGGATCTGGTGGCGGATGAATTGAACGTGAAACAGATCACATATACACAGAATGCCTCCGGATTTACTACCTATAAATTTAAACCACAGCTTCGCACACTGGGACCAAGGTATGGCAAGCTTGTGCCAAAGATCGGAGAGTATTTGTTAACAGTTGACGGAAACGAACTGATGGACAGCTTTAACACTGATGGCAGTGTCAGCTTTGAACTTGAGGGCACTGCTGTGAAGCTGGAACTTTCGGATGTGCTTGTGGAAACTGCACAGAAGGAAGGGTTTGTGTCTGAAAGCGACAGGGATATCACTGTCGTGCTGGATATGAACATGACACCGGAGTTGGTGGAGGAAGGCTTTGTCCGTGAGATTATAAGCAAGCTGCAGACAATGAGGAAGGAAGCCGGTTTTGAGGTGCAGAACCATATCCGTGTTTACTACGGAGATAATGAGAAAATCAGTGCCATTTTTGAACGCAACAGAGCATTGATAGGTGAAGAAGTTCTGGCAGATGAAGTCCTTGCATCCAAGGGTGAAGGTTACAGCAAGGAATGGAACATCAACGGTGAGAAAGTTTTGTTTGTGGTTTCAAGGGTATAGGGGATGCAATGGTTAAATTAAATGTGAATTTAGGGGACAGGGGATACCCCATCTATATTGCAGGTGATTTTAACGGACTGGGTAAAACCTGCAGCGATGCCAGGCTTCGAGGGAAAATATTGCTCATAACGGACAGCAATGTGGAGCAGTATTATTGTGCCGACTGTGTCAGTGAGCTAAAAATATCGGGAGCAGAGGTTTTAACCCATGTGATCCCGGCAGGTGAACAG